>DASRXU010000536.1:0-10702 GCA_035687365.1 Planctomycetaceae bacterium | reverse complement strand
GTGGCTCAGTTTGAGTGACCGGTCGCGATCTTGCCGATCGCGTTCGCGCGTGAGTTCACGTCTCGGGGCAGCTTTTTCGGTTGATGCTTCGCCATGCTTTCGGCATCGGCCGATCGACCAATCGTGTCAAGTCCCCATTCCGCGGTCCCCCGCTCCCGGTACAATCGCGACATGGACCGCCAATCGGATGGCTCGACAAAAACGGAGTTAACCGTGGCCGGACTCAACAGAACTGCTTGGTCGCTCTGCCTATTCGTCGCCGGCGCTTTGTTCGGGGTCTTGGGTGATCGCCTATTCACGGCGAAGGCCGGAGGATCGGTTCATCCCGAGCAAGCCCAGAGCGCGCCCGGAGGATCCAAATACTTTGACGATCCGCTGGGAGTGGACAAAGACGCGCGGTCCACGACCATAGGACCGCCTAAAGACCGACCCAGCGACCGCCGGCCGGCGCATCCAGATTCAAACTGATCCACTACCGGGGCAACTCCGCTCAGCTCGAACGTGAAGAGTCGGCTGAGACGACTCGCAGTGCCACCCGCTCGATCGGCGGGGAGGTGAAGACCTGCGATCGGTGCTTGATCCAAACGTGTGACCAGGCCTGCCGGGCGAAGAACGTCACGACGCTGAGCAGCACGAACAGAAACAGCACGAACGTCGTCAACTCGGGAACGATCAAGGCTGCCGCCAGGGTGGCGTAGAGGCCGCGTTCAAACACGAGTTCAGACATGAGGATGTCTTACGCAAAGTTTGGCAGGCAGGGGGCAAGAACAGAGTGCCTACCTCTATGCTAAACGTCTGCGTGAGGCGCTGTCCAAAGGAAAAACGCGCGGGTTCACCGCGGGTAGACAGATTAGACGAATGCCCCAGTTAGCCATGGAGAAGCACCCGACAGCTTACGCCGTCGGCTCGCCAAGCTCTATTGCCCGGCGAGCGTCGGGCGTGAGCCCGATGGTGCTTCAAAGCAAGAAAGCCCTCACAGTCGGGCGGCGTAGTTCGTCTAAGACACTGTAACGGCGGGACGACGGCGGGCAAACGTTCCGGTCGCGAGTGCTAACACTCCCGCCAGCGCTGCGAGCGCTCCGCAGCCGGCGGCGAACCAGTCGCCGTGATGCAGATAGAAACTGCTGCGGTTGTCGAGCGGGATCGCATCGATCAGCACGGCGTTAAGCTTGCGGTTCCAGCGGCCCGTCTTGGGATCGCGCATCGATGTGCGCCCCTTGTTGTCGGCATCAATGAAGACGTCCGGCTCGATCACCAGGCCGTCACCGTCGATCACGGCCGAGATCCCCGTGTTGGCCGCTCGGACCATCGGCTTACGGAGTTCGACGCAGCGGAACAGCGCCGTGATCAAGTGCTGATCGAGGCCGGCCGAACCGTGGAACCAACCGTCGTTGGTGACGTTGACCAGGCAGTCGACCGACTTGTCGCCGGCCGTCGGAGCTTCGAGCTTCGCCACCAGCGTGCGCATCAAATGAGGGACCGTATCCTCGAAACAAATCGACGGGCAGAGTCGCCACTGTTTGTAGTCATAGGCGACGGCCCGGTCGCCGGCGGCCAGTTCAAATCCCGGCTCGAAGGGGACGAGTGCTTTCAGGAACGGCAGCCAATTCCGCGCGGGAATGTACTCGCCGAAAATCATCCGATGAATTTTGTCGTAGCGCCGCAGCCCATCGCTATTCGGAGTAGCCAGGACGGCCGAGTTGAAATGCTTCAACGAGCCGCCATCCGCGACCAGGGTATCGAGGCCAAAGATGATTCCCGCGCCGGCCTGCAGACTGAGATCGTGCAGCTGTTGCGAAACCTGGCACCTCCGCCACGCGTAAGGCGGAATGCGCGGCGCCGTGCGCAACAATTCGGCGTCGGACAGATCGGGCGACGCGAGAAAGAGCGGATCCCGATACATCGTTTCCGGCCAGACGATCAGATCGGGCTGATACTTCACGGCCGCCCCGGTCAACTGGTAGTGCCGGTTGAAGATCGCCGAGGCCTCGCTCGGATCGCGTTTCACTCCCGAGGTGAAATCTCCTTGGATCAAAGCGATCCGGGGACCTTCGTGGAACTCGGCCTGGCCGCGGCGGACGTGGCCGTAGACGAGGCATCCCCCGACCAGCAGCACCGAGTAGGCGACCGCCAGCACATCGCGGAAGCGAATACCGGATGAACGAACGCTCGGCGCGGTCGCTTCCTCCTGATCCGATTGGAATGTCGGATCGGACTCCGCATTGGTCGGAGCATTGGCCCGCTCACCCGAGGCAGTCGCTAACCAAGATAAGGGAACGATGCCGGCGAGCGCCGCCGCCGCGCTCATCACGACAAAGCTCACGCCGTAGGCGCCGACCAGATCGCTGATTTGAATCAGCTCCAGCCAGCGGTACTGAGTGTGCCCGAGGTAGTACCACGAACCTCCGGTGAACAGATAGGCCCGCAGATACTCCAGCCCAACCCAAATCGTGGGGGCGGCAATCACCAGGGGAACGCGCAACCGATGCACGGCTCCCCGGCACAGCAGCAAAAATGCGGGGAAGTAACACGCGAAATAGATCGCGCACGCGAACATCGCCAGGTACATGCTCGGATCGCCGTAGCGCAGCCACTGCACTAGGCACATCTGCGAAACGAGGGCCGTGAGGTAGGTGGCCAATACGGCCCGCGGCGGACGCTGCGCGGGGCGGACCAAGATCAGCAACGGAACCAGGGCGATCCAGCCCAAAGGTCCCCAGTCGAGGGGCGGAAAGCTGGCCCACAGGAGTAGTCCGGAGATGCCCGTCGCGATCCACACTCGCCGCGACGAAGAGGGGGCATTGACGGAGCGTGCGGCCCGAATGATCGAGTGTACGGACGGTTCGGCCGAATCGGAACGGGTCGACATGGAACGGGGGCGAGTGAGAGGTAGTGTTTGCAACGTATCGGCTCCCGTCCCTGGATAAACTTCCGTTTGCTCTTTCAGATCGATCCATCCGTGGATCGGTCGAAGGGAATGACCTCGACGAAAGTGTCCGGTTGATAAGTCGCCCCGCCCCCCGGAAAGACGGCCAGGGCGTTGGCCTGGACCATGGCTTGCAGGTCCGACGAGCCGTGCCAGCGCACCGGCTCGACGCGCGGTCCCTGGGCATCCCAAGCGAGGCGCGCGGGATTGTACGTGGGACGCTCACCCTGGGCAACGTGTTCTTGGACCAAGCGGGCCCGGACGGGGGCTGGGACGGCCGGTTCGAAGCCCAATAGCCGGCGCAGGCAGGGGCGGACAAACAGCTCGAAACAGACCAGGCTGCTGACCGGATTCCCCGGCAATCCGAAGACGTAGGTCGGCCAGGAACCGGCCTGAGCCGGCTTCCCTTTCCAGACGCCGAACCACAAGGGCTTGCCCGGACGCAGATGCACCTTGTGAAAGACATTTCGCACGCCCAGGGCAGCTAGCTCGGCCGGCACCAGGTCGTGCGTGCCTTCTGAAACGCCGCCAGAAAGGAGCAACACGTCGCATCGCAGGCCGGCGGCGATCCGCTCGCGGAGCTCGGCCGGATTGTCCCGAGCAATGCCGAGCAGGACGGGCTGGCCCCCCGCACGCTGTGTCTGGGCGCCCAACATGGCCTCGTTCGAATTGCGGATTTGGCCGAGGCCCGGTTGCTCGCCGACGGGCACCAGCTCGTCACCCGTCGCCAAGATGCCCACCTTGGGGCGTGCATGGACGGACAAGTGTTCCTTGCCGACCTCAGCCAGGGCGCCGATTTCTTGGGGGCGAACCAGTCGACCTGCGGGAAGCACCGTCTGACCGACCTTCAACGAAGCGCCGCGACGCACGATGTTCTGGCCCGGTTCGGCGATTCCCTGGATAATCACCGTCCCCCCAACCGACGACGGGCCGGGCGGGTCGTTTCGGCTGTCCTCCACTTTGACGACGCTATCGGCTCCCTGGGGGAGCGGCGCTCCAGTCATGATTCGGGTCGCATTGCCGGACGTCACGGCCACCGAGGGCAACATCCCAGCGATGACGTGTTCGACAATCCGCAGTCGCGTCTCGGCCCCGTCGAGGTCGCCCGATCGCAGGGCAAACCCGTCCATCACCGCTTTATCGAAGGGGGGAGAATCGATGTCCGACACGACGGCTTCGGCCGTGATCAAGCCGAGCGCGTCGGCCAACTCGACAGCGACCGGCGGGGCCGGTTTCACTTCGTGCAAGATGGCGTCGAGGGCCTCGGCAACGCTCAACATGCGTCGGTCCGCAGGTGCAGAAAGTTTCGCAACAGATCGATGCCGCCGTCGGTGAGAAAGCTCTCCGGGTGAAACTGCACGCCATGCACGGGAAACCGCTTGTGGCGGACACCCATCACTTCGCGGGGAAAGTCGGAGTCGGCGGTCCACGCGCACAACTCGAGGTCGGCGGGCAAATCGGCAACGGGGATGGCCAGACTGTGGTAACGCGTGGCCGAAAACGGGTTCTTTAGACCCGCGAACAGCGCGCGGCCGTCGTGATGAATGTTCGAGACTTTGCCGTGCATCAGACGCTCGGCTGGCAGCACGCGACCTCGATAGGTCTCGCCGATGCACTGATGACCCAGGCAAACGCCCAAGACGGGAAGCCGCGGGCCGAAGTGCTCGATGACCTGCTTCGAGATGCCCGCCTCGCTGGGCGTGCAGGGGCCGGGCGAAACGATGATCCGCTCGGGCCGCATCTCCTCGATTTGAGCGAGGGTGATCTGATCGTTGCGAGCGACGCGGATATCCAGACTTCCATCCAACTCGCCCAAGCGCTGAACGAGGTTGTATGTGAAGGAATCGTAGTTATCCAGAACGAAGATCATCGATCAATGCTAGCACTCGGCCGGAGGATGGACCAGACGCAGGTATCCGCACCAGAGCGGGTGCGTTCGTGTGCCGCATCTCCCGTAGGGTGTGACAAGTCCGCTTAGCGGACGCTGGCACACCAACCCTCTTCGTTTTTACAAGCCGGGTTTGATATAGAGCAGCGCGCCCGGATCGGCGGCCCGATTTTTTTCCGGTCCCTCGAGTTGGGCATCGTAGACGGTGAGATAAAGGTGGCCGGCCGGATTGAAAGCGAGGGCCGCTGCTTTTTCCAAGGCCACCACGCGGGTGGCCTTCATCTTGTCGCCGTCGACGGTCAGCTCGAACAGTCCGCCCTCTTTCGGTTTCTTCCACGCGAAGTCGGTCGCATAGAGTTTCTTGGTCTTGGGGCTGTAGGCCAGGCCGGTGACGTCGTAGAGGCCGGCGTTCATTTTTCGCTTGAGGCTGCCGTTGGCGGGGTCGAAGAAGGCGATGACGCTGTCCCGCTCTTCGGAATTCAAATCGCCTCTCAGGCCGACGACCAACTCCTTGCCGTCGGGCGAGAACGTGATGGGGCCCGGGCCGGCAACTTGCGTCGCCGTTTTGGTAGCGATCGTCAGCTTCAGCGGTCCGGGTTTGCCGTCTTTGATTTCGCTCTTGGCGATCCAACCCTTCGACTCGTCTCCTTGGCAGGTGACCCAGATGGCATCGTGTCCGACCGCGACGCCGAAGAAGTCGCCTTCGCCGGTCGACGATTCGTCGCCGGACTTGATCGGCCCCAGCGTGAATTCGGCGGCGTCTTCTTTGATCCAGTTGTCCGCGGCAGGAGGCGTGGAAGGGAGCTTGTAGATCCGCACCACGTCCTCGCCCAGCTTGCGACTACCGTCGCCCACCACCAACTGATTAGGACCGAGGAAGGCCAGTCCCAGCGGACCGATGTCATATTTTGGACCGGGGCCGAACGAGTCGACTTGCTTGGGATAGCCGTCGATTTCGATGCCCGCCCGGTGATCCTCGGGCCGCTTGTAGCTGGGGTCGTAGCGATAGATGCCGAACCGGGAGGAGATGAAGACGAAGTCGGTGCCGGGCTGAATCGCGAGGCCGGAGGGACTCATCAGGTTATAGAAGACCCGCTCGGGCCGCGCCTTCTCCTGCGCGGGGAGCTGCGAAGCGGCAAAGCCACTGACGGCGATTGCGACCAAGCACAAAAAGATGCGTCGAGCCTGAGCGGCGGGCCGGTCTGAAGTCATACAGCCCATAGAAGTGACGCGGCGCATAGCAGAGCTTTCTTCAAGAGGCCGAACGCATCGAGCAGCGTCGTGATCGTACTGAAGGGGCGGAGGGGTTTCAATTTGCAGCGGGAGTTCTCGGGTTTCCGGCTCGTAGTTGTCCGTCCGCCAGAAAACGTCGGGGTTCGGGTGGCACTGGCGGCTTGTCCGCCAGTTTTCTTCTGGACTTCCCTTATCGCCGCGTAGGCGAGTCACTAGCGGACAAGCCGCCAGTGCCACCCAGCAACTGCGAGTGATTCGACAAGTCCACCTTTCGAGCATTTAAGAAATGGTGGGCCTGCGCCCGCTTCGCGGACTGGACCCACCCTACGACGGACCGGGCCGACCCGTCTTGCTCGGACCTGGGGCGACAGGTACGATTTTTTGCCACACGGCACGCCGCGCTTGTTTGGGCGGCTCTTTTTCCGGTCCGGTGCAGCACTCGGGAGAACGACGATGAATTCGCGACTGTCCGCCTGTTTGCTCATGGTCACTGCACTTGTCGGGATGGTGCCGTCCGCCAGCCGGGCCGCCGACGAAAAGAGCGATCCGACCGGCACGTGGGTCTGGTCGCGCGAACTCGAAGGGCAAATGAATCGCAGCGTGTTGAAGCTCGCCAACAAGGACGGCAAGCTGACCGGCACGTACCGGCGTGGCGGTCAGACCGTGCCGATCGCGAACGGGAAATTTGAAAAGAACGAACTCTCGTTCGAGGCCGAGGGCAAATTCAACGAGCAGAAGATCCGCGCCAAGTTCCACGGCAAACTGAGCAAGGACGAAATCAACGGCGATATCGACATCGTGATCGAAGACAATTCGCTGCCGCTGCCTTGGACGGCCAAGCGAGGCGTCGACCTCGACGACGTCACCGGGACTTGGAAGCTCAAGCTCGAAGGTGCCAACGGCAACCCGATCGAGTCGACGCTGAAGCTCACTGCCGACGGCGAAGCGCTCAAGGGGACCTACACGGGCCGCATCGGCGAGCAGCCGGCGTCTGAACTGAAGCTGGACGGCAACCAACTCAGTTGGCAGGTCGCCGCTGAGCGGAACGGACGCAAATTCAAAGGAGCTTACAAAGGCAAGCTCGAGGGGAACGCGATCAAGGGCAATCTCGACTTCGAGCTGGGCGACAATAGAGGCACGATGGAATTCACCGGCGAACGCACGCCAGCCAAGGCAGACGCGGGCAAGTCGGAGGGCTCAACCCCCAAGAGCGACGCCAAGCCGGCTGAGAAATCGAGCGGCATCGCAGCGCCCAAGTCGCGGGCCATCGTTTCGCTCAAAGGTCGCGACGAAATCCTGACGGTACACTACGCCGGGACGCGCAAGGTGACGTTCTCGGTCTATTCGCTGAAGGGGAAACCGATCGCAGAGCACATCTCGCTGAAGACGCTGCAAGCGAGCTACCCGGCGATCTACCAAGCCTACCGCACATCCTACGCGGACGCTTGGGCGACGAAAGACTGAGCGTCAGCACTAATGACGAAGCTCGAATGACGAATGAATGACCGAATGATCTAAGCACGAAGTATGCAGAACGGCTTGAGTGGTTGATTCGTGCTTAGTGCTTCTTTCGTCATTCGGATTTCGTGCTTCCTACTCAGACTTCCGACAACAGCGTGCGGATGCGCTCGATCTCCGCGGCGGGAATTCCCGCGTCTCGCAGCACGACTTGAGCGGGCGAGCCGACGCCCAGGCCGATCTTGATTCCGTGACGTAAGAACGGATTGCTCCAGATCGGCCGGTTCTGCAGTCGGGGCTCGGTGCCGATGTTCTTCAGTACGGCAATTCCCGTCGCGTCGGCCGCAATGCGGTCGGTGCTGGCGACGATCACTTTGGGCGTGGCCGTGTCGCCTTGCGATGGGCCGCCGAACACGAAGGAGGTCGAGCCGTCCAAGATGTTGAGCGCCGGCTTCAGTCCCAGGTTCAGTTCGGCGATGCGGTTGACGAACGGGGCGACGGCCGCGTCTTCAGCCTCCACGTCGGGCACGATGCCGCGCCGGCGGCGGCGACGGGCCTTCTGGCGGAACAGGCTGAAATCGCCGGCCAGCGAGCGGTGAAATTCCAACCGCGACCGGTGATGGCTCATGCCCACGAAGGCCTTCATCGACATCGTGAACCAGGCTTGGAAGTGCGTCTTGATCACGGGCACGTTGATCACGTGATCGACGGCGAACAACAACTCGGCTTGCTCGAAGCCGTTGGCCCAGTGGCCCGCGTTCGCCGGCTTGATCTTGCGCCACAGCGGCGTTCCCTTGGGGCGGCCCAAGCGTTCCAACTCGGCGCCTGCGGATTCGAGACCCAGCGCCATCACGGGGGCTTTGACGTCTTTCTTGGCCGCTTCGATCGCCGCGATGTGCCCCACATACTTCATCACATCGATGGTCTTGGGAGCGACGGTGCTGAACGCCGGCGAAAAGCTGCGGTCGGAAACGTAGATCTGCTTCGGCCCGCGGGCGGCCACCAGCTTGATCACGGCGTAGAGGACTTCCGGATTCGTCGTCGTCGGAAACTTCGCAGCTCCGGTCACGTTTGGCTTGATGAGCACTGTCTGCCCGGGCTTGATGAAATCGAGACCGCCGGCAAGGGCCACGGCCGACTTCACCGCGTCCTCGATGCTCGAGCCGCGGGCGATGCCGACGAGCGCCTTATGTTTTGGATCGACAGGCGTGGCAATCGTCGTGGGAGCGCTCACCGGTTCGGCGCCGCGTCCCGTTGACGGCATCAGCCCGCCCACAGCCAGCGCACCACCGGCCGCCAGAAAATCGCGACGTCCGAACCGCGGGCAGTCATGGTGCATTTTTCGACCGATCTGTTGGAGAGGGAGTAGAAGGTTTGGAAGCCGCGGGTTTGGAGGCCGCCGCGTCCGAAGCATGATTCGTTGAGGAGTGAGCCGCGTCTTGAGTCAGCCATTGTTCGAGTCGGCCGCGAGCGGCCTTCACTTGGGCATTCAACTCTTCCGCTTGCTGCGCGGAGATCTTGTGGGCCGGATGAATCAAAGTGGCCGTCAGGTGCCGCGCGGCCGCCAGGTCCTGCTGGAACTGTTCGGGCACCGGTTTGTCGCTTTTCAGGTTGCGATCCTGCACTTTGCGGATCGTGCCCCACAGGCGGTCGTTCTCGGTAACCACTTCGGTGAGCGCCGGCATTTCTTGGTCAAATTTGAGATGGCACTCGCGGCAGACGGTCTTGAGCGAGAACTCCACCGGCGGTTTCTCGACGTCGTGATGCCCGTGGCAATCGCTGCACACGGGGTACTTGAGATTCACTTTCTTGGAAAAGTCCCAGTAGTGCGGACCCGACTTAACCGCCTCGGCCTGCTCGCTGTGGCACTCGGCACACCCGGCCATGTGTGCGCTCAGCTTGGTGCCGATGAAGCCGAACTCTTCCTCGTGGGCTGACGAGTCTTTGTCGCGGTTGCCGCCGTGACAGTCGGAGCATGTCATGCCATGCAGATCGTGAACGCTACGGGCGAAGTCCTGCGCGGGAGCCGTCAGCTCGCGACCGGCTGTCAGGTGACAGCGGACGCAGTTCGATTTGACCGTTGGCACCGGGTCGCCAGCTTTCCACCAGCGAGGAAGCTTCAAAGGCGAGTCGACGTCGCCAGCGTGCACCCGGCCGATCGCCGCCTTCTTGCTGACCTCTTTATTGGCGGGCGAGGACGCGGGAGGCGGCTGGGCCGAGAGCAGGGCGGCGCTCGCAGCGAGAACGGCCATGCCAACGACAAACAGCGGGGCGATCGCCCGGGGTCTTTGCATCGTCGGAATCCGCAGAGGTGAATCGCCCGACGGGAGCGCTGGGTGCAACGAACCGCGTCTACGCTAACAGAGGCCCTGATTGCGAGCAAGAAGCGAACGAGAGAAGGTACGTGGGTGCCACTGGCGGGAGCTTTGGCCCGCCAGTGTCGTCATTGAACGCTGGTTGCGCGGAAGAGCACTGGCGGCTCAAAGCCGCCAGTGGCACCCAAGCGCGCTCAACGCGATGACGGCACCCGACCAAGAAGGCTACTCAGCCGGCAATTGGGCTGGTTCTTCTGTTTCCGGTTCGATCTGAATCTCGCGCGGTCGCTTTGACTTGCTGCTGAACTTCGACTTCGTCTTGCTCTTGCCGCTGGGCGCGGAGGTCGGCGCGGTGGGGAGTGCCGGATCGATCGTGATCCGGCTGACGGCTGCGGCGTCGTAGCTCATCTTCAATCGCTTCAGCAGTTCTTGCTCGGTGTAGATCCGTCCGGTGAGCTTGTTGAAATTGTGCCCATCGGGGTCCTGCGACAAGAAGTTGCCGAGGTTTTTTCCTTCCTGCGTCGTCGTCATGTACTCGATCATCGCGGAGCCGTCCGGCGTGTCGATGAAGTCGCCGATGTGGATCTCACCATTCGGCATGCGACGTAGTCGGTCGACCCGGTCGTAACCTCCCGGGAGCTTGGCGATATCGTGCATGAACTGCTGGGCATCGGGCGCGGACAGCCGCATGGCCATCCAGTCACTGTCGGGCAGCATCTGTTTGACGATTTGGCGGCCGTCGGCCACCTTCCAGCGGTTCTGCTCGAGCTTCGCCAGAATTCGCTCAACCTTCGACGCCGTCACCAGGTCGCCGGGCTGGTAGTCGGGATTGAGCGCCAGCACTTCCTGCACTGTCTTCGTCACGTCCTCGAAGCTGGGGAA
>DASRXU010000535.1:0-7264 GCA_035687365.1 Planctomycetaceae bacterium | reverse complement strand
CGGCAATCGTCTTAAAGTCGGGCTTCAAGGCGCCAAGCAACCAGATGACCTCGACGTTGCAGCGACACTCGCGCTCCAGCCGTCGGCTCGATCGGACCCGATTGAGGTAGCCGTAAATGTAGAGCTTCAGCAGGTCGCCCGCATTGCTGGGCTCGCGGCCTCAGCGCCGTATTGCGTTGTCGCGATCTACACCGTCGCCGCCGCCGCGAGCGCCTGACCCAGCGCCCGTGACTGCTTCGGATTGCGCCGGATGACGACGAAGAACGGCCGGCTGCCATCCGGGAGAGACCGCTTGACGACGTAACTCACCCTGTTGCCCCGCCGGGTCGTCACGAGGAGTCCCCGGCGGTCGACGTCCTGCTTCAGAGCCAACGCCTCGCTGGAACCGCCGGCGACTGCCTCGAATGGATCACTGGCGATCCAATATTCGTCGTCGGCGATGTACCCGAGGACGGGCCCCTTCAATCGCTGCACTCGACGTTTCAAGCCAAGTCTGCTGAGGCCGGGCGAGCGGAGATCGATGAAGCCGCTCCGGCTGTTGCGGCCATTGCGATTGATGTAGCGCCGGAGCCGGTCGAAGGGGGTCGTGGCGGCTACCACGGTGCCGGCGATTGGCTCCCGCGTCGTCGTCGCCGTTGCACCGTGGATGATCGCAGGCCTTCTCCCTGCCGGGATGTTCAGCTGCTCATCGATGAACGCGACGTGATCGCGATGGCAAGTCAGAAGAGCTTCGAGAACTTCGGCCTCGGTGAAGGGGAAGATCTTGAAGCGGACCGCCAAGCAGCCCGCGAGGTAGAGAGTGGCAAACCTGTTGCTGATCCGCCCCACATCGCGGCCGCCCGACGACTCGATGTTCTCGGCTGCGGCATGATAGGCCTCATGCTGCGCAGCGACGAACGCCTGAACCGCGGGCAGATCCGCCTTCAGCCACCGCTCGAGCCGCCGTGAGAATTCCGGACCGGCCCATCCGAAATGGGTGCGAGCAAGCCGTCGCAGCTTGTTGCCAAAGACCCTGAACTCCTTCCTCGTCCTGATACCCTCGAAGAGGTAGGGCCAGCCCGCCGGTCGCCCGAACTCCATGATACGGTCGACCAGGGGGTTGATCATATACGGACGCTTCAGCTCGCGGGCGACGTGAACCCAGGAAACGTTCGCAGAGCACCATGTCGGAGTACAGAAAGCCACTCGCCGAGCGTCATCCGAACGGCCCCGACCCTCGCCGTTCATCAAGTTGAGAAGCGCGTTGAGCTCCACCTCACCGGCATTGTGCATGTCATCGAGGAACAGGAGCATCTGATCGAAAGCGCCGCCGAGAACCTCAAAATTGATCCCCGTGTTGTTGCAGCTGACCCCGCAACCGATCTTGCGCGCTGGGTTACGGTCCCCACCCCACACCGTTCCGACGACCCTGCCGATGGTCGTGCCGCCCATCCCTCCCTCGGAGACGACCTGCACGCCGGGCGGTTCATCCCCAAAGGCACCGCAGACCACACCCGACAAGGCGAGGCAGAGACCCGTGAGCAACCTCGACTTCCCACGACACAACCGGGCCAGCTCAAGCCACCCTCGAACCGCACCCTCTTGGCGAAGCCGCCGATGATAGAGAGCGTAGCGCGGATCAAAATACCGCTCGATATTCGCTTCCCCGACCGGCGCTAGGCCCTTGGGGAGCACGTACTTGCCATCGAACCAACCGGTCCTGATGGCGACCAGGAAGGTCGGCTGCTCGCGGGCGGCGTCGTGGGCCCGGGCAAGAAACTCGGTCCGCGCCGCGGGCTTGATCAGAGGCTCGCCCAAGCGCGTCAGGATCTTCAGCTCCCCTGATCTCGGATCGGCAATGCTGTCGACATTGAGCAGCGCCGTCTTCTCGCCCACGGCCACCTTGACGAAGCGCTCGGCATCCTCGCTCTCACCAACGCCGACAAATTCAATGTTGTTCGTGTGCTGATGCTGCGGCCGCGGGACCTTGGCGGGCTTCGTCTGCAGGACGCCCTTGGCCTTCGCGGTTGGTTTCACCCTCGTCATGTGCGGTCTCCGTTGGGTACTGGGGATGGGATTGGTGTTGCCCACCAACAATTGCATTGTCGTATTTCGGTGCAGGCCTCTGCCCATGTGGCTGATTCACCTGCGTCATGTTCGGGATCCGTTAGCATTGGGTGTGGGATTGATGTTGACCACCAACAATTGCATTGTCGCCGTGGCGGTGCAGACCTCTGCCTACGTGGCTGATCAATGTAGGCAGGAGGACAAGGAAGTTAAGCTGAAGTTGTGGGTGCACCTGTCCGCACGGATTTCATCGGGGGACACCGATAATTTCGCAAAAGGGGGACTCCTGGTGATTTTGGATAATGGGAATAGCGACGTTTTCTTGTAACACTCTGCAGCAACCCATTTTCCTCTCGGTTCGACGATTGCATGGTCATGCCAAAATCGACGTAGGCGGCGTAGGCACTGTAGGCAGGTAGGCGGAATGTGTTGGGGGCCGATGGCCGTCGCCCCCAGCCAGGCGCGCGGTCTCATGCTCAGCGCCGCTCATCGTCGTCGCGCCTCGATTGGCCCGGCCAAGGCCCTTCCGCGCTGTTGGGCGGAAGTACAGATAGGGCCCGCACTGGGGCCCAGCCGCGGTGGTCTCGCGGCTCGATGATGGGGCGGATCGTTACGCGTTTCGCGTGCAAGACCTCTTCCAGCTGGCATTCGAACATTTCGACCGCCAGGACAGTCTTCAGGTCGATACGATCCAGCGGACCGCGCTTTGCCCCTCCCGCCGTTTGGACATCGTCGCTCAACGCGTCGGTTGCATCGTTCGAGGCGGTCAGAAGTGGAACTGATCTGCGCCTTGCTTCGACCACTTGTTGCCGGCCATCGTCGTCGGAGGGGCGCCCGTCGCCATCGATCTCGCCGTCTGCCGCTCGGCCTTGCGCCAGCACGGCACGCGTGTCGGGCGAACCGTCGGTCGTCCCATACCCCGTCGGCGCCAGCGGCAGCTCGGCCAGCGGCTCTTCCAGACCAGCGCCTCGTTCCTCGGGCGACCTGGCAGCACGACACAGCCGCGCGTAGATCGCGTCGATCCCGCCCCCGTCCTTCAGGCGCTGGGGGATCTCATCGGAAATGACGTCGTTCTGATGAAAATATTCCAGCACGCGCGCGTACTTGTAGACTCGATTCTGCAGCGCCTCTCGACCTGGTTCCTTCGTGCGCATCGTGTAGGCCAGGACGGACCGCATGATGTTGCGTGCGTTCGGCTTCTGTCGGACGTCGCGCCAGTAGTCATCATCTGTGAAGCGTCGATAGTCTTCGGGGCGCTCCTTGAAGAATGCTCCAAGCAGAAACGCGCCCTGTAGAAACGAGTACAATTGTAAATCGGCGGACAGCGCCGAGAATTGCTGGGTGAGCGCCCGCGCAAATTCAATCGGGTCGCGTGGTTCACTCGTCACAGACGATTTGGACGGGTGGGGCGGGGCGTTATTCAACGTCATCTTGTTGTTCTGCCTGAATGAATCCTGCGTTTACGCAGGAATCAGCTTTCGAGGGAGTGGGAGGAGTGCGGGCCGGCGCTGGGTAAATTCGCCCTCCCCGTCGTTTGGCCCCGAACAGAAAGGTAAAATCCTCAAACGTCTATTTGGACCACCGGGCGGCCAGCTCCGCGAGGCGATCCGGAGGCAGGGGAACTGCCGGTGATCGGGCCCCGCCGCTGCGCGATTTCGGTCGAAAGTACGTGGGAAACTTGACTACGTACGATATCTGCCGCTCTGGGTTGCGGAGGGGCTGGACCTTGACGGGATACTTTGGCCCCATGCCGCGCAGCGCCTTCCGGAGCCTCTTCCACGCGGCCGGGGCCACGCCAATCGCGAGCACGTGGAAGTGTAACTCCCACACTTTATCAGTACTGTCCCAGTTAACCTCGGTCTGGCCAATCAGGTGCGATCCCTTAAAACCGTTACGCTCGAGAAGCTTGCGGAGCCGGTTGTGCGCGCGCTTGACGTCTGCGGTGGCCAGCGTTCCGACCGGGAACGCTTCCAGAAAGATGGTTGCAGCTTCGTGCTGGCCGGGACGTGACTTCGCGATGGCGAGCAACTGGCGAATAATTCGCAACCGGTAACGACGTGAACAGACCGCGCAGATCACCAAACAGCAGAAGGCGTCTGGATTGCATCTTTCCAGGGTGGCGGCGATTTCGGGCGCGCGGTCGGTCAGGGCGTCGACGCGTCGCAGATTCTGGGCCTCGGCTTGCGCCAGTGTTTCGAGTTGAGGCCGCCCCGCGAAAGTCGTCGGCCGCCTCATAGCGCCCCCTCACACACTTGTCCTGAGGGGTTTGCTGCGCTGTTCATGGCATTGCTTTGAGGTTGATCGCACGCTGCCTCAGTTCGGGTTGCGGCATCGGCACTTGATGCGGTCATCGCCGTTCACCCTGGTGATCTAGCCATTGACGGTGACGAAGCTCGGCGATTTCCGACCGAAGTTCTTTGACGAATTCACGTGCCAGTCCCGGCCGTCGTCCTTGCGGCTGTACAGTGCCCGTATTGAAAATGTTAATGATCGGACCTTCGTAGGTTCGATATTGCCAGCCATGCGCGAGTTGTTTCGCCTCGGCGACGTGCATGCCGTGCTTCGCGAACAGCGCTTTCAGAAGGGGAGGTCGACCGCGTCGTATCCTTCTGCGCCGGGACGCGCGGGATCATTTACGGCCAAGTCGCGGTGCTTGCGATCAATCATGTTGCCGCGCCTTGTCGTCAGGCGGAGTAAAGCTTCTCGTGTCGTGCACTGGAGGTCTCCAAGGTGGTGGGCAACCGCGTGGGTTCGCTGGCGGGCGCGAGGCGGGATTCGCTTCGGCTCGATCAATAGTGTGCGGCTTTGTGCCGGGGATAGTTCCGCTCGCGTGCGCGGACAGCTGAGGGGTTCAAGGTGCTTCGACGGTCAGCTCGGGTCCGAGCCTGTGTCGCATTTGGAACTGTTCGTTCTCCAAGCGAGGCGACATTGCCCGCGGTGCAAAGAGAGTGGACCACAGGGGAGGGCGACAGGCACCCGCCAAATTCGGACAGTCCGTTCCAGTCCACTCGCGAGATGCAACCCGCTGGAGATTGCGGGAAGCTCTGCTCGCTCGCGTCATTCAGTCGCTTGGTCGACTGACGACTGGAACAATATCGGCGAGGCCGATTTCTGCCGCGGATGCGCGGTCGCTGCATATCCACTGGCACGACCAAACTGGCTCAGGCGGCCGGCAGTTCTGGCTGATGTCAGGCACAGCGCGCCTGGATGCCTCTGATTAACAGTGTCGCGCAGCAGGCATCTGAGCGCTTGCTTATCCCTTCGTCCAAGGCTCCCACTCATTTGATTTGTCTGTGGCCTGGAATGCGCGCCTGATAGTTCGAGGATTCGGCGCTTTCGTCGACAATCGACGGTCCAGGTATTTAGCGGAAATCTGGCGATCTCTCTCTTCCACAATCGGTGGGATATTGTTCTTGTTGTTCCAGAGATCTCGAGCGATGTCGATAATTCGTGCCTGCATCTTCGGCAGCTCTGAGTACGCTCTCAATTTAGGTGCTTGCGGCGCGTCTGTCTCCGTGGCGGCAATCGACTCAGAACGAATGCGGGTTAGCGAAATGGGCGGCCAAAGATTGATGACTTGGTCGCGACGGAACCACATACGAGGGACCTTAGTCATTGCCCCGTCGCGCCACCAATTTATTGGTATTGGATTCGGGAACCCCCGTGGCAAGAATCTCCTGTCTAACTCCCCGTCGAGTTGCCCTTGGAGGAACGCCTCTCGGAGGGTACCTTCGGGATCCTGATCCACGAAATCGAATGCATACGTCATCTTCCAATCGTCTCTTGGGGACTCCGACGGGCTCGCTGAATCAATAGGCGCAATGAGTCGGAATCGTCGAGGGTCCCGGTGCGCGATCCAACCGAGGACGTGTTCGAACGTCCAATGTGGTTCGTCAAAAACGGCCTGTGAAGCAACCTCGTCGGCACTAATAACTTCGTTGCGATAAACGTGGAGGTCCGTGAATCTGGACGTGCCCGGCCTCCCATCGACGAAGAGGAAAGTACGGGGACCCGAGACTTCTCCGCCTTTCATCGCGTACTCGATATGGCCCGCCAAATGCGGAGGCCTTATCGGCAAGCGCGTATGCTGGTGAAAGGAGATGCCGGTCAAATTGAGTTGTTGAGATTCAAGCGCAGCCTCAAGCCTGTAAACCGGCGAATGATACTGGGGGTTGTGAAACAGTTTCCTGGTCATCCCGTACTTTCGATTGGGCCGAATTTGAAACCGCCCCAGGTCTGCCCAGGCAAACAGTTCACGAAGCGACACTTCCGTTAACGCCTTCAGGTTCGAAGGCTCCGCGCTGGCAAGCCAACAGCGACGAAATGCAATCCACTGCTCTCGCACAGCCTCAACAGATCGCCAAATGAACCAGGCCGCGGCCATGGGCAGCGTCCACTCCTGCTCCTGCATGGGGTCGAACGTGGCGATGTTCCCCAGCGGCTGGACCGGCGGATGTCCCATGTGGCTGATCCACTTCTCAGCCATCGAAGGGGAGATGCGTCCAAAGCGCACCGACGCAAGGATCGTTTCGCGATCAGGCATTGATTCGATTTCGGGCCTGTTGCGAGTCATCGTGAGTTTGGTGTGGCGGCTGCCAAGTACGTCATAGGTTCGAAGCTCGGTTCGATTTTGTTGGCGCGATGCGGGATGCGTTTGAGCTCTTTGAGTTTGCCGAAGAAATTTTCGATCAGGAGTCGCAATTTGTAAATGGCGGCATCGATGTCGAGCGCGCCTGCCGCTCGCTCTGGGGGGCTCCTCGGGGCGGCCG
Organism: Planctomycetaceae bacterium; assembly: GCA_035687365.1. Taxonomy (GTDB): domain Bacteria; phylum Planctomycetota; class Planctomycetia; order Planctomycetales; family Planctomycetaceae; genus DASPSM01. The sequence goes on along the minus strand of DASRXU010000535.1, from coordinate 449 downwards.
TGAAGGAAGGCCGGGACCGACGAATACTTCGCCTTCTACAGCCGAGCGCTTGATGAAGGTGGTGCCCAGGTAGGCACTCCGATGGCCAGAAGCCCATCGTGGAGAGCGCTCGCGCGTTGACCACAAGCCCACGGAGGGACCAGTATCGGAATAATCCCTTGGAGGAGTTATAAAGAACAACCAGCAGACGGCCCCCTAACCTAACGGCTGCCCCAAGACGATCCCGCTTCACGGGCCCTGCTCAAAGGTCGGGGGCCGTGTCATGTCGGCGCGGAGGTGGAACACCGGGGAGCGCTGATCCGCCCTTGTGCCCAAGTGTCGCAGACCGTGCGAAAACTCAGGATGAGCGGATTCCCTGTCGGCGAGACCGACGTTAGAATCGTGTATGGCTCATATTTCGGGATTCGCGCGCGACCAGCTTCTTTTGTTGCCGGAGGCGGTCGACGACT
>DASRXU010000534.1:0-2455 GCA_035687365.1 Planctomycetaceae bacterium | reverse complement strand
TGGCGGGTGCGGTATCGAGCGCGCCGGCGTCCCCGGTACCGCCCGTCGTCAGTCGAGTGGCGGGCACCGCGAAGGCGACGCGTGTAGCGATCGACAGACTGACGTTGCGGGCCAACGGATACATCGCGGAGGAGGGCAAGGAGAGGCAGTTCGCGGATCATTTCCGCCGCATCAAGCGCCCGTTGGTCGAAAAGGCCATGTCCAAAGACGCCACGGGCGAGCCACGGGTGATCATGATCACCAGCGCGTTGCCGGGTGAGGGCAAGACTTTCAGCAGCATCAACCTCGCGCTCAGCATGGCGCTGGAGCGCGACGTCTCGGTGCTCTTGGTCGATTGCGACGTGGCGAAGCGTCATGTCGGGGAAATCCTCGGAATCAAGGACGACGTGGGGCTTTTGGACGCGCTGGTCGACGAGACTCTGGATATCGAGTCGCTGGTCGCGGAGACGAACGTGCCGGGATTGTCGATCTTGCCGGCCGGCCGTCGCGTCGAGACTACGGCCGAGCTCTTGAGCAGCAAACGCATGAGGCAGCTCGTGGCCGAGCTCTGCCGGCACGATCCACGTCGCATCGTGCTGCTGGATTCGCCGCCGTTGCTGATCACCAACGAGGGTCGCGCCTTGTTGAAGGTCGCGGGGCAGGTGGTGCTCGTGATGCGCGCGGGGCACACACCGCGTCACGCCGTGCAGGACGCGGCGGCCCTGGTCGGTGCACAGCAAGCCGGCGGCATTATTTTGAATCATGTGGGGGGAGGGGGAGCCGACGGTTATTACTATGGCTACGGACTCTACGGAGTTGACGGCAATGGCGCGTAGGGCGGCCGTCCGGCATTTCGCAATCGCCCTCTTCTCGCTCCTGGCGCTGGCCCCGCTTGCCGACGCACAGACAACCCCAAGTCTCAACGCGGCGAATTCGGGCGCCGGCACAGAGAGATTGATCTATGGCGTCGACGCGGGATTAGGTGAAACCGATAACGTCTCGCTCGCTCCCACCAACAAGGTCAGTCAAACCATTGCGACGATCGATGCAGATTTCGACATCAAGCATCAATCTTCGCGCTTGGACGTCGACGCAAAAGGTAATTTTACTGACTTCGACTACTTGCAGGGCGCGTTCGGCAATCAATTGCTCGGCCGTTTCGACGGTGTAGCACATTTCGCGCTGATCCCGCAGCGGCTCACGTGGGTTCTCTCGGATGATTTTGGGCAGGCGGCGCTGGACCCGTTCGCGCCAACCACACCAGGAAACCTCGAGGATATCAACTATGTCAGCACGGGACCGGATCTGGCGTTGCGCGTGGGAGGTACCGGATTCGTCGACGCGAGCTTGCGTATGGCTCGCGCGACCTTTCAGACCAGTCCATTCAACAGCAGTCGCGTGCTGGGCACAATCGCTGCGGGCCTGCAGCTATCGGCCCGCTCGACTGTTTCGCTGAACGGCGCCGCCGAACGGGTCCTATTCGATAATACGGTAGTCAATGGTGATTTCAATCGCACCAGCGCCTACGCGCGCTACGAGATCCAAGGCGCGCGCACAGAATTGTCGGTGGATCTTGGAGCCACCAAAATCAGCCAGAACGCTTCTTCGGGCACGAGCACGGTCGTGCTGATAGGCGGTGTGCCGACCATCGTCCCTGTGACGATTCCGCAGAGCGCCTATTCGACCACGGGTCCGCTCGCCAGGATCGCCGTGACCCGCAAGCTTTCGTCCGCGGCCAGTCTCAGTTTGTCGGGGGGTCGAGAGTTGACCGACGGAACTTCCAGTTTTGGCACTATTCAAAGCGGAGCCATCGGGATTGTGGGCAGCGTCCCCCCGTTGCTGACCTCGAGCAGCTATACGAGTGATTTCGGATCGGTGGCGTGGCGCTACGAGCGCAACCGCACCACGATCGGCGTGAGCGGACGTTGGGAGAGGGACGTGTACGTCAGCCAACCGCAATTCGACCTGACTCGCACCGGGGGCGAATTCTACGTGGAACGGAAGTTGTCGCGCGCGTTCGCTCTACAAGTGTTAGGTCGCTACTACAGGAACAACTATCCTAATGTCGACGCTTCCCTAGTGGTGTTGGACGGGGGCACTCCCAAATATGACGACGAAGTAGTGGGCGCGATGTTGAGTTGGCGCCATGGACGAGTGCTTGAATTGCGACTGCGCGCCGAGCACAGTTCCCGCACCACCCCTGGTGCCGACTTGGGCTACGGGGAGAACCGCGTGTTCCTGACAGTCGGGTACCGGCCGCAAGCTTCGAACGATAGCTTAGAACCTAGCGATACCACGACCCCGGGTTCACAGCGATAGCTCGCGCCTCGTAACGGGGTACGAGGCAATCAGTTCAATGAGTCTATTTCGCGGCTTTCTTGGAGATGCGGCCGCGCAATACTGCCAAGCCACCAGCCAGCAAGGTGAGTCCAGCCATCGCGGAGGCGGGATCGATTTCCGGAGTTTGAGCCACTAC
>DASRXU010000533.1:0-5583 GCA_035687365.1 Planctomycetaceae bacterium | reverse complement strand
TCATGATCGTGAATGTCTCGGGGCCGATGTCGTTCGGATTGCGGAAGTTCGCCTGCAACGTGTTGGCCACATAAACCGCGTTGTTCGCAGGACTGATGACGGACGCCCGCAAATTGAGCTTGTTGTACATGTTCTGCTGCTCGATGAAGGGGAGGATCAACGTCGCCCAGCACCATCCGTTGCCCCCGTTCCAGTCTTGCAGCCCGTTGGTAACGCCAATCCACCCGGGTGGAAATGACCGGTGGATGTCGTGATAGTTGTGCAGCGCGAGACCGAGTTGTTTCAGATTGTTGCGATTCTGGGTGCGCCTCGCGGCGGTGCGTGCCGCTTGCACGGCGGGAAGTAGGAGCGCGATCAAGGTCGCGATGATCGCAATGACGACGAGTAATTCGATGAGCGTGAACCCTCTGGGGGCTCGCAGCGCGGATTGAGTCGGTTTTCGAAACATCGATCAAAGATCTCCGTGGCGGATCCGGCGGCGAAGCGCATGCTCGCAACCGGATAATCCGTGGGAAACAACGGGAACGCGCCACTCCCAAACAGCCGTCATGCAAACTCGGACGGCAATACGGAAGTCAGGCGCAACGTGACCGCATCAAACTGAAAGGGTGATGATTCGCGCGGTCACGCGCACGGGGGGCCGCGACTGAGCGGCAGAGCAATGCGATCGGCAGAAACGAACCGACAGCACGGTTCTGGAATAAGCTCGACGACAGCCACGAGGGCCGGCGGAGCAACGATCGCAGGTGAGATCGACTGAATTGCCAGGAAACGGCAGGCAAAGCACGAATCTTCGCAGGAGCCGCCCGGACATTCTTCGCCCTGGTGCGGCGCGCCCGAGTGACTTGCGGTACTTGATTCGGCAGCCGTGCAGCAGTCAGGGCAATGATCATGGGCGTCGCCGTGGTCGTGCAGAAAATGCACGGCCATCGCAGTCAGCAAATACGCTGACAGCGAAGCTACGACCCAACCTCGTCGGACTTTCAGCATGATCCTCGCCCGGTGCGAAACGTGCGCGGAATTCCGGCGCACGCGTTAACGCTTCATTACGAGCGATCAGACCTAAAACGTAAAGTCCAAACTTGGCAAAGCGACAAAGATTCTCAGAAAAATTACGCGGCCTTCGCCGGTGCTTGGACAGTTGAGTGCCGCTCGACCGTAACTTCTCGAGCCACGGCGAAGTCGAGCCAGCCGTTTGGCTTGAGCCGCCAAGCGACGAACGGATAAGCCGGAACTTCTCTGAGGTAGCGCAAGTAGGGTTCACCGAGAGAGTGAGCCAGTCGCCGGTCCTTGAGATAGCTACCGACAAAGACGTAACCGGTCCAAATGCCAATCAACAGTACCCGGTCGGCAGTCAAAACGGGCGTGAACCAGACCAGTCCCAAAAAGCCGAGATAGACCGGGTGCCGCAAATAGCGGTACGCACCGCGCGGGGCAAACTGGCGGCGCGGCACTGCGCGTCTTCTCACCCAATGCCACCAAGGGCCGATGCCCGTTTGATACTCCAGTCCCGTGAGCCAGAGCGCGTAGAGGGTCAGCCCCCAACAACAGAGAAACGCGACATGAATGAGCGGTTGGAGTTTCTCGGGCCAGGCCCAAACTACAATCGGACTCCCCCGCCAGAGGCTAAACTGCAAACAGAGACTGGCGCAAGTTGCCAAGCAAAATAGGCAGCCATAGAGTTCGGAGGGCAGCCAGCGGGTCACAAGCTTACGCGTAGGCGGGTAGAGCAAGATGCTGTGCGGAATCGCGAAGCCCAGCGCAAGGGCCGCATCAATCCACAGCGGGCCTGCCGGAGCACTCGCCCAGTCATTCCGCAGAAAGCGGTAAAGCGGCAAGAGCGTGACCAGGAAGAGGATCTGCGTCAACGCGCCGAAAGCGATTCCCAACAGTCGTCGCATCCTTGCGCCTCGTGAGGATCGCGCTTCGCGGTGAAGCGCTCGAGTCATCTGAAGCGTTTCGTAGGGGCCGCTCCGCGGTCCCGGCAATCAGGCTCAGGCCGTCCCGGTGGTCTCGAGTACTGTCTCTGCTGAAGACGCAACTCGAGAGCGTTCGGGCTTCTTCGCCACCCAGCAGCCGTAAGTCATCGCGCCACTCTGGTACGCGCGGAGAATTGTCTGAAATCGCTCCAGAAACATCAACTGGTCCTTGTCGATCCAACGGGCCAGCCAATGGACGCCGGTGAATCGGGCCCGCCGTGCACAGATTTCCCAAGTCTGGGCCACTCGGCTCGTCCAATCGAGGTAACGGTCGACCTCGAGCCCAGCATCGACAAACCAGCTGCGGTAGTCCTCGCTGCTTCCCAAAGAAGGACAGAAAAAGCCTTCGCAGACGTCGTAGACCTGGCGCTCAGCGTCGGGGCTCAGCGCGCCGTCGCCCGCTTGCCAGGCGCAAATTGCGGCTCGTCCGCCGGGATGCAGCCAGCGCGCCGCTCTTCGAAAGAAGGCCGGCTTATCAAAGAGATGCTCGGTGCACTCGACGCTCCAGATAACGTCGAACGACTCAGGGTCGAAATCCACCGTCTCAGCATCTGTCGCCAGAAATCGTGTTTTGCGGCCGACTCCGTTGACTCGCGCGGCCAGGGTCGCCCAGCGTCGCTGCACAGAGCTGAGCGTGATACCAGTGACGTCGCACCCCAAGGTCTTCGCGAGATAAATCGAGGAGCCCCCCATTCCACAGCCGACGTCGAGCACGCGCTCGCCCCCCCGCAGGCCGGCCTCGCGAATCAACGTCTGCGTCAAATTCAACTGGGCCTCGGCCGGGCTCTCTGAGCCTTCCCACAGTCCGTGATGGATGTGCCGCCCCCACAGAAGCCGATAGAACGGCGTCGCGAGGTTGTAGTGCGTGCGGATCACGCGCTTTTCGACTGTCGGGCAGGAAATCATCCAATCGCGCTCCTGTTGGCCGTCGCAATGTTAACCCTGCGCCTTAAGTCGCGAGTCGACCGCGGGAAGTCACTGTTTGATCCAAAAGTCGCCGTAAACAGTCAGCACGTCTCCCACGCCGACAGCGCCGAGCGCCTTTTTGAACGGCCGAATACCGAAATCAGTCTGCCGGAGCGGGAAATTGCCTTTTACATGCAAGAACCCCCGCTCCAGCTCACCGGTCGCCGTCACATTGATGCGCTTCGTGACGCCGTGCAAAGTGAAGTCGCCGTCGAGCGCGTACTGTGTCAGCCCAGTCGGGTTACGTTGATCGAAACGGCGGACAGAAGCCACAGCGAAGAGGGCCGTCGGAAATTGCTCTACGTCCAAGACGGAGGGGCCAATCATGTTGGCAGTGACCTGCTCTTGCTCCTCGTCGCTGGCCGTGCCTGGCAAGCCGACTCGGCGTCGGGCCTCCTGCGTGTCGGCGCGAAACGACGGCATATCAAACAGGATCTTCCCGGCCGACTCCTTCGCGACTCGCAGGTATCCGCCCTTGAGCCGTCCCACGACACCGTGCTGATGTCCGAAGCCGGTTTTGTCGACGAAGATGAAGACTCGGCTCAGATCGGTGTCGATCTCGTTGGCCCGAAGTCTTGGGGCTCGGGACTCGACGCGCCGGCCCGGCGCTTGCCCCGGCACGGACTGGCTCATCGAAGCGTTGAACGCGAGAGCCGCGACGACCAAGAACACGAAACGGACTCGAATCGAAACCGAAGTCGTCATGCCACAAGCCTCCCTGCAGTCAGCGCGATGGCGATGCTAACAGCGCGATGCTGCCGGGCAAAGTTTACTTTGTGCATAAAGATTAATTTTTGATTCTGCGGCCGCTTCCCGCGAGGCCCGATGGCGGACAACTGGTGCGCGGAGTAAAATCTTGGCGACAAGTTCAACTACGGGCTCCGGGCCGGACTGAATTTCCGGCTCGACATCGGGATCCCAATGCTCAACCGCTTCCGATGTCGTCAACGTGAACCCGAGCTGATGGACCAACCGGGTCTGGAAGAGGGCTTGCATCGCGGCGCTCTGGCCGGCTTGGGGCGGATCAACCGATTTAGTGGCAGTGGCCGGATCGTCTGGAATGCCGTCGAACGCCTCATCGCCAGTAACGCCGAGCGAACCTGGCGTTTGCTGGACCTTGCGAGCGGTGGAGGCGACGTCGCGATCGATGTCGCACGCCGGGCGGCCCGCGCCGGCGCTCGCGTCCTCGTCGATGGCTGCGACGTCAGCCCATTCGCCGTGCGTTACGCGACCGCCCGAGCCTCGGAACGACAAGTCGAGAACGTCCAGTTTTTTCGGCAGGACGTGCTTAACGGTCCTCTGCCCGACGGATACGACGTCGTGATGTGCTCGCTGTTCCTCCATCATTTGCCGGAGGACGTTGCCTCGGGTCTGCTGACGAAAATGGCGGCTGCGGCACAGCAGCTAGTCCTCGTGAACGACTTGTGCCGGTCGCAAGTTGGCTATGGTCTGGCATGGTTAGGTTGTCGCTTTCTCACCCGATCGCCGATCGTCCACGTCGACGGTCCTCGATCCGTGCAGTCCGCATTTTCGCTACGAGAGATTCGTGAGGTGGCGCGACAGGGAGGTCTAGCGGGAGCGGTCGTCGAACGTCGATGGCCCTGCCGCTTTCTCTTGCAATGGAGTCGCGATTGAATCAGCTCGCGTTCGAGGCCGCCGCTGTGTCGGACCGCGAGAGGACCGACGAGCGGGCGGTTCGCACCGCGGTTGCCGGGCCAGTCTGCAACTCGACGCTCAGCCTCGACCAAGTGGCCTGCACCGCGTGGGATGTTGCCGTCATTGGTGCTGGGCCAGCTGGGGCTCTTGCGGCGCGTCAGTTGGCCTTGCGCGGTTTGCGGACGCTGCTAATCGACAGAAGTACGTTTCCGCGGGAGAAAGTTTGCGGCGGCTGCATCAGCGGTCTAGGGCGCCGCTTGTTGGAGAGCGTAGGGCTCGACCAACTGCTCGAACCGTCCTGCGCGGCTCCGCTCGAACGGTTTGAGCTGGCGGCTGGAGGGCGACGGATTTCCTTTGAGCTGCCCACGGGCGCAGCGATCTCGAGATTTCATTTCGATGCCCAACTTGTGCAGCACGCCGTGATCGCAGGGGCCGCGTTCGTCGCCGGAACGACGACTCTCGTTCGCGCTCTTACCGACCGTTCTCGCTTTCGGACGATGCTCCTGCAGCAGGAGGATCAGTCGGTTCGGGCGCGAGCGCGCCTCGTGATGGCGGCGGATGGACTGGGCCGGACGAGTCTCAAGCGGCATCGCGCTTTCGCCTCGCGGATCGCCCCAGCCTCACGCATAGGGCTCGGCGCCACGTTTCCGGCCGACGCAACGAATGTGGAGTTCGGATGCGTTTCGATGTCGGTCGGACGAAGTGGCTACGTCGGAATGGTAAGCGTTCCGGGTAGCGGGCTGAACCTGGCAGCCGCCGTTGATCCGAATCTCCTACGACAAACCGGACCTGCGGAAGCCGTTCGGACCATTCTGGCCGAAGCAGGAGTCACACCTCCATCTGGCTTAGAAACGGCCGAGTGGCGCGGGACCGGACTGCTGACTCGGCAGACCCCGCGGACTTCAGCGCGGCGGCTGTTGGTGCTCGGAGATGCAGCCGGTTATGTGGAACCATTCACCGGCGAGGGAATGACCTGGGGAAT
>DASRXU010000532.1:0-3636 GCA_035687365.1 Planctomycetaceae bacterium | reverse complement strand
AAACTCTCGAGGAGAATCTGAATTTTCCGCTCGCAAATCGATTCTGTGAGCGGGACAAAAACGTTGGGTTGCCCAAGATCGCCGTCGTACTTGGGGATCTCATATTCGAGGATCAATTGGTCGCGAAATGTGTTCCAGGTGAGATCGGAGATGAGCCGGTGGTCCTGGTGACGGTCGTCGCGGAAGTGAGTGAAGACCAAATCGGGCTCGAATTCGAGCTTGAGGGCCTCGAAGTCTTCCTTGATCGCGGCGCCCACAAATGGAAAGAACCCGTCCCGGTGACTTTTTACCACGACTTGTTTTGTTCGCGCCGTGGCGAGAAACGCAGCCGCGCTGTGGCGGGCTTCTCGCGACCGCTCCTCGTTCGCGCTGAAAATCACCCACCGCACGTCGACGTCCTGATGTTTTTCCAGAAGCGAGAGCACCGTTCCGCCGCAACCGATCTCGAGGTCGTCGCTGTGGGCTCCCAGGCACAGGATCCGAAACGCGGAGCCCGGCCGCTTTGAGAAATTCAGTTCCAGCACGCCTAAGGTTCCACACTTTGAGGCGTAGGCAAGACCTGGGGATAAGCCACGCGTCCATTCTCAAAGTAGCGCTTCAGTCTCAAGAAGTGGATCTCGAAGCCGTGATAGCTGAACCAAGCCGCCACGAAACTGATCCCGAGCAAACTAAGAGCGATGAGCACTTTGGCGAGCGACAAGGGAACGTACGGTGCCAGTCGGCCCGCAGCCAGCCGATACACATACACCAATATCAACGAGTGGAACACGTAGATGGCGTAGCTGTATTTTCCGATCGCTGTCAGGCTCGAGTGCTCCAGTACGCGCCGGAGGGGGCTGCCAGGCTGTGCATCGAGGACACGAGCCATCAGCGCGGCAAAGAACAAGGCCAATGCGGCGATGCCTAGCGTCCCGGTTGCGACTCCTGCCGTCATGATTTTGTCGGTAGCGCGCAAGTCCAATCCGGAAACAAAACGCATTTTGGCGGCCATCAGACATAACGCGATCCCACCCGCGCAGCAAAGCACAGGCATTGTCCAAGAGCGCACTTTGGCCCAGGTGACTTCGTCGCGACGGGCGAGCGCCAACCATCCGCCGCAAAGCAGTCCGTCGAGGGCCCCCGGCGTGATCAACCGCGCGATCTGGTCATTCCCGCCCGCGAAGAGCACGACGATCCGCCAGCCCAGAGAGGCGGCTGCTCCGACGACGCAAAGTCGCATCAGGTTGTGTCGACTCAACAACCAGACCGCCATCGGCCACAGCAAATAAAAATGTTCTTCGACAGCCAACGACCAAAAGGGGGTGAAGACATCGAGCGAACGGTGGGTGAACGCGATCTGAAAGTTCGAGTAATAAAGAAACAGCGACGCAGCATCGCCCGGCGCGAGTGCAGGCACCTTCAGCAGAGGGGAAGCACGCGACGGAAGATGGGGCAGAACGGCTGGCAGGACTATGAGCGTCAGCAGCAGAAACCCATAGTACAACGGCATGATTCGCAGAGCGCGACGCGCATAGAAGTTGCGGAAGTAGTTCTCCCTGCCCTTCGCCTCGTAAAGAATGCCTGTAATCAGAAACCCTGAAAGCACGAAGAACAGGTCGACTCCCGTCCAACCCCAGCCGAACAAGACCGTTAGTGGTTGGCTCAACCGACTGTGTGCGACCTGCTCCCAATCCCACGTGTTGCTCACGTGACAAAAGATGACCGCGGTGACCGCGAAGGCGCGCAAGCCATCCAGGGCAGGAATGTGGCGGCTCCCTGGATTAGTCTCGACAGTCATCTGGCGAGGGCGTCCACGTGCTCTTTACCGGCCGTCGTCCCGTTGATCTTCGACGGTTTCCAGACCTCCCAAGGCGCGTTGCCTTGGTTGTAGAGTTCTTCCAGCTGTTGCCGGTCTTTGAATGTATCCATGCAGGTCCAATAGCCCTGGTACTGATAAGCCACGAGCTGTTTTTCCTGGATCAGTCGTTCAAAGGGTTCCTCGACCAGCTCTTCGCCCTCGCGCATGTAGCGGAAGATCTCGTTGCGCAGGATAAAGAAGCCTCCATTGATCATCAGGCCCGAGCTGTTGATCGGGCTCACTCCGCAGACCGTGTCGCCATCGAAGGAAATGAGGTGAGAGCTGTAGGGCGGACGAACCGCCAAAAAGCTGGCGATTCTTCCATGACGCTGGAAGTGGTCGATGTACGACGGCAGCGCGAGGTCGGTCAGCCCGTCACTGTAATTCGCCAGGAAGATCTCCTCGCCCTTCAGGTAGGGTTCGACGGCTTTGAGCCGCTGGCCAACCTTGGAGTGCAAGCCGGTATCGACGAACGTGATTTTCCAGTCGTGGATATCGCTGTTGAGGAGTTGAAGGTTTTGACCGCCGTTCGAGAGGATGAAATCGTTGGAAACGCACTCGTTGTAGTTGAGGAAGTAGTGCTTGACGGCATCCGCTCGATGGCCCAGACACAAGATGAATTCCTTGTGCCCAAAATGGGCGTAGTACTTCATCACGTGCCACAGAATGGGGCGATAGCCGATTGTGATCATCGGCTTGGGCACCGGGTCCGGATACTCTTGAATCCGTGTCCCCAGTCCGCCGCAAAACAGAACAACTTTCATAACTTTGGCCCGAGTGGAATTTGATGCGCCGGTTGTGCCCGGTGCGTAGGGTGCTGCCTAAACTTTGGGACGAAACACAGGTTTCACGGGCGGCCCCACCAAATAGCGCTCGACCCCCTCGTCGAGCGCGCGACGATAGACCGAGAGCGCTTCAGCCACAGCGTCGATCGTGAGGTCAATGTCTCGATCGCTGTGGGAAAAACTGACGACGAACGACGGCGCGAGGATGCCGCGCTTGATCAACTCCTGTAGAAACAGGGCACGAAAATCCTGGCTCGAACGTCCGGCCTGGTCACGTGTCGTATAGAGCAGGCAGCACGGACGGCCCAGACACTCAACCTGACGCTCGACCCCCGCGCGCTGGGCCGCTGCGATCACGCCCGCCCGCAGTCGCTCTCCCTGCCGGTAGAGATGGCCGATCACGTCTTGATCGCGGTAGGTCTCCATCGTCGCGATGGCCGCGGCCATCGCGTGCGTTTCGGCCCCGTGAGTTGTCGAAAGTAGAAAGACCCGTTCGCGGTCGTGACCCAGTCCGCCGAGTTTCATCACGTCGCGGCGCCCGGCGAGTGCGGAAATGGAGAAGCCGTTCGCAAGCGCTTTGCCGAACGCCGAGAGATCGGGCGTGACGCCGTAAACGTGTTGCGCACCCGACTTGTGCCAGCGAAAGCCGGTGATCGTTTCGTCGAAGATGAGTAGTGTCTCGTGACGACGACAGGTCTCTTGCAGCCATGCCAGAAAGTTGTCACTCGGCTCCTCGAGCCGCGCGGCTTCCAGGACAAGGCACGCGATCTGCCCTTCGTGCTCGTGCAATAGCCGCTCGACGCTCTGCCGATCGTTGTAAGCGAACTTGAGCGTCCGCGAGCGAACCCATTCCGGGACGCCGCCGGGCATTGGGGTCGCGCCGACAAACCAATCGGCCGTTGAATAAAACGGATGGTCGCCACAGATCGCCACGTAGTCGCGGCCCGTGTACGCGCGGGACAGTCGAATTGCGCCGTCCATCGCGTCCGAGCCGTCCTTGCAGAATTTGACCAT
>DASRXU010000531.1:0-7671 GCA_035687365.1 Planctomycetaceae bacterium | reverse complement strand
CGCCACGCCCCCATAATCACGCCACTCGAAGACCAGCCAAAGCGTAGCGAGAATGGCCAGCGACAGACCGACGCGCACGATGAACGGTGCCGGCAAAGGAAGCCGACCAGGGGTTGTCAGTTCGCGACTGAGGTCCACGAGCAGCACGACTCCCACCAGGATTGAAGTCAGCGTGCCGATGTGGACCTGGCTGCCCGGCACGGGAAAGACCTGGATCGGCTGCAAACATTCCGTGAACACGAGCAGCAACCGAAAGAGCCATTCCTTCGTCGGCGGTTCGCATCCCGTCGGGGGAATCAACACGAGCCAGACCAAGGGCAACACAATCCAGGTCGCCTGCGAATCCCACGAGCGGGCCAACAGCGCGTCCACAAAGATCAACGCGCAGGCAGACAGCCGCAGGGGCCATAGAACACCCCGAATCCTCGGTCCCATCCAAAACGCCCCGAGCCCTAGCACGGCCCCGATCGCCGACCACGGGATAATCAGACGCGGGAGCAACAACGGGCCGCCGAACTTCGCGCCGGCGAAGCCTCGCCAGGGTTGAATGAGCAAGGCCCGATAGATGCCGCCCAGAGTGTTTCCGTGCACGATCGCGAATCCAAGCGTCACGAGCCCGATGGCCGTGGCTCCCAACGCGCAAAGCAGGATATGCCGCCAGCGCACTTCGCTCGGCCCGACACCCGCCAGGGCGAGCCAACAGCAAGGCACGAGCGCGGCGGTGACCATGAAACAGAACGTTCCGAATCCGTCGGAGAAGCGCGATCGCATCAGGATGGTCGGCAGTGAGAGAATGGCGAGCGCGGCGAGGATCCGCAGCAAGGTCCAAATCGCCGAGCGACGTGACCCGAGCGAGACGAGCGACATGCCCAATGACAGTCCGAACAGAACCCCCACATTGATCTTCGTCAAAATCAACGCGGCCGCGATCGCGCCCAATAGCGCCAGCGACGCGCCGGGCCACTTGTTCCAGAGTTGTGTGGCAATCCAAAATGACGCCGCCAACAACAGGGCAATCAATTCCTGCGGGTGCCCTGGCTCGTTGGTGAAGACATCGAGATGGAAGATGCCCGCAATCCACACAATGGCCGCCAGGCCCAGCGCCCAATGCGTGCTCCGTGCCAACCGCCAACCGGTCAGCGCTAGGAGGAACGCGGCGAACCACCACGTGACAAGAGCCACGGCCCGGACGCCGTCGTTACCGAGCGGAACGGCAAAAACGGAAAAAACGACCCACCGGTCGAGCAGATACGCGGGGCCATAGATGAACAAGCCCTGGTCGTACAGCGAGCGCCCTTGCAGCAGTTGCTGAGCAGCCAGCAGCATCTTGCCTTCGTCGTCCCAGAAGGGGAAACGGCTGAAGAGCGTGCAGAAGCTGAAGCCAACCCCGGCCGCGAGTACCCCGGCCAAAAGCGCGCCAAGCACAATTCGGCGAAAGACAACACGCCGCGCGGGAACTGCCGTCGAGGACTCAAACGCTAAGGCAGACGGCTCGCGCAAGAACAGAGTTCCCTCAGAGTGACGGTCGAGTGCTTAACCGCTTTCCGGCGGTGGCGGCGGAACGGAGATTCGCGACGAAGTGGCAGGACGGTCGAAGTTGATCGATTCGCTTTCGATCACGAGCGGCCGTTTCTGCACGTAGGTGTGAATCGCCCCGATGTATTCGCCGATGATTCCGATAAAGAACAACTGCACCGAGGAGAAAAAAAACAGGCTGATGATGATCGGCGCGATTCCGACCGTGAAGCTGTACCAGAAGAGCAATTTGGCGACGAGATATCCGATCGCCACCAGCAAGCTCACCGTTCCCATTCCGAAGCCGGCCATCGTCGCCATGCGCAGCGGCACCTTCGAGTGATTCGTGATCCCCAGCATGGCCATGTCGTACAGCGTGTAGAAGTTGTTGCTAGTCAGGCCGCGCTTGCGCTGGGGTCTGTGAAAGGGGATCGTGGTGACCGGATAGCCGATGTCGGAAATCAGGCCTCGAAAATAGGGATACGGATCTTCGATGCGGCGCAGCACGTCGATGATCGCCTTGTCGTACATGCCGAAGCCCGTCGCGTTCTTGACGATCTCGACACTCGAGAGTCGGGCGACCAGCTTGTAGTAAAACGATCGCACGCCGGCGAGCAGAAAACTCTCGTCCGAACCGGTTCTGACCGCCATCACGACTTTGGCGCCCGCTTCCCACTTGGCGACGAACTCCGGGATCAGCGTCGGCGGATCTTGGAAGTCGGCAGCCAGGCCGATCACCGCGTCGCCCGAAGCCCTCAAAAAGGCATGGTAGGGCGAGCGAACGTGTCCAAAGTTGCGGGTGTTGAGGATCACCTTGATCCGCGGATCGCGGGCGGCGAGTTCCCGCAACAGGCTGGCCGTACGGTCGCGTGACGCGTTGTCGATAAAAATGTGCTCGTAGTCATATTTGCTCAACGGCCCGACGAAGAGTTCGCGAATCGCCTCGGCCATTTCGCGTACGTTCGCTTCTTCGTTGTAGCAAGGCGTGATCACAGTCAGAAGCTTCCGGCGTTCGGAAGTCGTCGAGAGTGAAGCGTCGGAGTTCATGAGTGCGCCTGCGGCGTGAGCAATCTCGTTCGGGGAACGGCGTAACAGACCAGGTCCCACGTCGCGAGCAAGTGCGGGCGAAGAAACAGGGCGTAATCTTCCGAAAGCCCTCGCATTTGCAGAGGCAGCCGCCACACGTGGTCCTGGCGATGATAGACGCAGATGGCGAGGGCCGGAGTGTGCCGGCGGATGATCTGGGCCGCCCCTTCGAGCCCTTCGGGTTCGTAGCCCTCGATATCCATTTTGAGATACGTCGGTGCGAGGCCTTCGAGAAAATGATCCAAGTCGACGCACGAAACTTCCAGCGCGCCGTTGCCGACGCACGAGGCTTCGTCCCCTTGCGCCGTGAAACGGACCGTTTCCGTCCGGGCCCCGATCGCGCAGGAATGCACGCGAACCTTGCGACGAATGGCCTCGGGCAGGCGGGCAACGTCTTGCTCGAGCAGTTTAAAATTGGCCGGATCGGGCTCGAAGGATTCGATGCGACCGAACGCTGCCCCGCGGCGTTTGACGAAAGAACGGATCGTGTCGCCGTCGAAGGCGCCGCAATCGATGAAGACTTCGTCGTCCCGGAGGTCAAACAGGTCGTCAGGCATGTACGTTTCGTGCGTGACGGGCATCGGCAATCCGCCGAAATCCAAATGCGTCCGCCAGCGAATCTGGGCGAGAAATTCCTGTCGCGATGCGTCGTCCGCCCAGATCGTGCAGGCCTGACGGAGTTCGTCCGCGGCTTCCAGCACTTTGTGCGGCAAGTCGAACGCGTACCAGGGCGCAAACGATGCCGGGTACTTCCAGAAAAGCAGCGCGAAGGGGACGACGACCGTGCAGCCAGCCGCGTGCAGGTCGTCGATCAAATCTTGCATCGTCTCGGTGCCGTAGGGCCGCCAAATCGCGCAGACAAATGTCGCCGTGCGATCGAACTCCTGAATCGCCTCTGGCAAAGAGCAGACGGGCACACCTTCGACCGATGTCCCCCAGACTGCGGGATTGTTGTCTGCGAAAGCGACCGGCTCGACGCCCGCCTTTCGCATGCCCGCCAGCGTGAGACGTCCGATGCTGCCGGCACCGAACAGCACGATCGACTTGCGCGTTCCGGCGGCTTTGTCAAACGCGTGCCGCGCGCGATCCCGAGCCGCCGACGGGGTTTCGCGCAACAGTGCGTCCACCTCCCTGATCAGTTGATTCTCGTTGATAACGCTCGCTCCGTTTGCGCAAAAGAGGCGCAAAAAGCGGTCAATATTGAGGCCGGGAGTAGTGACGCCGAGCATCGGCGAGGAAGCAACGCATCTGTCTCTACGTTAACTGCGAACCGGTCACGCGGCAATCAAAGGTCCGCGGACCTCGGCGATCGCAGAAAATGCCCGGCCGTCGGGGCTGCCAGCTATGGCCGCAGCCGATCGGCGGGAATTGCGTAGACGATTTGCTCCCAGCAGTCGTCGCTGTGCCGGCGGAGATAGAACCGATATTTTTCAGACAGGGAAGCGATATAGAGCGGGATCGTCCAAAGGTCTTCCTGGCGGTGATAAAGGCAGATCGAAAGGGCTGGGACGTGCTGGCGGATGACGTGTTGGGCGCCCTGCAGCGCTTGCAGCTCGGATCCCTCGATATCCATCTTGATCAACGACGCCCCGTAGTTGGCGAGCACCTCGTCCAGCGGCAGGCAGCTCACTTCGTAACTTCCGGCGTCGGTGACTTGAGAGCCGGCGGTGCCGATCGCCTCGAAACGCACCGTCTCGCGGCGCGAGCCGACAGCCGCTTGCACGAGGTGAATCTTCTGTCGCAAGCCTGCGGGAAGCCCCGCCACGAGCTGTTCGAGTCGTTTGAAGTTCGAGGCATCGGGCTCCATCGCGACGATCTGGCGAAACGACATCCCTGAGCAATCCAGGAACGCGCGCACGGTATCGCCGTCAAAGGCACCGCAATCGACGAAGACTTCCTCGGCGCTTAACTTCATCAAGTCTTCGGGGAAGTACAT
Organism: Planctomycetaceae bacterium; assembly: GCA_035687365.1. GTDB lineage: Bacteria > Planctomycetota > Planctomycetia > Planctomycetales > Planctomycetaceae > DASPSM01. Next base: position 3,134 of record DASRXU010000531.1, on the reverse strand, counting down.
CGGACCCGGATGCGACGGGGGAACGTTTTCGTCAAGAACGGCCCGAAAGCGAATTTGCGCGAGGTACTCGGCCCGCGAGGCGTCGTCCGCCCAGAGCTTCGCGCACTGAACGATGTCCTGCCTGTGCGGCAGAAGTTTGCTCGGCCGGTCGAGGCATCCGTGCGGCAGAAACGTGTCGGGATACCGCCGGAAAACGTGAGTAAACCCGACGACGCGCAGCCCCATCTCGGTTAGCTGCTGGCGAACCCCCGCGCCGGTGTAAATCGTGACGACGAAGGTGGCCGCTCCGCCGAACTTTGCGGAAGCCTCCTCCGGGGACAAAACCGGCAATCCCGCGACGGAGGTCCCCTGCACGCGCGGGTTATTGTCCGCCCAAGCCACCGGCTCGATGCCGACTTTACGCAGACCCGCGAGAGCAATCAGCCCCACTCGTCCCGCACCGAACAGCACCAGCGGCCCGTTTGACGCGATCGACTTGGTTGTGGCAGCCCCGGCACTTGCCTGATCCAAGGCCTGCTCGATCTGCTGCTCGAGCTGGTCAGCCATGCGCTCTGCCACCTGTCGAATTCAAGGGAAGTGCCTCACTAGGGCAATCGGGGTGCTCGTTGGACCGAGCGTGAGACAGGCTCGAACGCGAATCATGATCTCTGTCCGATTCGCCGCGAGCGGGGAACCGCGTAGCACACCGTTTCCCAAAACTCAGTCTGATAGCTGCGAAGGAAGAAACTGTAATCCGCCGTGGCGCTGGTGTCAAATTGCGGATCTGCGGCCGTCGCGATCGACAGAGGCACCTTCCACAGGTGATCGCAGAGGTGGTAAACCGTGATCGCCATGATCGGGAGGCAGCGGCGGATGACTTGCTGCGCACCGGCCAGCGCCTCCAGCTCGAATCCTTCGATATCCATCTTGATCAGGGAAGGCGATTCGTCGGCGAGCAGTCCGTCTAAAGAGACCGCTTCGACGGACACTGAACCCTCGGCGGTGATGAAGGCGTTATCGCCCCCCGTGGCTGAGAATTTTAACGTTTCCCGCCGACGCCCCACCGCGTACGGCAAAGCCGTGACCGACTTGCCGCGATCTCCGAGTTTGGCCAGATAACTTTGCAGGGCGGCATAATTCTGCGGGTCTGGCTCTAAAGCGAAAATCCGGCATGGCGTTCCGTGCAGGCGCTGTGCGATCGCGCGAATCGTATCCCCGTCGAAAGCGCCGCAATCGACGAAGACATCGTTCGCCTGAATCTGATAAAGGTCGTCGGGGAAGTATTGTTCGTGGCTCGACTGCTTCGGGATGCCGCCGAAGTCTGCCAAGAGTCGCCAGCTCAGGATCCCTAGAAAGGCTTCCGCCGACGCTTCATCGGCCCACAGACCGGCACAGCGACGGATGAGATCCGCCTCGGCGAGAATGGAATGCGGAGCGTCGAGCGAAAAGTGAGGCAGGTAGGCGGCCGGATCGGTCCAGAAGAGCGAGAGGTAGGGGATGACTTTCGCACACCCCAGCTCTTCAAGGTGCGCTTTGCGATCGGCATAGGTATCGCTCGCGCGGGACGGCCAGATCGAGATCACGAACGCGGCCCGCTGGCCCCACTCGGCGGCCGCATCCCCCGGCGAGCGAACCGTGATGCCGTCGACGCTGCGGCCCCACATTTGGGAATTGCTGTCGGCGAAGGCCAAAGGCTCGACGCCATGCCTGCGCAGCGCGTGGGCTACCTTCCGCCCCAAATGCCCGGCGCCGAAGATGACGAAGCTCTTTCCGAACGGTTGGGCCAGTTGCCAGAACGTGTCGCGCTCGCGGGCCTGCGTCTGGGCCACCGACTCGCCCAGCATCCGCTCGAGTTCGTCCGTTTGGCGGCCGTTCAGCAAGGCTTGTCTCCCGAATTTCCGAGAGTCACTCGGAAAGGGCCGGCACGATCATGTTGGACAGGAATTCCTCGCGATCCAAGAACGGCCAGAGGTCTTCCAACGGCTTGGAAACCATCGAGCCGTCCGGCCGCGGAACGGAAATCACGCGAGGGGCCCGCACTTCATCGGGCGGCACCATGACGTCGACAACCAGCGGCCCCGGCTGATTGAGCAACGCGGTCACGCGGCCCGGGAGGTCGTCCTGATCGGCGAGGCGCACGGCGCGGATGCCGTAGGCTTCGGAAATCTTCAACAAGTCGGGCAAGGTCACGCCGCTGGTCGGGTCGGCGCCGCAAAGTCGGCCCTGAAAGTAGCCGGCCTGCGAAATGCGAATCGACGCGTAGCCATTGTTGTTGATCACGAAGAACTTGATCGGCAGCTGGAGCCGGGCGACTGTTTCCAGTTCCTGGATGTTGAGGTGAAAGCCCCCATCGCCGTCCAGGCAAATCGTCCGCCGTCGCCCCGATGCCAGGCAGGCGCCGATCGCGGCCGGAATGCCGAAGCCCATCGCCCCCAGTCCGCGCGTGTGAATTACACGCTGCCCCGCTTTGTGCTGATAGCACAAATGAAACAGCTCAACCGCGTTGCCCGAGCTGCCCGAGGTCACCACGTCGTCGCCGTTCAGTTGCCGGCACAAGACTTCAGTGAAGTAATACGTGCTCACCGTCCCCCGCAGTTCGCGGTGTTCGGGCAAAACGACCGGGTAGCGTTCGCGCCACCCGCGGCACCGCGTGAGCCAGGCGGAACGATCGCGGGGACGCAGTTCGCCCGTTCGCTTGAGCAGCTCTCGCAAGAACGCGCCGGCATCCGCCTGCACGGGGACGTGGATGGTCGTTTGCATCTTGGCGATTTCCGCCGGATCGATGTCGACCATCACTTTCTTGGCGCCGCGTGCCAGCCGGTCGTGGGCGTAGGCGGTCATCGCCATATCCAGCCGGGCGCCGATCGCGATCAACAGGTCGCAGTTCTGTAAAATGAAATTCGCATACCGCGGCGCGATCGGTCCCGGACGGCCAAAGAACAGCGGGTGATCGCCGGGGATCAAGTCGATTCCCAGCGACGTCGCAGCTTCCGCGGGGATCCCGAGTCGGTCGATCAAAGTCAGCAGTTCGCTGCCGGCCCGCGCCAGCCGAATTCCGCTGCCGGCGAGGATCAGCGGGCGCTCCGCCTGATTGAGCAAGTCGACGACTTGGCCGACCTGCTCGCGCATCTTCGCTTCGTCGAACAACGGCGGTT
>DASRXU010000530.1:0-6657 GCA_035687365.1 Planctomycetaceae bacterium | reverse complement strand
GGAGATTCCCTGGACGTTTTCGACGAGCGTCAGCACCATGCGATCGACCAGCTCGCCACCCTTGATGTACTCCGGCTGAACGATCCGCGAAAACCGCGCGGCGGCCCACCAGAGCAAAGGCGACGTCGCCAGACAAACCAGTGTCAGCAGCACATGCATCGACCACATGTAGGCGACATACACGGCCAACGACAGGACGACGGTGAGCACCTTCACAATCACGCCGTCGACGAACTGCCGCACCGCATTGACGTCGCCGGCCGCCCGATTAATGATCGAGCTGCTCTGGCTGCGGTCGAAGAAGCGAAAGCTCAACCGTTGCAGCTTGTCGTAAACGTCCGATCGCAACTGCACCAGCACCTGCTGACTGAGCGACGCGACCGCGATGGCTGTGGCATAGCGCAGTGCGGCTGTCACCAGAGCGACGGCCAAGATGCAACCGGCGATCAAAACCAGGATCTGGATGCCAGACCACTCCTGGGCGAAGCGGAGCAGGGCCGGCAGATGCCGCGGCGTCTCGGGGCTCTGCAGCTCGTGACCGATCAGGTCGATGCCTACGCCAGTGAGCCCCAGCCCCCCCAGGCCGAAGGCCACCACCACAATTTGCAGCAGAACGACCTGGGTGCAGCCCCAGCGATAACGCCAGCTCAAGCCCAGCATCCGGGAAATGAGCGACCAATTCGACGGCGGCTCAACGCTAGAGAGGGCGGAAATGTCCGAAGTCGGCATGATGCTCAGCAGGGGCGGAGGGCTAAAAGTCGTATCCTAGGAATTGGCCGAAGTTCGACAACAGGGATTTCCGCGAGCACCGGGCGGTTCACCAGTTTTTAACTCCGCCAAGAACGGTCAGCGTTCGACCGCTGCCAAATCGGCAGAGCGAATGGACAAACCGAGGGCCGCGTGGCAAATTGGCAGGGGGGAATAAGCGGGCATCGGCCGCTTAATCCCATTCGCAATTGGCACTTACATTGAACGGTGGGTTTAGGCACGCGGTTCGCGGAGCTGAGCGCCCACTGGATAGTGTTGCCGCACGTTCCAAGCGCGCCCAGCTGATCGAGGCCGCTTGTTGTTATCCAAGGAGAAGCTGATGAGCGCGACTGCGAAGAAGGCTGGTAAGGAGAAGACGTCGACCCGAATCGTCCCTCTGGGCGATCGAGTCGTTCTCAAGCGGGCCGACGCCGAGAGCCGGACCAAGGGCGGAATCGTCCTGCCGGACACCGCCAAAGATCGTCCTCAGAAGGGCGAGGTCATTGCGGTGGGCGAAGGCTATATCCGCGACGACGGCTCACGAGTCCCGCTGAGCGTCAAAGCGGGGGATGACGTCATCTTCAGTTCCTACGGCGGGGAAGAAATCCGCGTCGGCGAAGAGGAATACTTGCTGCTTCGCGAAAGCGACATCCTGGCCACTTTCTAGTTTTCGCACCGACTGATGATGCCCCGGCTGAGCCGCGATGACTCGGCCGTCCCGACATAGCGACCCATACGCCCCAAATCAAACACCCGACCGCGGGTCCACGAATCCGAGGAGAGACAGTTCATGGCGAAGATGATTGCCTTCGATCAAGAAGCCCAGGAAGCGATGCGCCGGGGCGTCAGCAAATTGGCCCGCACGGTTCGAGTGACTCTCGGCCCCCGAGGCCGCAACGTCATCATTCAAAAGAGCTTCGGCTCCCCCACCGTCACGAAGGACGGCGTGACCGTCGCTCGTGAGATCGAACTCTCCGACAAGTTCGAGGACATGGGCGCCCGCATGGTGCGAGAAGTCGCCAGCAAGACCTCCGACGTCGCAGGTGACGGCACGACGACGGCCACGATTCTCGCGGAAGCCATCTACAACGAAGGCCAGCGTTCGGTCGTCGCCGGCGTCAATCCGGTCGAAATGAAGCGCGGCATGGACAAGGCGGTCGAGGATGTCGTCGCCGAGCTCAAAAAGATGTCGATCGAGTGCAAGACCAAGAAGGCGATCGCCCAGGTCGGCACCGTCGCCGCCAACGGCGACGCCGAGATCGGCAACATCCTGGCTGACGCCATGGATAAGGTCGGCAAAGACGGCGTGATCACCGTGGAAGAGGGGAAGAGCCTCAAGACCGACTTCGAGGTCGTCGAGGGGATGCAGTTCGATCGCGGCTATCTCTCCCCGTACTTCGTGAGTGATCCGCAGACGATGGAATGCGTGCTGGAGGACGCTTACGTTCTCGTGCACGAGAAGAAGATCACCAACGTCAAGGACATGGTTCCCGTCCTCGAAAAGGTCGTCGGCGCGGGTAAGCCGCTCTTGATCATCGCCGAGGAGATCGAAGGCGAGGCGCTGGCCACGCTGGTCATCAACAAGCTTCGCGGCACCTTCAAGGTCTGCGGAGTGAAAGCCCCCGGATACGGCGATCGCCGTAAGGCCATGCTGCAAGACATCGCCATCATGGTCGGCGGGCAGGCCATCTTCGAGGACTTGGGCATTCAGCTCGAGAACGTGCAGTTGTCCGATCTTGGTCGGGCGAAGAAGATCGTCGTCGACAAAGACAATACGACGATCATCGAGGGCGCTGGCAAGACGGCCGACCTCAAGGCCCGTATCGACCAGATCCGCAACGAACTCGAAGCGGCGACCAGTGATTACGATCGCGAAAAACTCGAAGAGCGAATCGCCAAACTGTCCGGCGGCGTCGCCCAGATCAACGTGGGTGCCGCAACCGAAAGCGAAATGAAAGAGAAGAAGGCCCGCGTCGAAGACGCTCTGCACGCGACGCGTGCGGCGGTCGAAGAGGGAATTCTTCCGGGTGGCGGCGTGGCCATGCTGCGGGCCTCCCTGGGCCTTAAGCCGAAGCACGCCACGGATGACGCCGAGGTTGGTTACAACATCATCCTTCGCTCGTGCCGGGCTCCGCTCACTCAGATCGCTGACAACGCCGGCGTCGACGGCGGCGTCATCTGCGAGAAGGTTTCGGAGCTAAAGGGCAACATGGGCTACAACGCAGCGACGGGTGAGTTCGAAGATCTCGTGAAAACGGGCATCATCGACCCGACCAAGGTGACGCGAACCGCTCTGCAGAACGCGGCCAGCGTGTCGACCTTATTGCTCACCAGCGACGCGCTCATCGCCGAGAAGCCCAAGAAGGAAGATAAGAAGGGCGGCGGCGACCACGACGACTTGTACTAGTCGCTTCAAACCTGGCGCGAGCCAGTTCGCCATAGCGCACGACGCCCGGGTCTTGAGCCCGGGCGTCGTCGTTTCTACTCCGCCGTCTGTATGACTGCCGTGATAACATGCGGTTTCAGTCGGTGCCGGCGAGCCGACAGCGTAAGCTGGCGGTGTTTCAGTTTTCTCCCGCTCTGAGTGAGATTCCTTCGCTCGAAACGGCGGTCGCTCATGTCGAACAACAACTTCAAACCGCGCAAGTTCGAAGACTTCGAAATCGTCGATCCTGAGGGCCTGGTCGTCGGCCACATCCGCGTGAAACCCAGTGGCGTGTTATGGGCTCGTGCGAACTCCAAAGTCTGGCATGGCGTCGGACTGAAGCGATTTGCCCAATTCATGGAAGCCCGCGGGCGCAAGCAAAAGAAATAACCTGCCGCGTTGGCCGCTGGCCATCGGTCCATGCGGTTCGGGCGGCATTCCTTGACCCGATCCGGCGCGCACCGCAAAATCGACCGAAGCCGCGGTCGATCTCCGGTTTTTCTTGTCGGGACTTGTAGACATGATGCGTAGTTTTCTCGCGGGCCTTGTGGTTCTTGCCCTGACAGCCAGCGCGCCGATTTCGACTTCGGCCCGGGCCGACAATTGGCCGCAGTGGCGCGGTCCGCACAACAACGGCGTCTGCGACGAGAAGAATCTGCCGACCAAGTTCGATAAGGCGATGAATCTGGTGTGGCGGTTACCGCTGCCCGGGCCCGCGGGGTCGACTCCCGTTGTTTGGGGCGATCGCATCTACCTGACCAGTCCCGAAAAAGACACGTTGCCGCGGCAGAAGGCCGGACAGCCGCGCGCTCCCAGAGGACGCGGCGGGCGGCGGAATCAAGCTGAGCAACAGGATTTGTTGCTGATGTGCGTCAGCGCCGATGGGCACGAGTTGTGGCGCCACGCGGTCGGACACTCTAATCGCAACGTGATGGGAGACGAAGGCAATTTGTGCTCGCCGTCACCAGTGACCGATGGCAAACACGTTTGGACTTTGATGGGAACGGGCGATCTGGCCTGTTACGACCCAGAGGGAAAACAGACCTGGGCCGTCGATCTGCAGGCCCGCTACGGCAAATTCCAATATCAATACGGCCTCGCCTCGACGCCACTGCTCGACGGCGATCGGTTGTATCTGCAAGTCATTCACGGCGACGGCGACGCGTCGACGCACGAGCAGTTTGTCGTCGCTCTCGACAAGGCGACCGGCAAGGAAATCTGGAAGCAGACTCGCATCAGCGATGGCTATCAGGAGAACGAGCACTCCTACGCGTCGCCAATGATGTATGACGACGGTAAGGTCCGCCTTCTGATCACTCATGGGAATGATTACATCGTGGCCCATCGCCTGGATACGGGCGAGGAAGTTTGGCGCTGCGGCGGCATCAATCCGAAGTCGCACTACAACCAGTTCCTGCGCTTGGTGGCGTCGCCGGCCATCGAAGACGGAGTGATCATCGTGCCCTCCGCAAAGCGCGGCCCGGTGATTGCGGTTCGGGGTACGGGCAAAGGCGACATCACGGATTCGAAAGACTTTCAGCTTTGGAAGCGCGATCGCGGCACGCCCGACGTCCCTTCTCCACTGATCCACGACGGACTCGTCTACCTGGCGGGAGAGAACGGCGACCTGACCGTCGTCGACGCGAAGGACGGCAAAGAGATCTATCGCAAGCAGACCGTCCGCGTGCGGCACCGCGCCTCACCCGTCTACGGCGACGGCAAGATCTATCTGGCCTCGCGCGAGGGAGAAGTCAGCGTGATCCAGGCCGGGCGCGAGTTCAAAGTGCTCGAGAAGAATGAGCTCGGCGAACCGATCGCCGCCTCGCCCGCGATTTCCAACGGCCGCATCTATCTGCGCACTTACGATGCGCTCTGGGCCGTGGGCAAGAAATAGTTCGCGCGCGAAACTCGAATTGCGCGCGAGTTAGCTGAGATTTCGCTCAGAAATGGCCGCTTTTTAACGCCCCACACGCGGCTGCTCGCGGATCGGAGCGACATTCGCCTTTGCGGCCCTTGCCAGCGGTGATACACTCCGCCACCTCTCCCAAAATCTCCGTCAACTTATGTCCTGTTCGTCTGGAGTCGTCTTCCATGCTGGGGACCAGTCTGACGTTGTCTCAATATCTCGCTCGCACTAGCGCCGAATTTGCGGGAATCGAAACAACGGCCGTCGAGCGCTTGTCGGCGGAAATTCATTCGGCTTACGAAGAGGGGCGGTTCGTTTTCCTTTGCGGCAACGGCGGCAGCGGGTCGAATGCCTCTCACATCTGCGAAGACCTGGCCAAGTCGACCCTCGAGCGGTCTGACTTTTCCAACCCGGCCCGCAAGCGACTGAAGATCGTCAGCCTCACCGACAACGTGGCGGCGATCCTGGCTTGGGGCAACGACGAAGGGTTCGAGACGGTCTTCGTCGAGCAGCTCAAGAACCTTGCCTCGGCCGACGACATGCTGATCGCCTTCAGCGGCAGCGGAAACAGCGTGAACGTGCTCAGTGCGATCGATTGGGCCAACCACGCGCGCTTACGAACCTGGGGCATCACCGGTTTCGACGGGGGCAAGCTCCGTGACCTGGCCCAAGAGTCCGTTCACGTGTCGCTATCTGACATGGGGCTCGTCGAGTCGATCCACCTGCTGCTCTTCCACTGGATCTTGGACGACGTGCACGCACGAATCTACACGAAGGGGCGTTACGCTCAGACGTCGCGCCGCTCGAGCGCTCCGCGACGTAAAGTCGCTTGAATCGCCCGCGGTTAATCTATACTCAACGGCGATGAACGACGGGGAGTCGAAACGGAACCAGGGGTCACGGGGCCGCCGAACGGCGTCGGAACTTCCGCTGTCGGCCCTGCTCTCGCAGGTGTTAGTCGCGTTCACGATCGAATTCGACAACGAGTTCGAGCAGCGGATGGCCGAGTCGGGATTTCCCGGCGCGCGATTGTCCCTGGTACTGTGGTCGAATCTGATTCGGTTTATTCCCCGCAAGGGGATCACAGTCGGCGATCTGACGCGAAAGGCCATCGCGTCGCAAGAGCGAATCAAGCATCACCTCGGATGTTTGGAGCGATGGGGATACGTGGTTCTGGGTCCGGGCCCAGTGGAGGGTCGGCCAGCCGGAAAAACCTCAAAGCAGTCGGCCCGAGCCGAGCGCGACGGCTGGGGCAGTGGTCGCGGCATCCGCGCGGACTGGGTCGTTCTCCTCACATCGGCTGGTCAACAAGCTGCCAAGCTTTGGACGCCGCTGTTTGGCGTGATCGAGGAGCGGTGGGCGACGCGCTTCGGCAAAGTACAGATCGATCAGCTCCGCGAGGCATTGCTGGCAGTCGTGGACAACCTGGATGTCGAGTTGCCGCAGGGTCTGCCTGGACTTTGGCCGTCGGCCGAGACGTTCCCGGCCCGAGTCAGCCGGGAGCGGGCGGGGCTGTCGCTGCCCGCGCTTCTGTCACAGTCGTTGCTGGCCTTCACAATCGAGTTTGATCGCGAATCGA
>DASRXU010000529.1:0-22654 GCA_035687365.1 Planctomycetaceae bacterium | reverse complement strand
TGTCGCCATCAAATGTGCAGATTCAGCTTTCTTCAACTGCAATCGGTTGGCGGTAGTGGGGCACCCGACCACGATCGAAGAGTCGCGCGCGTGACTCGTGTTCGCCTAGAAATTGACCGAATTCGCGCGACAATGCGTGCGGCGAAGAGACGCTGCGTGTAATCGCCGCTATTCTGCTGCGATCTGTTTGCCGGGGATCAGTTTTGGGATCCGCCTTTGATTTTCGATTTTGAGTTCTCGCCTCCGGATTTGCCTCCGGGCAAGAAGTCGTTCAATGGCCCCATCTCCGCGAACCGACCCAAGCCGACGAGCCTGTAAAGCTGCGGCATGTCGAAGTGTTCGAGCAGGCCGAAACAGAAGAGTTCGGGCGCCTGGTCGAAAGTCATGTTCTTCTCGATCACATCCTTGAGACTTTGCAGTGGGTTCCGGACTTCGAGGTTCCCGATCGCCGTCGGCTCCAGGGCCGCCGCCACCATCGCAATCACGCTGCTGCGGGGACCGACGGACACGATCCGCGGTGCAACCCCATGCCTTTTCCGAATCCACCGCGCGGCGGCTGCGAGTTGGCTCGACTCAACTCCCAGCGGCCGCTCGCCGACGCTGGAGAGGGCGATGGCGAACAGATCGTCGTGCAGCCGAATCTTCGACTCGCCGAAATAGAACACGTCGACTGCCAGCACTCGTTCTCCCGCTTTCAGCAGTCGGGTCACTTCTTCCGCGGCCTTCGTGCGTCCGCCGTCGGCCAGCACGATGACGGTGCCGCGCGGCTTGGCCGGCGCGAGTTCGATCGCGGGGACAGTCCACCTGTCGCCGATCCGCAGCCAGTGGTCGGTTTCGTGCCACCGGCCCGCCTTTTCCGTGCCGACCGGTATGTCCGCCAAATCCCAATCTTGAGCGTGCACGATCTCTCGGAGCTGCGCGCGTTTGCGCTTTTGCCAAGCGGTGAGTTCCGCTGGTGCGGTCGGAATGATCGCATCGCGCGGCAGCGAAGCGGCAAGTTTTCGCGCCAACGTGTTGAAGTTCAAATTGTCCGCGGGCACGCCGACTTTGAGCTCGTCGGCCGTCTTCACTTCGCTGTCCGACGGGATTTCCTTCTCGCTCACATCGGCGCGGTCGGCGAAAAAGAAATCCTTGAGCATCCCGTAAAACTGTTGCCGATTGTCGAGTCCGTAATTGTGAGTGCCAGGATCTTGATTGACGTGCGTGCGAAGGCGGTCGGCTTTGCCATAGAGCCGATAGATGGGCTCCGCGGCCCCGACCAGGGGCGGCAAGGCGTGATCGGCCTTGAAGCAGCAGTTGTCCTTGAAGTTGTAGGTCAAGAGGGCGGCACGCGGCGCCAACAGGGCCGTCATCTGCGAGTAGTCGACGACCGTTTCCAAGTCGACCGGATTCTGTTCGGAGTCACCGAGATCGGGACCAAAACGGACCCGCGTCGTCAGGCTCGAGTAGCCGGCGACGGGATTCGTGAGCGTGACCCGCGTGTCGAAGGCGCTGATCGTGATCGTCTGCCAGCCGCCGCCCGAGAGACCCTGCACGGCGACTCGTGTCGGGTCGGCGTGCTCGTGCGCGAGCAGAATATCGAGGCCGCGCGACATGGCCAAATAAAAGGTCGCGACGCCGCTGGTTCCACACAGATCGATCTGATTCATGCGTCGATGGTCGAAGTCGGGGATCTTCAGTTCGCCCATCCCCAAGTACTCCATGTTGAGAACGATCATCCCTCGCTTGACCTGATTGATGCAGCGGATCTGTTTGTAGTCGGCAAACTTTCCATTGGAGTCGTGGCCGTTGACCGCCAGTGAGATGGGGACCTTTTTGTCCTTGAAGGCCGTCGGTTCGTAAAGCAGTGCGGGAATCCACAGTCCCGGAACGGCTTCGTAGCGCAGTTTCTTGATCGTGTAACCAGGACCGGCACCCGTCTTGACCTTGATTGTGTCGCCCCATTGAGGCCGCGTGGGCTGATCGCGCCAATGGGCCGCTTCGCCGCGAAACACAGCTCGGTCCAGCGCCTGCGACCGTGCACGTTGGGCGTAGTGCTCCCAGTCGGCGACCGTGCCGACTTCGGGCATCGGCGGAATGCGGCCGGCGATGTAGGCCTGCACTTCCTCGAGCGGAATGATCGAATCGAGCAGGTGCCGATCGAGGGCGTCGGCAACCTCCTTAACTGCAGGATCCCGCTCGGCGGAATTGCTGGCTCGCGGATGAGCCGCAGAGAATAGGAGGGCTCCGGCCGCAACGGCGGCCGCAAGGGCGATCATTCCCCGTAACATCCCACACCGCAAGGGAAGAAGTCCTCGACCATCGAGCGAACCCTCAAATGCGCGAGGCGCCCGCTTGGCCTGTCGTTGATCCCGTGCGGCTCGGGTCAATGTGTGACCAGCCTAATCGCGGCCCAGAAGGGCTGCAACGGCGCAATCGTTCAGCATGGTTCGCCAGCACCCGCTTGCCAGATCGCGCCGCCCACGCATATGTTTAGATGACTCTATTCGCCACTTTGTGACCACCTTGCTGTGCTGAAAGGCTGATTCGATGGCTCGCCGCGCCCCCCTGGTTCTGCTTGGTTTCTTTGCCGCTGCCGCCCTAGTTTGGATAGTTCGACCGGTTGCCTCGCTCGAGTCGTCAGCCGTGGCGGCTGACGAAGCGCCTCAAGCGCCGGCCAAGCCCGAGCTCAAAACGCCTCAACAAAAGGGAAGCTATTCCTTCGGCTACCTGGTCGGGAGCAATCTGAAGAAGCAAGTGGGCCCCGATTCCCTCGAACTGAACGCTTTCCTGCTCGGGATGCGAGAGGCCCTTAACGGCAAAGACCGCAGCATGAGCGAGGCCCAGTGTGCCGAAGCGTTCAAGGCCTTTCAAAAAGAGGTAGGAGCACGTCATATGAAAACCGCAAACGTAGCCGGCGAAAAGAACAAGAAGGACGGCGAAGCCTTCCTCGCGGCCAACAAGACAAAACCAGGCGTCAAAGTCCTGCCCAGTGGCATTCAATACATCGTGTTGAAAGAGGGAACCGGCAAGCAGCCGAAGGCGACCGACGAAGTCAAAGTGCACTACCACGGCACCTTGATCGACGGCAAGGTGTTTGACAGTTCGGTCGATCGGGGCGAACCGGCCACGTTTCGCCTGGATCAGGTGATCCCCGGCTGGACCGAATCGGTGCAACAGATGAAGGAAGGCTCGAAGTGGCGGGTCTTCATTCCGCCGGACCAAGCCTACGGAGCCAACGGTCCAGGCCCGATCGGCCCGAACGCCACGCTGATCTTCGAGATCGAGCTGCTGGAAGTGAAATAACGAGCGCCTGACCGCGGCTCTCAGAATCGACGACTGTGCCGGCGCATCCCTAGGGGCAGAAAAGCTCGCCCCTATGATCCGCCGGCACATTGTTTTCTGAGGCGTCTTGTCTGCGCCGTCGACCCTGCCGGCGACCGCACTAAGGAATTTATGCTGCGGATTTCGCACTTACGGGCCGAAGACTACTCGCCCCCCGATGGGTCCTCGTTGCACGCGTTCCGCAAGTTGTTTTTTGACAGCATGTTGCGGCAATCGCGGCGTCCACGATACTGGGCTCTGGCGTGCATTTGAGGTCCAGGTTCTCAAAAAGCCCGTAACGGCCTTGCCCACTTTACGCTGTCGAGTCTTGGAGGAACTCGACAACGACTGACGCCGACCAAAGGCGTTCGAGACAAGGGGGGGCCGAATCATGTGCACCGCAACTCTTACGACCCAACGATTCATCGATGTTCGCCCGGCAATGCCTCGCCTGGCGCCGATGAGCCTGGTTTTCGCCGGCATTCTGGCGTTCGTCGGAGCCGTTTCGTTGTACGACGGCTACCTCGTGATTCGCACCGGCGACGAGATCGTCGAATTCGAGAAGAATCCGGTCGGCCTGTTCCTGCTCCAATGCGATCACGGCAGCCCGACTCTGTTCCTGGCGACCAAGGCAATCGGCACGCTGATCGTCCTGGCGACGTTGACTCTGATGTACCGGCGTTCGCAACGGCTGGCCCTGCCGGTCGCTTGTGCCCTCATGCTGTTCCAGAGCGGACTGCTGGTCTTCCTGGAGCGTGCGTGAACGGCGCTCTCACCCGCTGCTCTTAACGTCGGTCGTCGACAAACGGATCAAATCGAGTTTCGCCCGCGGACGCACGTAGAAAATTCCAGCCAGCGAACTGCCCGCCGCACAACAACTTGCAGCCGCCTTCAATCCGTTGAACCTTTCTGAGCGTTTTCCCTCTCGAATACGGCGCGTGGTCGATCGAATTACGCAAGTAGTTCGAGACCACGTAACGCAAGGCAAACGCACAGACTTGGGAGTTTCGCGATTGGAGGAGTGCGATGTGTACGACAACGATAACCACGCAAACGTTTGTCGATCGCAAAGGCGGATCGCGCCAGTTCCGTTTTGAAACGCTGGTGTTCGCCGCCGCCATGCTGTTCGTCGGCGCGGTTTCGGTGTACGACGGCTATCTGGTGATTCGCACCGGAGACGAGATCACGCACTTTGAGAAGAACCCCGTCGGATTGTTCCTGATCGAACACAACCACGGCGACCCGACGGTGTTCTTGCTGGCCAAAGCGGCCGGTACGATTGTCGTGTTGACCGCGTTGACTGCGATCTATCGCCGATCGCACCGGATCGCGTTCTCCGTGGCTTCCGCGTTGATGTTGTTCCAGGCTGGACTGCTCGTGTTTCTGTCACGCGCCTGAGGCCTACGATCGGGTGCCACTGCTGAGCTTGCTCAGCAGTGCGCTGCAAGCCGGCGCTCGACAAGAAGAGTGCCGAGGACAGCCGGGGGGCTGGGGACGAGCGCAGTGCGAGTTGATCCATCGAAGCCTCCACCGAGCTTGGAACCCCTGGATCATAATTTTCGAATGAACCTTCGAACGGCAGTCGGAGTCTGTCATTGTCGATGTCCGAGAAACCGGCAAACGAATCAGGAGGCGATAAAACGCGCGAGTTCGCGCGTCGCGGCTCCTATTCCCTTTCCACCGATCGAGCCCTGCTCGACGTCTCGTTGATTCATGCGTTCCTTTCTGAGCAGTCGTATTGGGCGCCCGGAATTCCTCGCGACGTCGTCGAACGCTCGCTCGACAACTCGCTCTGCTTCGGCCTGTATCATGAAGCTCGACAAGTCGGTTTCGCCCGTGTCATCACTGATCGAACCACATTCGCCTGGCTGGCCGACGTGTTCGTGATCGACGCGCATCGCGGTCGAGGGCTCGGAAAGTGGATGGCGGAGAGCCTGCTGACGCATCCGGATCTGCAGGGACTACGGCGAATCCTGCTGGGAACGCGCGACGCCCACGGGCTCTACGCGCAATTCGGATTCAAGCCACTGGCCGATCCCACGCGGTTTCAAGAGATCCATCGACCTAACATCTACCTCGATGGCCCGAGCGGCCGCTGAGGACAAACCGAGCACGGTTCGTCCCGCCTGCCAGATCAGGGCCGTTTGTCTCTCGCCGCACCCGGCTTCTTGACGTCGACCGGTAAGTCGATTTCGACCGTCTCGCCGGGGCGGACATTCAACGCTGTGACGCTGGGTCGGGGAGAGATCGTTCCCCCTTTGCTTTCGACGGAGACAGAATAAGTCCAGTCCGGGATGGCGGCTCGCATCAGGAACGTGTCTCCCTCGGCGAACTCGGCCGGCCAGTCCCGATCCTCCGTGCTCGAATCGGTCCGACCATGCAGCACGACGGCAACCTGCGGTTTCGACGAGAATTGGATTCGTTGTTTTGACGCGGCATCTATCAAATGGGCGCGGACGACTCCCGCTCGGACGAGTTGAATGTCGTCAGTTGTTGCAGTGTCGTTCGCATGCAGCGCATTGATCCGCGGCGAGTTCTTGTTCTGGATGAAGCCTTCGAAGCTCGAGAAGACCAGGTACTCGTTCCCCGCCCGCAGCGCGAGGCGGTAGTTGCCGTTGCGATCCGTGATTGCCCAATTGCTAGAGTACGTCGCGCGAAAATCGCCAGCGCGCCTGTTCGGTTGGGCTTCGGCATGAACAAGGACACCCTGCAGAGGTGCCTTTGTCGTCGCGTCGATGGCGCGACCAGTGACACTTCCGACCTCGGGCATTTGCACGTTAAATTCGCCCGGGCACGCACGGCACTCCGCCCATTTTTGGCCATAGTCTGGATGCCAGACGTGGACGATGAAATGGTCCGGCATAACCTGGCCGGTTACCGTGTTCCCCTGGCGTGAAGTGATCTTGATCTCGCCGGCGTCCTTCGGCCGGAGCCACTCCTTCAAATCGGTGATCTCATATTCCCCGTTCTTGTCTGTCTTCGCGCTACAGTAGCCGTCAAGAGGCAGAGACGACAGCGCATGCCGTACGGTGTAAACCACCGCTCCCTCGATTGGATTCCCTTTGGAATTCGTAACCCGTCCATGCAGCGTCTGCGCGCGTTTCAGGATCAGTTTCATCCAGCCCGTCGCGCCTTTGATGTGCTGGAGAGCGGGGAAGCCGCCGACGTTGAGAGTGCGAACCTCCGACGCTCGCCCGACCGCCTTGGCGGCAACGTCGCAGAAGACTGTGGAGTGTCCATTTAAGACTCGACTGACATCAGGCAGCGGGACCGCGACCCCATCAAATCGGCACGTGCCTGTGGCGTCGGTTTTGAGCGTGGTCTTCACTCGCGAATGACCGGTCCACGTGTCGATTTCGAAACAGGTGACATCCGCGCCCACGATCGGTTTTCCGTCAGGCGTTTCGCACACCACCGTTAAGACAATGGTTTCGGCGTGGCGGTCGGCGGGTTGCGGAACGACCGATCGCGAAATGCCGCTCGTCACGGGTGATGTCGGTGACGGCAATTGATCTGGCGGATCGGCTGCGACGAATGGAAGGGAGGAACTGCCCCCGAAGATGAACACCGCCGCCAGGCCCAACACTCCGAAGCGAGTAATTCGCATGCTTGACTAGATACACGCCGACGTGTGACGGGTCAAAGAGTTTTTTCGGACGAACTCGCTCGGCGCTGTCACTTGGGCACGACCACGTCTTTGAGGACCAGCACACCCAGGTCGACTGGGCGTTGCGACAGCTTCGCGTCGATCGCTGGCACATGAAAACGGTGGGAATCGCCGACGAACACGGGAGTGTGGGCGTGCGCAGTCAGCACGTATTCACCGATCGGCATGTCGCCGACGCAGAAGTTCCCCTGGTCGTCCACGGTCGCGGTGAAGACTGTCGCGCCGGGTCGACGATTGTCCTGACGGACCTCAAGTAGGACCGGGTTGCGCGAAAAGTCCAGCTTCAATTTCGGCGACCACCGCAACTGTCCGATGACAGGCCGCCCGGAGGTTCCGAGCTCGATTTTCGTCGTCTTTCCCGAGACGAACTGCGTTGCGACTCGCGCAGAGGATTTCGTTCCCGCCGAACGATCCTCGAATTGCACAAAGGGTGTGCCGATTCGTCCCTCACCTTCAACGACGCGATCAAAGACAAACCGACCATTCGTATCGGTCGTCTGTATGTGCTTGGTAACGATGATTGGGTCCTTCTCGCTGACGACTTCTTTCCCATCGAATTCGATCAGGATTCTCGCATTCGGTTGCGGTTTTCGGGCAACTCTCAACGTCCCTTCGGCTCGAGCCCACGCGGTCAGCCGGATTAGCTTGGGGATCGAATCGATCGAACACCTCAGCCACCTGTAGCCGGCCGGATGCGTGACGACGAGCCAAAAATCGCCGGTTTGGGATTGGAAGCGCATGCGGCCAGCGTCGTCCGTCGTCATGCGCTCACAATGGTTCGACCAGTCGTCGATCTCCCCATTAGTGATCAGAATCTGCGATCCCGCGACGCCGACAGCGACCTTGGCCTTCGCCGCAGCGTGGCCGTCGGCAGTCAAAACCGTGGCGACGATCTGCGACGGGACACTCTTCAGGACAGCGCCCGAGCCGGAGCCGTCCGCACGGAGAGCGGGTTGGGCCGTCGCGGCGAGAAACACTACCATCGCGGCAAAGATCGAGCGACGCCGGTTTGCGCAACGCATAGAGTTCGCCCTGGATCGCCGTCTAGCTTTGCGAACAGAATCCGTTCGACTGGTGCATGTCAACAGTCGAGTTCGCCTGGTACTCGTGCGGCATTGTCCATCACGAACGTCGGCGCTGCCATACAAGCTTGCTTCGACGCGGGGCGGGCAATGCAAGAGGCGCTGGTCGCTGTGCACATGATCAAACCATTCGATTCTAGAGAAGAAAGCTGCACGTTTGACTGGCTGGGCGCGCACCGCTTGATTGGCGGCCGCGGACAGTGGACGATGCATCCGTACCAATCTCGCGAGGAGAACACGAAATGAAACTCAGTGCTCGCAACGTGCTCAAGGGAACGCTGAAGAAACTGGTCGACGGGGCCGTGAATTCAGAAGTGATCATCGAGCTGCCCGGCGGTCAGGAGATCAGCTCGATCATCACTAAGCAGTCGGCCCACAATCTGGGCCTGGTCGAAGGCAAGCCGGTCTACGCGATCATCAAGGCCAGCGAAGTGATCATCGGCGTCGACTGAATGCTAGTCCAAAGTCCAAAGTCCAAGGTCCAAAGTCGAATACCAAGAGACGTCCCCATCCGCTGTTTTGACTTTCGACCTTGGACCTTGGACTTTGGACCGTCGAACTAAGCGCGAGCGTCCGCCCGGCGCTGTCGCAATTGATCGATGGCGACGGCGGCCACGATCACCACGCCCAGCACGATATCCTGCACGGGATTTGAGAGTCCCAGCTGCGTGCAGCCGCTGTCGATGACGCACATGATGCCGGCGCCGGCGAGCGTTCCAAGGATCGACCCGCGTCCGCCGTTGAGGCTCGCTCCGCCGATCACCACCGCGGCGATCACTTTCAGTTCCACTCCGAGCCCGGAGGTCGGTTGCCCGACCGACAGACGGGCGAACTGATAGAGACCCGCGATGCCGAAAAATAACCCCGCGAGCGAGTAGACGGCGATCTTCATCCAGGCGACGTTGATGCCGCAGAGCCGTGCGGCCGTCTCGTTAGAGCCGAGCGCGAAGACGTGTCGGCCGAAGACCGTGAAGCGCAGCACACCCGCCGTTAGCAGGGCCAGCCCGATCGCCACCCACACGCCCAAGGGGAAACCCCAGTAGAGCGCGTCGGCGCGGACACTCAACCAGTTTTGCAGCCATTGAGGAACCTGAGTCATCGTGTCGGGGCGCAGCGTCGTTTCGTGCGCCAGGGCATTTCCGAACCCCAAGTACGCGCGCATCGTGCCCAGCGTGACGATGAACGGGACGACGCGCAGCCAACCGATCAACGCTCCATTCACGAAACCGCAGGCCGCGCCCGTGGCGAGCGTCAGGGCGATCGCCGCCCAGGGATTCCAGGAAAAGAGACCGGGGCGCATGAGGCCCCAGGCCAAAACGGTGGCCGCCAGAGATTGGGCCGTTCCCGCGGAGAGGTCGATCCCCCCCGCAATGATCACCACCGTCATGCCGAGCGCAGCAACGAAAACCGTCGCGACCGGGGCGCTGACGATTCGCGCATTCCCCGCCGTGAAAAACTGGCTGTCAGCACCATTCATCCAGCGATCGGCGACCGCGAAGACGACAATCACAAGCAACAAGGCGAGCAGCGGCCCCAGGAAACGCAGAGCGCCGCTCACGTGCTGCCACGACTGCGAACCGCGCGCGGCCATCGGGTTCGGCGGCGAAATCGGCTCGGGCATGTGGCGGTCGTCAATCTTGATACTGGTCGGGCTTCAAAAGCTGCTGGATGCGCGGCTCGGACATGTTTTCCGGCGTGGCGACGGTCGAACCCGTGTCGATTCGCTTGGGAACCTTCTCACCTTGCAGGTGTTTGTGCATCGACATCACCGCCTCGTACCCCATTTTCACCGGATCCTGCAGCACAATCCCCTCCACTTTTTTGGCGGCCAAGCCGCGAATCAGGGCGTCGTTCGGGTCGAAGGCGATAAAGGCCACTTTGCCGTCCAGCTCCGTCTGTTCGAGCGCTCTCAAGCTGCCCGTGGCGTTCGGCTCGCAAACCGCGAATAGTCCGTTGACGTCTTTCTTGTATTTGCTGAGCACCTGCGTGGCCTTGGTCAGCGACTCCTCGGGTGTCGTGCCCGAATACTGATCCGACGAAAGGATCACGATTTTAGGAAACTCTTTTTGCATCGTTTCGAGGAAGCCTTGCTCGCGTCGCTCAGTGCTTTCGCTGCCCGGAAAATAGCGTAGGAGAATCGCGTTGCCCTGCCCGTGCAGGACTTCACCCATCCGCCGAGCCGCCAAGACGCCCCCCTTGTAGTTGTCGGTGGCGACGAAGGTGACGGTCTTCGATTCGTCCTTCAAACCGCTGTCGAAAACCACGACGGGAATCTTTTCCTGCACGGCCTGATCGACATACTCGAGGAGCGCCTGCGAATCGTTGGGGGCCAGGCAAATGCCGTTGACGTGCTTGGTGATGAAGCCCTGCATGACGGCAATCTGTCCTTCGCGATCGCTTTCGAGCTGGGGGCCCTTCCAAAGAATCTCGGTGTCGCCCAGTTCTTTGGCCGCCTTGGCCGCTCCCGCGTGGACGGCCCGCCAGAATTCGTGCGTCGTCCCCTTAGGGATGACGGCAATGCGATAGCGGGCTCCGCCCGATTTGCCGGTGCTCGACTGGCCTCCCGACTCACAACCGACCAGCAGCAGCGCCGCGCAGGCCAAAACGGCTGTTGAGAACAAGCGCATCCTCACCTCCCCAGTTGCACCGCACCGCTGGACACCCCGAGTCACGAACCCCCTTCGTCGGAGCCGGGCTCGCGAAAACTCATCCTAACAGCCGCAAAAGACCGGTCCAAGCAAGGGGTCTGGCGTCAGCGGAGCCCGGGGGCCCGGTCGCAGCCTCAGGCGGGCACTGATCTTGGGTCAAATGGGAAGTTTCAGTACAACACGGCCTTCGATTTCGCCCGACGCTAGCAAGGCAAGGAAGCCATGCCGAAACGTTCTCCACGATCACTGATTTCGCGCATCCCCGGGGCACCAGTCGCACTGCAAATGGCCTCGCGTCTTGCCACTTGGGTGCGCTCGGTGCCCGGCACCTCGTTTTGCGGGGGAGGAATCGCCGCACTGCTGGCCGTGGCCTTCTGCCATCAGATGTTCGCGCGGTTTGGCGGCGGGCTGATGACCTCGGGCGGCACGGCAGCAGCCGTCGCGATCGGATTGCTGGCCGGTGCACTCGCGTCGCGACTGGGCGGACAATCTCGTGGCGCGTCGGTTGTCGCCGCTCTGATTCCCGCGGTTTGGTTTTTGGCGATTGGCTGGCTGGCCAATGGACTCGACTTGGCTTATCGCTCGTTCGATTTGGACGGGCTCGCCTCGCCCTGGGGACAATTTGCGGCCGCCTTTGGGGCCGCATTGCTCCTGCTAGGAATTCCCACCGCTTGCGCCGCACGCTTGGTTTTGCGAAATGCGGCTGCGGACGGATTCTGGATGATCGCCGGTGCGGGCGTCGGCTGTTTGCTCGCCGCGTACAACCTCGGTCCGTGGTTTGGAATGCAGTGGACCGGACTGATCGCTGCCGGACTGACAGCCGCTTGGGCAATTCAGGTCACCGTCAGTCGCTGGAGAACGGCGGCCGGGCCCGCCGCAACTCGTGACGAAGTCGCGCCGAACAGTCTCTCCGCACCGCAATTCGCACGAATGGTGATCGGTTCGGTCGCCGCCGGTCTGGTCGCGGCCGCTCTCGCTCGGCTGGTTCAGCAACTGATGCCAGGAACGGAAGCCGTCGAATGGACGGTGTACGCCGGGTTCTTGTTCGGAGTCGCGGCCGCCTGGTGGCTCGTTCGTCCCGAGTTTATCGACCAACGCCGGCCGAGAGCCGCGTCCGTGATCTTCATGGCCGCCTTGGGGTGCGCGCTACCGATTGTGCTGTTCCGGTTTCTGACGGACCTGTCTCTCGCGGCGACCGCCACGTTCTCGAACGTGTCCGTGTTAATGTTCGTGCGCGGACTAGCGACAACTGCGGTCCTCTCCACAGCCGGTGCCCTCTGGGCCGCGACCGTCGGTTGGCGCGGTGGTGAATGGAATCGACGTGAAGCCGGACCCAGGCATCCGGCCCTCTTAGTCATCGCAACCCCTGCGCTCTTGGCCGGCTTGATCGCGGCGCGGTGGCTAATCGTCCTGGGAGTGCCGCTGCCCCTGTTGGTGGCTGTCGGCGCTTTACTCCCGGCGACATTCGCGGTCGGCGCAGCGATGCGAACGTCGTCAGGGCGCGGCTGGCTGATCTCGGGCACGGCCTGGACGGCAACCGCGGCGCTCTTCGCCGTCGGCCTCTTCGCACACACGTACGAGCCGTCTCGTTCAGCTCGGCTCTTGTTCTCGACGAATGTCTTCCTGGCATGGCGCAGTTCGACGGAGAGCCGATTGCTCCCCTTCCTCGATGACAACCGTCTCCTGGTGCAGCGTGAAGGCGAGTGCGGCACTTACACCGTCTGGAAGCAACGCGGGTTGCAACTCGGCCTGCGGCAAAGTGGCGTCCCCTGCGGCACGTTCTCGCCTCGACCGGAAATTGGTCCGCAGTTTTCCGGCGAAATCGTCCCGTGCGTTTTGCCCCTCGTGTTGCACTCCTGCCCGCGACACATGTTGATCCTGGGCTTGGGCAGCGGCAGCGGACTCTCCGCGTGCTTGGAATTTCCGATCGAGGACGTGACTTGCGTCGAAGCCGATCGAACTCTGATCGACGTTCTCGAGACCACGTTTTGGCCCGCCGCCACCCCGAACCCGCGCGACGACAACCGCGCCCGGGTCCTGTGTGCCGAGCCGAGCTTGGCCATACAGGCGTGCGGCGGATCGTATGACGTCGTGTATGCCGACTCGGGCCAGTCCAGCGTGTCGCAAGGGACGGCTCATTTCACCCGCGAGTTCTACGCCGCCGCCGCCCGGCAACTCGCCGCCGACGGAATCTTCGCCCAACGCTTTCAGCAAGTCGACTTCGGCCCCTGGCCGCTGCAGAGCGCGCTGGCGACGCTGAAATCGGTCTTTAATCACGTGGCGGCGATCGAGGTTGCTCCGGGCGAGTTGGCGTTATTGGCCACGCAGTCGGACGAAGGATTGAACCGTCCGAATCTGATCGACCGATTTCAAACGCCCCAAGCGCGACGCACCCTGGCTCACCTCGGTTGGGATTGGTCGATCGTCTTGAATTTGGCGACTTACTCGGGCGAAGAGAGTGTGGCTCTCTCGCAGGGTGCCGGGATTAACACAGCGGCCAACGGCTTGTTCGCGTTTCGACTGCCGCAGGAGACGATGCGTTGGGGCCCGAAGAACGAAGAACTCGCAGCCACGCTGAGCCCGCACGCCGGTCGAATGGCCCAATGGCCGAACGTCGACGGAAACGACTTAGGTCTGCTGCGAAGACTGTCCGACGTGATGCGCGAACACGACTTGATGACTTCCTATCCCGATCAGCCGTGGGCTTATCGCAAGCTGGTGCGCGAGGAGTTGACCAAACATCCGCACACGACGGTCGAGAACGGCGATGTCGGTTTCGAGCGCCGTTTGGATCCAACCGATCGCCGGCGGATTGATTACTTCGCCGCGCTGGGCAAAGTGTCCCGGGCCGCGCACCCCACGCTCGATTCCTTGCACCGGATCGAGGAATTTGCCGAGCCGTTCGACCCCTTGCTGACTTACTTCTTGCATCACGAGTTGGCGACGTTTTACGGCCGCTCGGAAGCCACCGGCTCGACGGCCCAACTGCAGCATCGGCTGTACAGCATCTACTACAGCGATCCTCGCGACCGCTCGGTGCGAGACGTGGTCGACGCACTCGACCTTTTGATTCGCGAGCCGCAACTCGTGGCGGCCGAGCAGCGCTGGGATTATCTGAACGCCCTCTTGGCATTTTTGGAATCCCGCTGGGCGAATCGCGGATTGACGAGGCCCAAGTCTCCGCAGATTGTGCTCAACGACTTGGAGCGCAGCATTGATGCGGTGGAATCGTCCCTCGAGCTAATGGGTCGATTGCGAGGCACCGTCGGCATCGCAGAGACAGACTGGTCGGCCCGCCGCTCGGTGATCGAACGCGGGTTAGTACGCCCCTTGCGCTCGTACCGTGCGGAGCTGATTCCCGAATATCAAAAAGAGGCCGACAAGACCGCGTCCTCCGAATCGGCCGAAACCCACCCAAACGCGAACTAGGGACGGTGAGTCCTTCGCGTCGCAAAGCATAGAGCCGCGCGAGTTAGCGAGCGGGTTGACCGACGGGTCATCCCCACCTGCCTACGAGCACGGCTCTCAGTGGAATCGTTAGCTGGACGAGGCGAACGGGGACGGCCCACGTGATAGGGGCTAAGGTCGCACGCTCGCAGGCCGCCCCCGCAGTGCACTCCCCCGACTCGCGTCTTGCCAATCGTGGAAGTGCCCGCCGCAGCGGTGCGTTCGCCTCGGGGTGATTTGCGTTTCGTCGCCGACGAGAGAGTCAGTCAGCATTCAGCGGCCTCGGAATCCACCACGGAACCCGCCGCCACCACCGAATCCCCCTCCTCCGCCCGCGCCGGACAGGAACGATCCTGTCGCGTTTTGATTAGTCGAGTTTCGCAAGCTGCTGGTCGTTGACGTGCCTGTGCCTGTGCTCGTTCCGGAGGAGCCGGTTCCCGTCGACGTTCCGGAGGATCCGCCGCTGCACATGCCGGTGCCGGTTGCGCTGGTCCCCGTCGTCCCGGTGCCCGTCGTCCCAGTACCAGTCGTTGTCGTGGCGGCGGGAGTGATCGTGGTCGTGGCGGCCTGGGCTGCGAGTTGCGTCAGCAGGTTTTGGATCAGCATCGTCTCCGCCGCCGTCAGGGTCCCCCCGTTGTTGGTCAACAGATTTTCGAACGTCTGAATCTGTCCGGAAGTGGTGTTGATGCCGCTATAGAGCATCTGCTGTTGCAACTCTCTGGTTGCCGCTCGTTCGTCGGCCGTGAGCGAGTGCTTCGACGAGTCGTTCGACGCGACCTTCTTATTGGCGGCATTCACGGACGACAGAGCCTTGTGAATCTCTGTCTTCTCGAGCTTACCGTTGTGGTTCGTGTCGAACTCAGCCAAAGCCTGCTCACGCAGCGCCTCGATGGCGCCGCCGCCGTCCTTGGCCGACAAAGCCTTATTCGCTGCCGCTCGCTCTTTCGAGTCCAGACGCCCGTTCCCGTTGGCGTCGAATTGTTCGAGAACCATCCGGCGGAACTTACTGTTTTGCGACTTTACACGGTCAGATTTTGTGCCGGACGTCATGTCTTCGGGGCTGACGCTGGCTTGGCTCGAGGCCCCGCTCTGCTTTTTGTCCCCCGGCTTACACGCCAGCACGGGCCCAGACAGCAACGCAATCGCAACAGCCGGCATCCACAGGTGAGACAGTCGAGGTGTCATGCTTTTCGCCTTCCCGCGGCCCGCGGTTGGTCGGTGCTCTCCCAACGTTCCTACACACTTCGTGCGTTCTTCAGGTTTCGCGACGGCGCCACGCGAAGCCCATTAGGAACTAAACGCGAAACGGGCGTCCGCATCCACGCGAGAAAACGCCAAATGCGTTGGCCGCCTTAGGCAGGCGACCCGGCCGCACGGGTCGCAACGAAGAACAGCCGCGGCATGGGGAACAGGGTTGTTCCGTTGTGGGGCGGATAGAGGGCTGTCAGCCGGGCGGCCAGGTCTGCAGAGAACTGCTCGGCCGCGGTTCGATCCAACCGCGCTAGCAAGGGGCGCAAGCCCGTGCCCCGAAACCACTCCAGGACCGGATTCTCGCCAGAAAGGACGTGGACGTACGTCGTCTCCCAGGCGTTGACGGCGAAGCCCAAACCCTGCAAGAAGCGAACATACCAGTCGATCGGCTGCACCGATCCCCGATGCAGCCCGACGCCGCGTAACTGCGCAGCCCAACGTGGGTCCGCGGCTGTCTCGTCGATGGCCTTCTGGACCGGGCCGTCGAACCGATTCGGCATCTGCACGGCCAACGTTCCGCTCGGCGCGACCCAACCCGCCAAGCGGGTGAGCAACCGATCGTGATCGGCAATCCAATGCAGGGCCGCGTTGCTCAGAATGAGGTCGACCGGTTGATCGGGCGACCAGATCGCCAAGTCGGCTTGCACGAACTCCAACCGATCGGGAATCGCCAAGGGCTGCGCCTTGGCAAGCATCTCGGGCGAATTATCGACACCCACGACATGCGCGGCCGGCCAGCGCTCGGCCAACTGCTGCGTGAGTCTTCCCGGACCACAGCCGAGGTCAACGATTTGCCGAATCTCGGTCCCGCTCTGCGCGGCCTGCTCGACCAAATCGGCAAACGGCCGCTCACGCTCGGCGGCGAATTTGTTGTATTGGTTGGCGTCCCAGGTCATGAATGGAAGTCGTCAACGGATCGTTGGAGGTGACACTCGACAATAATGACTCTAGGGAGGATAACCGTTCGTTCGCGACAGTCGAAGGGTCGCAATCGTCACGCCGTCCGCTTGTTCGTGTGCGCGTCATGGAATGAGGCACTCACTCTTCCGGAGAGATCGCGTGATTGTTGTCGTGATGGGTGTGACAGGCACTGGCAAATCGACCGTCGGCAAGTTGCTCGCCGAGCAACTCGGTTGGACGTTCGTGGAAGGGGACGACTATCACCCAGCGGCTAACGTCGACAAGATGCGGCAGGGGATTCCGCTCGACGACGAAGACCGCAGGCCATGGCTCGATGCGATCCGCCATCGCCTCGACCAAGCGGCCGAGCAAAGTAAAAATGTCGTGCTAGCCTGTTCGGCCCTCAAGCACTGCTACCAAGACTACCTCGCCCGCCACGCGGCCGATGCCATCCGATTTGTTTACCTGTTAGGCTCGCCAGAGCTAATCCGCCAGCGACTCGCAGAGCGGAAGGGCCATTTCATGAACCCGACATTGCTCGCCAGCCAGTTCCACGATCTCGAGCCGCCCGACCACGCGATCCGTGTGGAGATCAACAAATCGCCGCCCGAGATCGTCAGTGAGATTCGCGGCAAACTCGGGCTTTGATCAGCGGTGGGTCGCCTCCCGCACGCCGACGGTGATACCCGCTTGCTAACGCGCGCGGCGCTGAAGAGTTGGCGGACGTGGCGTTCAACCTACGCGGCGCGTTGTGCGGGCGGCGCGAGGGTTTCATCCGCCGCAATTGATTCCAACTCAGCCGCGATTGGTCCGTTCATCGCCTCTTCGATGCCAGCCAGTGCATCGGCGATCAGGCGGCCGTCCATCAGGCGGTGGTCGTAGGCCAAAGTCACGCGGCTTTTGCCGTTTTCGTCGATCGGTCCATAGGTGGCATTCGTGGTGAGAAAAGCGGGCGGATGCTGGATCTCGGCTCCGTGCCCGGCAATCGTCGTCAGAAAGAAGGTCCCACTGCGGCGAACGCGGTTCGGACCGCCCACGTTGAGCGTCCACGACCAAAGCAGTCTCCGCACGGGCGTCGGAAAGCCGCTGAGCTGGTACTGCCACGGGAACTTTGTCTCGACCGGTTCCGTGAGATACTGCTCGAGCGCCTCTTGCATCCGCTCGAGGCGTTTGGCCTCGGGCGAACTGAAGCGACTCCAAAAGAGCCACGGTTCGCCGTTGAACTCGCGATGGGTCGCCACCATCGCCACGCTCGACGGGTGCTGATAGATGTGCGGCCAAGGCCAGCGCTGGTACGTCTGCCGCAACACGGGTACGCGGGCGGCCACCAACCCGAACGCCTTGACGAAAATCAGCGACCAGGAGATCCGCACCGGGCAGCGCTCACGGGCTTCGGCCACGCGGCTGAAATCGCACAAGCGATCGTGCGCGCAGGTCGGAACCTTGGCGTGGTAGTGCAACACGTCGATCGTGAGCCGCCGGCTGCGAGGGATGCGCATGCGTCGCGGGCGGTCGGCTGCCAATTCGTCGTAGGTGGGGATCCTGTGGTCCATCGCGGCGCGAAGTATAGTCGCGACGGGTCGACGGTCAATACGTTATCGCCGCGCGGCTAACGAACTACCGGCCGAAATACGTCTGGTCTCGTGCTTCGAAGCCGGTGTAATCGACCAGATCGTAGAGTTCGGCCCGCGTTTGCATGCGGTCGAGAAAGCCCTTCTGCGATCCGTCCCTTGCCAATTGGGCCAGTGCCTCCTCGACGGCCTTGGCGGCCACCCGCGTCATCGTCACGGGGAAGAGCACGGCCGCATAGCCGAGTTTGGCCAGTTCGGAGGCCGAGAGTAGCGGGCTTTTGCCGAACTCGGTCATATTGGCCAGCAGCGGAACTTTGACGGCACTTGCGAAGCGGCCGAATTCGTCCGGCGTTTCCAGAGCTTCGGGAAAGATCATGTCGGCGCCCGCTTGCACGTAGGCCTGAGCGCGCTCGATGGCCGCCTCGATCCCTTCACTTGCGCGGCCATCGGTGCGGGCGATGATCACGAAATTCGGATCGCGACGAGCGGCAACCGCGGCCTTCAATTTTCCCACCATCTCGGCCGTCGACACCAAGGTTTTGCCGCTCAGGTGTCCGCAGCGTTTGGGCATCTGCTGATCTTCCAGATGCAGCCCCGCCAGTCCGGCCGATTCGAAGAGCGCAACGGTCCGTTCGACAGCCAGCGCCTCGCCGAAGCCTGTGTCCGCGTCGGAGATCACCGGGATCGAAACGGCGGCGGCAAGATAGTGACCCTGCGCGGCAAACTCTGTCTGCGTCACCAGACCGACGTCGGGCGCAGCCGCCAGGCTGGCGGAAAGGGCAGCCCCCGATTGATACGCGGCTCGAAAGCCGGCACGCTCGGCGAGGCGCGCTGTCAACGCGTTGAAGACCCCCGGGATCATCAGCGGCGGCTGTTTCAACGCGTCGCGAAATTGCTTGCCGGGAGACGGAGTCGTCATCGTAAAGCTCCTCGCTTACGCGTCGGGTTGGTAAACGCCACTAACCCGACGCGTGAGCGAGGGGATCTTATTCGTTCGGGCGTCGTGCCTCCGCAGCGTCTAGGTTCGCGCCAACGGCCGATACTTGATCCGGTGCGGCTGATCGGCTTCGTCGCCCAAACGTTCGTGCCGCTGGATCTCATACATCTTATAGTTCCCCTCGAACCAGACGACGCGGCTGTCCCCCTCGAAGGCCAAAATGTGCGTGGCCGTGCGGTCGAGGAACCAGCGGTCGTGGCTCGAAACCATCACGCAGCCGCCGAAGTTCTGAATGGCCTCTTCGAGAGCCCGCAAGGTATCGACGTCGAGGTCGTTCGTCGGTTCGTCAAGCAGCAACACATTGCCGCCCGCTCGTAACAGTTTTGCCAGGTGAATCCGGTTGCGTTCTCCACCCGACAATTCGCGGACGAATTTTTGCTGATCGGGGCCTTTGAAGTTGAACCGGCCGACATAGGCCCGGGAATGGATTCTCGCTTTGCCGATGTCGATTGTGTCGCGGCCGCCGGAGACTTCTTCGTAGACTGTCTTGTTGGGGTCGAGCGCGTCGCGCGACTGGTCGACGTAGGCCAATTGCACGCCGTCGCCGATTCGGAGTTGCCCGTTGTCCACCTTTTCCAGACCCATGATCATCTTGAACAGGGTTGTTTTGCCGGCTCCGTTGGGTCCGATCACGCCAACGATGCCGCCCCGCGGCAAATCGAAGTTGAGTCCCTCGAACAGCAGCGTGTCGCCGAAGGCCTTGGAGACGTTTTCGGCCCGGACGACCAGCTCGCCAAGCGGAGGCCCCGGCGCGATCTGGATATCGGCGGCGTCTTCGCGGGCATCATATTGTTGTGCGGCCAGCTCGTTATAGCGGTCGAGCCGCGCCTTGTTCTTCGTCGAGCGGGCTCGCGGACTCGTGCGCACCCATTCGAGTTCTCGTTTGAGTTCCTTTTGCCGCTTCGATTCGCGCTTCTCGTCGATCGCGAGACGTGCCGCTTTCTGTTCCAGCCACCCGGAATAGTTGCCCTCGTACGGATAGCCGTGGCCCCGGTCCATTTCGAGGATCCAGCCGGCGACGTTGTCTAAGAAGTACCGGTCGTGCGTGATGGCGACGACCGTCCCGGCGAATTCGTGGAGAAATCTTTCGAGCCAGCCCACTGATTCGGCGTCGAGATGGTTGGTCGGTTCGTCCAAAAGCAAGAGGTCGGGACTTTGCAACAAAATGCGGCAGAGACCGACGCGACGTTTCTCTCCGCCGGAGAGGTGCGAGATCTTCGCGTCGGGCGGCGGCAAGCGCATGGCGTCGGCAGCCACCTCGAGCATGCGGTCGAGTTCCCACAGATTGGCGGCGTCGATCTTGTCCTGCACGCGCGACTGTTCGTCGAGGAGTTTTTCCATCTCCTCCGGCGACATGTCCTCGCCCAGCTTCATGTTGATTTCGTTGTACCGATCGAGGATGGCCCGCGATTCGGAGACCGCGTCCTGAATGCACTCGTCGACCGTGTTCCACTTCTCGAGTCGCGGTTCTTGCGGGAAGTAACCGATGCGAACGCCCTTGGCCGGCCGAGCCGTCCCCATGAAGTCTTTATCTTCGCCGGCCATGATCCGCAACAGCGTGCTTTTGCCCGCTCCGTTATCGCCGATGACGCCAATCTTCGCGCCGGGATAAAAGGACAACCAAATGTTGGACAAAACCTCTTTCTGCTCGTAAATGCGAGTGAGGGCTTCGATCGTAAAGATGTACTGTTGCGACACGGGCGAATCGACTCCGGGAAGGCGGCCAAGAGGCCAGAAGAGGGTCGGTCGGCACACCAGAAGCTGACCAGATAGCGTGCCGCACATTTTAGGTGGCATGCTGCGAACGGGAAAGGCGAGCGGCGGGTGTCAGCCCGCCGGTTCTTCCGAGGCACGCTGCAGCGCCTGCAGAAACCGCGGAATCAGCGAATCTGGCTCTTCGAGCCCGACCGACACGCGCACCAGATATCGCGAAATCCCGCACCGCTCAACGAACTCTAACTCGTTGAAATGAGCCAGGATCGTGTACGGGCAGCAAAGCGAAAAATTCGTCCCCAGATTGGGGCCTTTCGCGATCTGCAGGGCGTCGAAGAATCCGGGAGCCGTCATCTCGGCGTTCCTAAGCAACAGCGAAAACAAGCCGCCGTAGCCGCCTTTGGGCCGCAGGAAGGCGCGGTAATTCTCCCGATCCCGAAATTTGGGGTAATCGACGCGGTCGACGAGAGGATGTGCCTGCAGCACGTCGCACAGTTGCTCGGCCGTGCGATTGATGCGGCGGACGCGTTCCACGCAGTCGCGCGAATTGTGCTCCAGCACGGCCGCGTCCTCAGGGTCGAGCAGATTTTCGTACTCGGCGACGAGAGCGCGTCGCAGCCGGTCGGCTCCAGCCCGGCGGGGATTCAGCACGAGAGAACCGCCGATCACGTCGCCCGCGCCGGAAAAGAACTTCGTCAGGCTGCAGGTGACGACGTCGGCCACCGGCAGGACGTCGACATTCACGAGGGCTCCGAGTGTGTCGTCGACAAGCACAGGAAAGTCGTGCTTCTTTGATAGGGCGTCGATCCCGCGCAAGTCGGAACTCGCCAAGAGCGGATTCCCGGGGAACTCGCAGAAAAGTCCCAGCAACGGCTCAGTGGCCGCAATTTGTCCCAACTGGGCCAACTCAGTCGCGTCGCCGTGGGGAAAGAAATGGACTCCTTTGCCGCACCGCTGTTGCACCTTGAGCGAGTCGACGTAGGGAAAACCGAACTGCACACTCTTCGCGTCGGGCCCTAATCGCTGAAACACACGAAAGGCCGTTTCGATCGCCGCCATGCCCGAAGGGAACAGCCAGACGTCTGACGCGTCGACGTTCATCAGCTTGGCGACGCGGTCACGGATCGCCGACTTCTCTTTCACGCCGTCGGTCGACAACGGCCGACTCACCACGATCCGTTCGGCAGCCCGCGAGGAAAAGACTTGCCCCGTGTGTTGCCAGTAGGCCTTCAGTTCGTCGCGCGCCGCCACGTCGGCCCGAACGCAAAAGGCCGCTCCGTCAGCCAGCGGATGAATGTGTGCGTCGATCCCTTTGTGGGTGCGGACGAATTCGACGCAGCGCTCGGCTACCCGACGGGACGGAAACGCAAAGCAGCACTCCCCTGGCCCGGCGAAGCGTTTTTCGCAATCCCGAAACAGGGCCATCACATCGGGATGCAGAAAAAACCGGGGATAACCGCACTGCATCCGTCCTACGACTCGGGTTTCGCCCCGCTCGTAGCCCAGATTGTCAGCCCAGGTCGGCAGGCAAACCGAAACGGCGTGGCGTGTGGCGGGAATGGGCTTGCCGAGGTCTTCGGGGCGGCAGGGAATGTCGTTTGGCGGCGAAGGCATCACGAAACCAAGAGGGGAGGAACTGTCCCCGTTCAGTCTGGCAAAGAGCCTGGGAATCGTCGAGGGGCAGCGACTGTCCCCTCGACAGGCGCTGATTTATCGATCCGCCGATCTACAATGGTCCTAGTCGAATAGGGTCGACGTCCGCGCGGCGGCGCGCTTGTGGGGTTCAAAGAACGGGCGAACGGCGGGTTTATGGATTCGTTCGGTTTCCATCCGGTTATCGAGAGCTGGTTTGATTCCCGATTCGCCCATCCAACCGACGCCCAGGCCGCGGGCTGGCCCGCGATCGTCGCCGGCGAACACACCCTGATCGCCGCGCCGACGGGCAGTGGAAAGACACTGGCCGCCTTTCTGGCCTGTATCGATCGGCTGCTCAAGCAATCGTTGGCGGGCGAGCTAGAGGAAGGCGTCCGCGTCGTCTACGTCTCGCCGCTCCGGGCTCTCTCTAACGACATGCA
>DASRXU010000528.1:0-5025 GCA_035687365.1 Planctomycetaceae bacterium | reverse complement strand
ACCGCGCTGATCTTCGTGCAGATGTGGCTGCGGTGGACGCTTCCCCGTCTGCGAATCGATCAAGTGATGACGACGTGCCTGAAATACCTGGTGCCCATCAGCTGCTTTCTCTTCTTGGGGGCGGCGGTTTGGCCGCTGGCTCTGGCTTACTTCCATGGCGGGCAGACGACCTGGTTGCCGAAGCGACCGCTGGGCGACAGCGTCCCCCGGCGGATCGTGAACACACAGGCTGAAGTGGCACCTGTTGCACGGATATCGGCTTTTCGGAACGCGAGCACCAGCCCGCACATTCTCAAAGGCGCGGCCGGTCGCTCAACTCGTATGAGTGCGACCGCTCAACTGGTAACGCGCGAAGCGCCGAGCGGCGAAACAGCGGGCGGCGCGGCCGCACGAGGTGCCCGGCCATGAGTGGGGCCGAGATCCTGTTCCTGATCTTCGCAGCGGCCACCTGTGGCGGTGCGCTGGCTGTGGTCTTCAGCCAAAACATTGCGCGAATGGCGTTTTGGCTGATCGTGTCGCTCGGCTCGACCTCCGGCCTATTCTTTCTGCTGCGAGCCGATTTTGTCGGGGCCACGCAACTGTTGATTTACGTCGGCGGCACGGTCGTGCTGCTGATTTTTGGAGTCATGCTCACTGCGAGCGGGCCCTATGTCCGAATTCGAACTTCGTCGGGCGAACTCGTGCTGACGTGCGGCGTCGGACTCTTGCTGCTGTCGGTGATTTATTCGACGGTCTTTGTGGTCGATTGGCCGCGGTTGAGTCCGCGGTCCGGCACCGAGCAGGTCGGACAAGGTTACAACTCCTCGGACGAGGGGAACACCGTGCGACCCATCGGAATGAAACTGCTTGGATTGAGCCTGGAAGATCTCGGATCCGAACACAAGGAGCTGAGTTCCGGCTATCTGCTTCCGTTTGAAATTGTTTCCGTTCACCTGCTGGTGGTCTTGATCGGTGCGGCTTACCTCGCGCGGGCCAAGCGACGGGTCGATTCGCCGGTGGGGGTCGGGGCCAATGGCTCGGCTCGGAGTTTTGGATCGTGATGTCGTGAGGCCGTCGCGTCCGCGGCTGTTTTCAAATCTCGTGCAATTTGCGTCCTGAGTGTTGTTGGTCTGTGCGGATTCGTGTTGATGGATAGTAGTATCCCCCTGCCGTGGTATTTGCTGGTCGCCGCCGTGCTGTTCGTGTGCGGCGTGATCTGCATGGCGACTAAGCGCAACGGCATCGGCGTGCTGATGGGCGTCGAGCTGGTGCTCAACGGCGCGAACATCAACTTCGTCGCATTTTCGCGGTACACAAAACTGGGGATCGACGGACAGGTGATCTCCCTGTTTGTGATTGTCCTGGCTGCGGCAGAAGCCGCGGTGGCTTTGGCGATCGTGCTCAACTTTTACAACAACCACACGACGATCGACGTCGATCGGGGCGATGAGCTGCAGGGCTAGATGAACGCGGAACTTTACGAGTCAACCGGCAGCACGCTGAAATTGCTGCTGTCTTTAGCCTGGATGGCGCCGCTCGCCGGCTTCGCCATCGAGATCTTCGCCGGTTATTGGTCGACGCGGCGCAGCAAAGCGGCCGCCTATCTGGCCGTGCTCTGCATCTTTCTCGGTTTCTGCGCTAGCGTGACTGCGTTCGGAGTTTGGGGCAGCCGCACCGGGTGGACCGCGCTCACGCAACACGAAGAACACGGAGCGACTCCCGCACACCAACCCCCGGGTTCTGGTGAAGCGGCAGCGACCGAGCATGCCGAGGCCGAAGGGGAGCACGCTGCCGGCGAGCACGCCACTCGCCTTCCTTCGCGGACCTATTTTTCAGGTTCGTTCTACACGCTGGCCCGATTCGGAAACCTGATCGTTTCGCTCGACTACTACATCGACAGCCTCACCCTTGTGATGTTCATGATGGTGACGCTGATCGCGACGTGTATCCACGTTTTCGCCATCGGCTACATGAGCGACGAACTCACCGACGATTACGTCGATCACCAGGTGCACACGGGCGACGGCGGCCATCTGCATCGACCCGGGCGTTACTACCGGTTCTTCGCGTTCATGTCGCTCTTCTGTTTTTCGATGCTGGGCCTCGTCCTGGCCGGGAACATCTTCCAGGTCTTCGTTTTCTGGGAGCTGGTCGGAATCTGTAGTTACTTCTTGATTGGCTTCTACGTTGAGCGCCGCTCGGCCAGTACGGCCGCCAACAAAGCGTTCATCATGAACCGTGTGGGCGACTTTGGGTTTTTAATCGGCCTGATGGTGCTTTGGACCTGGTTCGGAACGTTTCAGTTCTCGACTCACGTCATCGATAGCGTCGAACGTCCTGGCCTGTTCGAGATGCTGCGAGGACCAAAGGGAGAACTCGACGTCGACACACAAGAGAACGTTGTGCGTCTTCACGATCCAACGGGCCAACACAAGTCGATTCCCTACCTGCTACTCGTGGTCGCGGGGCTCGGTGTGTTTGGGGGATGCGTCGGCAAGAGCGCGCAGTTTCCGCTGCAGACCTGGCTGCCCGATGCCATGGAAGGTCCGACGCCCGTATCGGCGCTCGTTCACTCCGCCACAATGGTCGCTGCCGGCGTTTACCTCGCAGGCCGATTCTTTCCAATGTTTACGCCCGAGGTGCTGCTCACGATCGCTTACGTCGGCTGCGTGACGCTGTTCATTGCAGCGACGATTGCCGTGGTGGCAACGGATATCAAGAGGGTGCTCGCTTACTCCACGATCAGCCAGCTGGGCTACATGATGCTGGGAATCGGCGTCGGCGGTTGGGGCGCCGGCCTGTTCCACCTGATCACACACGCTTTCTTCAAGTCGCTGATGTTCCTCGCCTCAGGCAGCGTGATCGTCGGCTGCCATCACGAGCAGGACATGTCTCGCATGGGCGGCCTGATGCGAAAAATGCCGATCACGGCACTCACGATGCTCGTCGGCGTGATTGCGATCTCCGGCCTGGCGATTCCCGTGCTGGGGACAACGTTCGCTTTCTCGGGGTACCACTCGAAGGATGCGATCGTGGCGAGCGCCCTGGCCTTCCGACAATCGAACCCCGTCCATTTTCTGTTGTTTTTCGTGCCGCTCGTCACCGCTGGCATCACGGCGTTCTACATGTTTCGGCTCTGGTTCTTCACGTTCGCGGGCAAGCCGCGCGATGCTCACGTGTATGATCACGCAAAAGAATCGCCGTGGGTGATGACCGGCCCGCTGCTGTTGCTCTCGGTCTTCGCCATCTTCGTCGCGTTTGGCGGGGAACAAGGGCCGCTGTACCGGCTGTTGATCCATAGTGAGCCGGCCGGCCTTGCTGCGGGCGTCGCCGGGAGCCCCAGTGGAATCGTCCTTCCGGCCCACACGGCGATTCACTCCGTGCACGCCGACGCGGGCGGTTTGGCGTTGGTGGCCGCCTTTTCCGGTCTGCTCCTCGCGTTCCTGCTGTATGGTTTGCGGGTGGTTGACCCGGGCGATATCGCGAAGCAGCTCCGCGGTTTGCACTCCTTCTTGGTCGAGAAATGGCAGTTCGACACCTTATATGAGGTGATGTTCGTACGGCCGGTGCTCGTTGTGTCCCGTTGGTTTGCGGCATTCGACCGCGTGGTGATCGACGGATTTTTGCACGCACTCACCTATGCCACGATCGACGTGTCGCGGCTGGACCGGCGTTTCGACGAGACCGTGATCGATGGGATGGTGAATGCCGTGGGCGACGCCATCTTCGCCGTCGGCCGTTCGTTCCGCGTGATTCAAACCGGTAGCCTCCGGCAGTATGTGATGTTCATCGCCATCGGCGTGGTGGCGCTATTCATGCTTTTGATGATGTTTTTCCCGCAGTAGCGCTGATCGTGTTCCGCTCGCCCGAGCGGGCTCCAGAGATTTCGCGAAGCCCTGAAGGAATTCGGATAAGCCCATGAGTTCCGCGATGTTGCTCTCGGCAATCATCTTCACGCCGACCGTCGGCGCGCTCATTCTCGCGCTGGGATTCAATAAGCGCGACGAAGAACCGATGCGGATCTTCGCGCTGGCGACCACGGTCGTCACGTTCATCTTCACCATTTTCCTGTTTCAGCAATTTCGCTACGACGTGCCCGGCATCCAACCGGTCTCTGAAGGCGGAGGGGGAATCAAGATTCCCTGGATCGGCGCCTGGCACATCTATTACCAGCTCGGCTACGACGGCATCAGCCTGCCGCTGGTGCTTCTGACCAGCTTTATCTGCCTGCTGGCGATGCTCGCTTCCTGGAGCATTACCAAGCAGGTGAAGGGTTACCTGATCCTGTTCCTGATTCTCGAGACAGGAATGCTGGGCGTCTTTTTAGCGCTCGACTTCTTCCTGTTTTACGTGTTCTGGGAGGTGATGCTCCTGCCGATGTACTTCTTGATCGGCATCTGGGGCGGACCCCGCAAGGAATACGCGGCGATCAAGTTTTTCCTGTACACGCTCGTCGGCGGCGTGCTGATGCTGATCGCGATCTTGATGTTCTATTACGGCAGCAACACGCAAACGTTCGACATTCTCGAACTGTCCAAGATCGGACAGGGATTGGTGGCGAACGCGGCGTTCAGTCCCACGATTCAGATCACGGCCTTTATCCTGCTCTTCATCGGTTTTGCCATCAAAGTCCCGACGTTCCCCTTCCATACCTGGTTGCCCGACGCACACGTCGAAGCTCCCACGCCCATTAGCATGATCCTGGCCGGAGTGCTGCTGAAGATGGGCGGGTACGGCATCTTGCGAATCGCGTTTCCGATTTGCCCCTACGGCGCCCAATACGCGGCTTACGCCATGGTGGTGATCGGTGCGGGAAGCATCATCTACGGCGCGTTCGCGGCCCTCGCCCAGACCGACTTCAAGCGGATGGTCGCCTACAGCTCCGTCAGTCACATGGGCTACGTGATTCTCGGAATCGCCGTCTGGAAGATTAGCGACGTGGCGGGCACCGCAGTCGGCAAAGACTATTGGTTGATGGGCATGAACGGCGCGATGTTTCAAATGCTCGCGCACGGGATTTCCTCCGCCGGCATGTTCTTTATGGTC
>DASRXU010000527.1:0-9820 GCA_035687365.1 Planctomycetaceae bacterium | reverse complement strand
CGTCGCCCAATTCTTCGATAGACCGCTCTCTGGCTGCCGGATTGGTGTCCCGCCGGGAACTCCTGGCAAAGACGGGCACCGGTCTGGGGATGCTGGGGCTGGTTGGCTTGCTGGGCGACTCGGGCACGCTTGGCAGCGCGGCACTCGCCGGCGAATTGTCGCAGGCGCCCAAGCAGACGCACGTCCCCGCCCGCGCCAAACACGTGATCCACATTTATCTCAACGGCGGCCCGTCGCAGATCGATACCTTCGATCCCAAGCCGGCGCTCGCACGGTACGTCGGCCAGCGGCTTCCGACCGGCAACCTCAGCACCGAGCGGCCCACCGGCGCGGCCCTGCCGTCTCCGTTTCGTTTCAAGCGTTACGGCCAAAGCGGTCTCGAATTTAGCGAGATCTTCGACAAGACGGCCCAGCATGCCGACGACATCTGCGTCATTCGCTCGATGTACTGCAACACGCCCAATCACGAACAGTCGATGCGGCTGATGAACACGGGCGACGAGCGGCTGTCGCGCCCGAGCTTCGGTTCGTGGCTGTTGTACGGCATGGGGACCGAAAACCAAAACCTGCCCGGCTTCGTCGCGATGTGTCCGGGGTTGCCGGTTTCGGACGTCTCGAATTGGCGTTCGTCATTCTTGCCCGGCGCCTTTCAGGGAACGTACATCGACACGCGGCGCACGAAGGTCGACGAACTGATCGACAACATCCGCAACCCGGCTTTGTCGCAGCCGGCCCAACGGCGCCAGCTCGATCTGCTTGCCGCGCTCAACCGGCGCCATCAACAGTCGCGCGCGGAAGATGCGGGACTCGAAGCACGAATCGAATCGTTCGAGCTGGCCTTCCGCATGCAGACGGCGGCAACGGATGCCTTCGACGTCACCCGCGAGCCCAAGCACATTCAAGAAATGTACGGTCCCGGCGTGCAGGCCCGGCAGATGCTGATCGCTCGCCGGCTGATCGAGCGGGGCGTGCGCTGCGTCCAGCTCTACCATGGGGACGTGCAGCCGTGGGACGCCCATTCTCACCTGGAGCAGAACCACCGCGAACTAGCCGGCCAATGCGATCAGCCGATTGCCGCGCTCTTAACGGATCTCAAGCAGCGGGGCCTGCTGGACGAAACGCTGGTGTTGTGCGGCGGCGAGTTCGGCCGAACGCCTGCCGTCGAGCTGGGCCAGGCCGGCACCGGCAATCCGCAGTTCGGGCGCGACCACAACCACTGGGGCTTTAGCGTCTGGATGGCCGGCGGCGGCGTCAAAGGGGGCATGACTTACGGGGCGACCGACGATTTTGGCTACCGCGCGGTCGAAAACAGGGTCCACGTTCACGACCTGCACGCCACCATGCTCGCCCTGCTGGGCTTCGACCACACACGGCTGACTTACCGGTACGCGGGGCGCGACTACCGCCTCACCGACGTTTCCGGAACCGTGGTCCGTGATATCATTTCTTAAGGCTCGTCTTCGAGCGGCTGTTCCCAGTTCCCCGTGCGCGCGGAATCGTCTCCGCCCGTCTTGCTCCTTCAGGTGCTGGCTTGCGATTGTCACTCGGCGTCTCTCCCGAACGCGAGCCGGCCGGCGCTGGGCCTCAGCCGTCTGGTCGGCCCGACGAGCAGGCTACCCCCGAAATCCCGGTTGCCGCTGACGCGTCCGCCCCGCGCCGCAAGCGCCTTCTGAGCCGCAACTTCGTACTCGGTTCGCTGCTGGTCGTGCTCACGCTGGCCGTCTACGGACAAGTCTGCGGGTTCAATTTCATCGTCCTCGACGACCCGTCGTACGTGAAGTGGAACCGCTATGTGCTCGATGGCCTAAAACCTTCCAGCCTGAAATGGGCCATTACCCAATTCAACGACTCCAATTGGATCCCCCTGACCTGGCTTTCGCTGATGCTCGACGCCACGGTCTATGGTCAGTGGCCCGACGGCTATCACATTACGAATGTCGCGTTGCATGTCGCCAACGTCCTGTTGGTGTTCTTTGTCTTTAATAGGATGACTCAGAGCCCGACGCGAAGCGCCTTTGTTGCGGCGCTGTTCGCCATTCACCCGTTGCACGCCGAATCGGTGGCCTGGGTGACCGAACGCAAGGACGTGTTGTGCACGCTGTTCGGACTGCTGTCGCTGGGGGCGTACGTGCGCTACGCGGGGCAACACCGCCGCTCTCAATATGTCGCCGCGTTTTGTTTTCTGGTGTTGAGTCTGCTTGCGAAGCAAACGTACGTGACGCTGCCTTGCGTGTTCTTGCTGTTGGACTACTGGCCCTTGGGGCGATTCGGAACTTCTGGAGCTTGGCCGACCGACGACGTACCGCAAGACGCGCCGATCGCGGAGCGCCGCACGAGCTTTGGACGATTGGTCGTCGAAAAGATCCCGTTTCTCCTCCTGTCGGCTGCGTTCAGCGCGATCGCGGTTTGGGCCCAATCGGGGGGCGGCATTCGCAGTTTGGAGGCGGTTCCGTTCCGCGCCCGCGTGCTGAACGCAATCGCTGCCTACGGCTGGTACGCTTGGAAGGCACTCGTTCCGCTCGACCTCGCGATCTTCTATCCACATCCGGTCGAAAGCCTGCGACCGCTCGACGTAATGGTCCAGGCGGCGTTTCTCGTCGTAGCGACCGGGATCGCCCTATTCAACGTGCGGCGACGGCCCTATTTGATTGTCGGTTGGCTCTGGTATCTCGGCACGCTCTTCCCGCTGATCGGTCTGATTCAAATCGGCAAGCAGCGAGTGGCGGACCGTTACGCGTACTTGCCGCTGTTGGGGCTCTATTTGGCGGTCGCCTGGCTGATTCCTTCGCTCGTCCCCAGCGGCCGCCTGCGCCGTTGGCTCTTGCCGACGGCCGCTGTCGCCGCGATAGCGGTGTACGCGACCCTGGGATTCCGGCAAGTTGCCCTCTGGGGCGATGATGTCAAGCTCTTTCAGCACGCGCTGGCCGTCACCGAAAACAACGCGATGAGCCGCTGCTCGCTCGGCTGCGCCTTGCTCGGAAATGGGGACGTCAAAGGAGCCATCGAGAATATCGAGGACTCCCTGCGACTCGATCCCAGCGACGCGCTGGCACACGACGATCTCGGCAGCGCTTATCAATCGGATAAACGGTTGGAAGATGCGGCTCGAGAATACCGCAAGTCGATCGCCCTCAAGGAGGACTCCGCTTCGCCCCACGAAGGCCTGGGCACAGTGCTCAGTGAATGGCACCAGTATCCCGAGGCTCGCAAGGAGTTCGAGCGGGCCTTGGAAATCGAGCCGAATGCGTCGCTCACCTATTTCAATCTGGCTCGCCTCTGCGACGACGTGCACGAATATGACCAGTCGCTCGAATATGCCCGCCGCGGACTGGAAATCGATCCCAAGAACGTAGAATGCCAACGGCAGATTGCGCACGTGTTGTCCGCGCAGGGGAAAACCGATGAGGCCTTCGCCGCATTCCAAAAGGTGGCCAAGATGTCTCCCTCCGATTTGGAATCTCGCGTGAAGATGCGCGAGATCATGGATAAAAAGCTCAAGAGTCAATCGTCGACCAACTAAGGCCCACGGCCTTCGGACGAGGTGAACGATGCGTCGCGACTCGGTGATTCTCGTTTTGCTCCACGCGCTCCGCCTTCCGACCCGAGCGTGGGGCCTGGCACCGCTCGGCTTGGTAATGCTGGCCGCGATGGGTCTCAATTCCGTCTCTGCGGCAGAGGGAACAGCGGCTGCCGCCAAGAAACCGGCGGACGATTTTGTGGCGCTCGATCCCAACCGGATTGTGCAGCTCGACCGCGTGGGGAAGCGCCTTTTAGTGAAGACTCGAGTCGTGCTCCGCGAGGGCGTGCTCGAGATGCTGTGCTGCCCCGTGCAAACCAAAGAGCACGAATCGATCCTCGGCGTCGAGGGGCGAGCGTACGTGATTCATGCCGGGCTGATGGCGTTAGGCGCGAAGCCCGGCGCGCCCGTGCAGTATCAGCCGACCTTCCATCCACCGACCGGCCAACCCACCGACATCTTCCTGCAATGGGCCGACGCCGACGGCAAGCGGCACCGCGTGAAGGCCCAGGAATGGATCCGCACCGCCATTCATCGTTATTACGTGGTCGCGATGGACCAGCTGCCGGCCGGCGTGACTCTGCCCGATCGTGACGAGTCTCTGCCGATTCGCTTCTTGCCGAAATCAAAGCAACTGACCTGGTTCGGCCCGATGTCGACCGCTCAACGCGACCAACTCTTGGCCTTCACTCGTGATGCGGCGTTTCGCAAAGGGATCGCCAGCTTCTACGAACAGAGCCAGTCCAAGCAACTCGACGCTGGCTGGGTGTTCGTTGGCAGCGGCTACTACATCGACGAAAAAACCGGTCGCAAAAGCTACCTCGCCGAAGGCGGCGACCTGATCTGCGTCTCGAACTTCCCCGACTCGATGCTCGACCTGGCCATCAAGAGCACCGACAAACAGGACGAAGGACTGTTGTTCGAGGCTTGGACAGAGCGGATTCCCCCGCGCGGGACTGAGGTGACGATGGAGTTGGTGCCGCGGTTTGAGAAGGCCGAGAAAAAATAATTGTGCATGTCCGTGACGAGCCGACACGCTGCAACCTCAGTGCGTCGGCTCTTTTCGTGCCTGCGGCATGGTACAATGCGAGATCACATTTTTTAGGGGAATTGCAAATGACACCGGAAGAACAGGCGGAACTTGGGCTGAATGGATTCTTCGCTTATAAGCGGTTTCGGGTCAGACCGGGACCAACAACAGTCGAACGTATCGGAGGCAAGGGCCGGCCGACCATCCAATGCTGGGTAGCCCGTCATGACCGGGGAACCCCAACGAAGAACGCGGGAACAGTTGGGGAAATCAAGGCATGGATTGACAAACAGACGAAGGAATAAATGCAGCCCCAGCAATGGGGCTTTTTCATTGATACGGGTGAGAGACCGGGGACGCCTCGTAGACTGCTCAATTGCCAGATGTCGGGTGCCGTGCCCACAGCTTTGGGTGGGCATGTGCGAGTCATCGGCGCAACGTGCTCTCGCGCCGCGTGATCAAGAGCTGCGTCTCATTTTCTGCCACCCCGGAGCGTGACGTCATGAGCAACAAGTGGTATGCGCGGCCCGTGCTGTTCGTGGCGGACATCGACCGATCGGTCGACTTCTACGTGAAGCAGCTTGGGTTCACCCAGCCCTGGCGTTATGAGGATGAGGGGCACGCTTGGGTTGCTCAGGTCGAGCGGCAGGGCTGCGAGCTCATTCTCTCCTCCCAATGGCCCGAAAAGGTGGGCAAGGGCCTGATGTTCATTTCGCTCGATGTCGAAGTGCTGAATGCCTTGCGCGCGGAGCTGGAAGGACGGGGCGTGGACGTGAAGGATGGACGCTGGGGTTACAAGCTCATGGTCATCGTGGACCCCGACGGCAACGAACTTTACTTTCCTTACCCGGCGGACGCGAAGGAAGCGTGAGTTTTCCTCCTGTTTGGGACCGAAGCCCTGCTTCGCAGCGGTCGTCGTTCGATCAACGGTGCTCTTTCGTGCTGCCGCCGAATCGTAACCGAAGTCCGCATGCACCGAGTAACCGCCGAGAAGCGACAGTCGCGCGAGAATTTCACAAAACTGATCTTGGATGAATCGAGAATTTGTGGCTGAATGGAGATAGCGAGTTTTTTCGCGGCGGGGTGAGCGTGCGCTATTGGGGCGGTCCGCGCGCACTCCCAGCGCGCACCGGCCAAGGTCAGGTCCGGACACTTTACGATGGGACGGACTCGAAGCCGATGGGACCATCTGCTCGCAAGGCTCCCCCATCCTCCGGTCCCTCCTGCCGCGGGCAGAGAGGAGAAGTCGGCGAGCGCGACGCGCCGGGGACGCGACTTCCGCTGTACAGAATCTGATCACCGGGACCGGGTCAGATAGTTTCAGTGGTGTGTCCCCTTTCCCAACCCGGCCTCATGACGACGACTCTCTGAACGAACGGAGGACAATTGTGGGCCAGTGGGGATCTCCCCCTCGGCGACTCCGGTCGCAACGCGCGAACGGACTCCGTCCAAGTATCTAACTCTGATTGGGCTCTCTGGATCACCGATCGTAATCATGCCGCCCACCGGGATTCTCGACGGTCGGCTCTTCGGGCGATTAGCCCCAAACCGAAATGCGATTAGGAAGTCCAGCTTCGTCAAAAGGGCGGAGGCTTCCGCCCTCCCTTCCGGATTGGCGGCGATCCGCTCCAGTTGATCCAAGAGCGCCAGGGCTTGCTCGACTTGGTCTTCAGGGTTACGTCGATCCTGTTCCGCGCCGACCTGCGCTTTCAGAGTCCCGATTCGCTGATGCTGTTGATCGATCTCGCGCGTCACAGACTCGTATTCCGCCTTTACCACGGGATACAAGTCGTCGGCCCGGGCCAGATTCCTGCCGATGATTGTCAGATCCTGTTCCAGATTTTGGAGGCGCTGTTCCGCGAGTTCGAGTTCCCGCTCGCGATTGCTGACCGGCGACCCAACCTCTGTGTTCGCCAGCTTGGTTAACCGGTTCCGCAGCTCGGCGCGACCACCAAGCTGAAGAACGCGTTGACGCAAGACCGCGAGGGCAAATCTCAGCGCCGCGTTGGCGTCCACATAGTGGTGGTGACACTGTCGACATTTTGACTCCGAGTACTTGGAGCAAACGTAACGCCGGCGGCCTTTCTCCAGGGTGCCGTACATTAAACTGTCGCAGCCCTCGGACCCGTCAAAGATTCGCATGCTCAATGGGTAGTCCGCCGCCTCACTCTTTCGAATGCCCCGCTGCGATGCCCCGCGCTGCCGCCGCTGTTCTTGGCACGCGTCAAATAGTTCGCGACTCGCCTTCGCCTTGTAGCCGCTGGGAGCCACAATCCGATCCGCTGGGTCACTCTTCATGTTTATCGGCCGACCGATCGCGTCTCGTTCCGCATCCGTGAGCAGACGTGGACCGGTCGGGCTCAATCGACGATGCGCTCCCGTCAATTTTTTCCCGAACTCCAGCTCGCCAATGATCGCGCGGTTTTCGATCAATCGCGCCACCTGCCGGTGATCCCACCTGCCGGGAATCAGCTGCTTGACTCCGCGGATGACCGCGACTTTGCCTGCTCGGCTGCTGGGGACTCCGAGCTCGTTGAGGCGCCGTGCGATTTTCTTCACGCCCCAGCCGTGGTTCGCGTACCAATCCAAGATTTGAAGCCAAACTTGGATCTTTACAAGGTCCTTCAGAAAAATCCGAACGTGGCATCCTTCCCGGCGGACGGTCATTCCATCCTCGAGTTCTTGTATCTTGTTCCCCTCGGCGTCCACCAACATCCGACCGCA
Source organism: Planctomycetaceae bacterium (assembly GCA_035687365.1). Taxonomy (GTDB): domain Bacteria; phylum Planctomycetota; class Planctomycetia; order Planctomycetales; family Planctomycetaceae; genus DASPSM01. The sequence continues at coordinate 2,549 of DASRXU010000527.1, read as the reverse complement.
TCCATAAGGGGCTGGTCCCCCGGTCCAGTATCCTTGCCGTGCCAGGTGCGCGCGAGCCCGCAAGATGCGCTCGGCGTGGTCAGGAAGGAATTGACCGCTCTGATGGTATTCGAAGAGCTGTTGGACATCCTCCGCGATATATCTCACTCCGCGTTCTCGCGGATTAGCGACCCGGTTGTGGAACACAATCGTGATCCCCGCAAGAAGCAGCTCGATTTCCAGACTGCACGCTTCGTTCGCCTGTTCAGGTCGGGCGAAGCGATCAGACTTGTAAATGAACAGGTGACTCACGCTCCGATCGCGAATTGCGGTCTCGCGAAACAACGTGAACGCCTCGCGTTGCAAGTTGGCCCCGGTAACCCCGTCATCCAAGAAAATGCTTTTGAACTCCTTGAGTCCTTCTCGCTCCATGTGGACGACATCATCGCGCTCGGCATCGAGCGAGACCCCGAGTTTCGCAGCCTCGGCAATCGCCCACTCCAGTTGATTGCGAATCCCCAGTTCCTGCCGCAAGCTACTGCGGCGTAAATAGGTCAATGCCCTTCGTTTTAGACGCGCGGACATGGTTGGTGCCTTTTGGTGCAAGTGGTAAGCAGCCTAGGAATCGCACTGGTGCTCCGTTTTTGCACCCGGCCGAGGAATGCAAGGCTGCAGAGTTAGCATTGCCTCATCCGGTGGGGCCCTTTGCCCGGCCGAAATCCACCTTCAAGAACAATTCCCCGAAAGCGACTGAGTCCCGCCTGCTCCATATGAGCGAGATACTCAATCTTTGCGTCGAGAACCACGCCGTCTTTTGCCGCTTCGGCGATAATGCATTCAAGCTGGCGGCGTACATCGAAACCTGGGCCGGATGAGCTGCGTCGCAGATAGGCCACGGCAGTTCGACGTCGATTTGTGGGCATCAGTCGACTCCTGTCAGTACGGTTTGGTTCAGGGAAAAAACGCCGCTACTCACAGTTCCATGCCGTCGGCATCGGCGGCCGCTGGCAGCGAATTGACCGCCGAAGCGGCAAGGTGTCGGTGATTCCAGAGGAACTCGGCAACCGAGTCAAAGAAATCTGAGGGATTGGATCGATCATCGAGTACGAAGGTCGGAGTGCCCGATGTCTGCGGCCACGTCAGACGCCGCAATGCAAAACTGTGGACTCGCTGGCCGAGTTGGAGCAGTTCGAACCGGGTCGTCTCTCCCGACAGTTGTGCGATGATGTCCGCGAAGACAGCTCGCGATGACGGCAGATCGTCATCGCTGCCGCTTGTCAGGCCGATCTCTTCCCAGTACGCGAGTCGGCACCAGAGCCCAAGCTTTAACAGAGTCGCCTGAGGGAATGAGGTTCCGGGCTCGAAACCTGCCGATTTCAGAAAGGCTGCGACGAGCTCTGCGTCCTGCTCCGCAAGCGCGAGGAAGAACTCGATGATGTGGCAAACGTCGTATTCGAGATCGGAACCGTCCATCGCAGCATCCCTTGCGCGAGAACCTTCTTTGCGAAATGTTCTTTGTCTTCCAGCTTTCGGACGTGAGTCCCATCGTCTTTGACGACCCAGCAGTCAAAGCCCAGGGGGGCGGTCGGCTGCCAGTCGAGAAACTACGGCGGCCAGCGCGATCTGGGCTTCGATGATCTTGCGGGCCAACTCGGTGCGATATGCCCGCGGAGCTGTAGTCGAGCACCAAGAAGGTCCTCGAGTCTTTGTTGTTACCCCTTCTTAATTGGGTAGCGACCCGATCCGTGAGAACATGCTCAGGGAAGGGGCCGCGCATCCTAGGCGCGATAGCCACGGCGAGCAAGCAGAGTTCATGCTTCGGCGCAGGGAAAAATCGCGCTGCGCCAAAATGCCAAGTTGGGCGTTCCTACAATTATTACAAACGGCATATCCGCTACCATCGGCATCGCCTGGCTCTTAAGAGAGTTACTCGCCTTATCGAACAGCATAGGGCCGCTTCGCAACGTCTCGAATTCGCCGGCCTCGGGGACATCTTACGGGAGGCGCGAGAAAAGGCCGGACTTACGCAAGAACAGCTTGCATTTCAGGCCGGCGCCGATCGCACGTACGTCTCACAGCTGGAGAACGACAAGAAATCCCCGACAGTGGCAACGCTGTTCCGGCTCTGTTCGGCGATGAAGGTTTCGCCCTCCAAATTACTTGCTCGCTTGGAGCGACGCCTTAAGGGCCGGTAGCAGGTGCTTTCGCGGCGCGCGCCTGCTCCAGCCATGCTGTTGCAATGGCTCGTCCCACAACTGCCGCGAAGGCTCGTTGTTCCCGGCTGAGGCCTTGGTCTGTTCGCAGAGACGCGTCAGGAGGCGGGCCACCGGGCAATTCGACTTGCGTTCGTTCGCCATCAAAGGAAACTCCTTATACGAACCAGTCCCACACCAGTAGTGGATTGGGGAGGGTGGAGATCAGGAATCGGAGTCGCGCGACGACGCCCACTCGGTGGCTAGGAGATCAACGGTCGAATCGACCTCGATCGGCAGATGCCTCAGCCAGCGCGAGAATTGGTGGACCATCAGACCGGCCGCGATGCTCGCCGCGTAGATCGTGCTCCGCGACGT
>DASRXU010000526.1:0-4423 GCA_035687365.1 Planctomycetaceae bacterium | reverse complement strand
TGCAGAAGCAAAGCGTGACGCTGGCCGAGACGCCGACCGCGATGGCCGTCAGCCCCGACGGCAGTCTGGCGGCGACCGCACTTGCCGATCGCTCGATCGTGTTGCGGCGAGCTAAAGGAACCGAGCTGCGCAAACTCAACGGCCCAACGGCAGGGATCACCGCGCTGCAGTTTTCGCCGGACGGAAAAACCCTCTACGCCGCATCGCTCGATCGCACCTGGCGAGCGTGGAATGTCTCCGACGGTAAGAGCCAGCAACCGGTTTCCGCGAGCAGCCCGCTAACTGCTTTGGCACTCAACAAAGACGGCACACAACTGATTGCAGGCGGCGCGGACGGAACGATCCGCGTCTACGCGACGGCTCCTGACAAGTTGAAGCCGCTGCGGGAATGGAAGGCCCACGAAAAGCCGATCACGTCGCTCGCGCTTATCATGCCAGCCGGCGACAAGATCGTTTCCGGCAGCGAGGATCAGAGCGTCCGCATCTGGCAGATGGCGTCGGCCAAGCAAGTCGTGAAATTCGATCACGGCGGGCCGGTCACCGAGGTTTCCGTTTGTCCCGACGGCCAGGTTCTCGCGTCGGCCGGAACGAACCGAATCACACGGCTTTGGAAAACGACGGGCGGCAAACAAATCGGCGAGGTTTCCGGCAGTCTGTCGGCCGATCGAGCCATCGCGCGGCGGAAAGACGCCGAAGCCATCATCGGACAACACGTGACGACCGCCGCAGCTCGGATGACGGCCGCCAATCAGGAACTCAAGGAGCGTCAGGAGGCGTTGAAGAAGGCCGCCGAAGCGCAGACGGCGTCGGCGAAGGCGCTCGCCGACTTCACGGCCAAGGAGAAAACCGCAGCCGACGCGGTAGCAGTCGCCAAGAAGGCGTCGCAGGCCCAGCCCAAAGACGCTGCGCTCAAGAAGAAGCTCGAAGACGCGCAAAAGGCTCTCACGTCGCTCGACGAAGCGAAGAAGAACGGCGCCAACGCGGCCGCTTCGGCCGTCCGCAACCACGAGGCGGCCAAAAAGTCGCTGGCAGCTGCCGAAGCTAAGCTGAAAGAAGAAGAGACCGTCAAGAAGCAGTTGGAGGCAGACCGTAAGACGGCAGGGCAGGCTATCGTGTCGGCGACGGTCGACGGAGTCAACCGGCTGCTCCCTGTGCGCTCGATCGCGTTTTCTCCGGATGGAAGCGTGCTGGCCGTTGCTGGCGACGATCCGGAAATTCAGCTCTTCGATGCCCACAGCGCACGTCCGCTCGAGGCGCTTTCGGGGCATTCGGCGGCCGTCACCCGGATCGCTTTCGGCAAAGGATCGACGTTGATTTCCGCGGGGAACGACAAAAAGCTCGTCGCCTGGGAGACGAATCCTCGCTGGACCTTCCTCGGCCGCATCGGTCCCAAGGCCGACGCACCGCTTGAGCTGGGTGCGTCGAGCCTCGTTGGCCGCGTCCTCTGTCTCGCGTTCAGCCACGATGGCAAACTGCTGGCAACCGGCGGCGGCGAACCATCCCGCAGCGGCGAACTCAAGACGTGGAAGATTCCCTCGCTGACTCTTGACCGCGACTTCAAAGACGCTCACAGCGACACGGTGTTCGGTGTCGATTTTTCCCGCGACGGCAAGTCTCTCGCGAGCGGCGCGGCCGACAAGTTTGTGAAAGTCTTCGAGACGCAGACGGGCAAACAGGCCCGTTCGTTCGAGGGTCACACGCACCAGGTCCTCGGCGTCAGTTGGAAGGCGGATGGGTCGCTGCTGGCCAGTGCTGGTGCGGACAATGCGATCAAGATTTGGAACCTCGAGACGGGCGAGCAGCAGCGCAACATCGGCAGCCACAGCAAACAGGTCACGTCGATTCAATTCCTCGGCACGGGTGCAGACATCCTATCCACCAGCGGCGACAAAACCGCGCGGCTGCATCACGCCATCGACGGTGACAACTACCGCACGCTGGATGGCTCGAGTGACTACTTGTATGCTGCGGCGGCGACACCGGACGAATCTCTGATCGCGGCCGGCGGCGAAGACGGAATCTTGCGACTCTGGAACGGCACGACGGGCAAGAGCGTTGCCACATTTGGGCCGCCCAAGTCGGGAAGAGACGCCACCCAGGCGAACGCGGCCAAACGCTGAGCCAGTGGTGGGTCTTGGTTTGTGTGCCACTGCTGAGCGTGCTCAGCAGTGCCCAAGGTCGAGAGTCTCGCTTCGCGACAACTCGCGGGGCAACTTCGTATATTGGTCGCCGAAGACACTGCTGAGCCGAAGCGTCTCAGCAGTGGCACACAAATCTCAAGGCTGACCTCCAGAGCAACCATGTCCCAAGAACTCAAAGCTCGGCTGTTCGGTGAACTCGAATCGATCGTCTTGATCGATCCGCACACGCACATCAATCCGCATTCGCCGGCCTCGAAAACACTGGCCGACATTCTCGGTTATCACTACTACACCGAACTGGCCCATTCGGCCGGACTCGAGCGGGCGAAGATCGAGGAGGCGGGACTCGCACCTCAAGAAAAGGTCCGACGGCTCGTCGCATGGCTTGGCCCGTTGGAAAACACAGCCCAATACAGTTGGCTGTTGGAGATGTGCCGCGAGTTCTTCGATTTCCAGGAAGAGCGGCTGACGACGGCCAATTGGGAAGCCCTTTACAACCGAGCGGCGGCCAAGATGGCTGAGGCCGATTGGGAACGGCAAGTCCTCGACAAGAGCCGGCTGGAGCAGGTGTTCCTCACCAACGATTTTGACGATCCGCTTGCCGGGTTCGATACATCGCGCTATATCCCCTGTCTGCGGACCGACGACCTGGTGTTCCACCTCGCGAAGGCGACGGTCCGACAGCGCTTGACCAAAGCGACGGGGATTGAGGCCGGTTCTGCGTCCAAGCTCACGGCAGCGGTCGGCAAACTCTTCGACCACTTCGTGTCGCACGGCGCTCGAGCCTGCGCGATCTCGCTGCCTCCCGACTTCGAGCCAAATCGCATTCCGCCTGAGTCAGTCGACCCGATCCTGAAGACGATCTACCCCGGCGGTGAGCCAAGTGCCGACGAATCGCGGACGCTGGCGCAGTTCGTCTTCTGGACGCTGGCAGAACAGTGTGCCGAGCATCATCTCCCGTTCGATCTGATGATCGGCGTCAATCGCCGCGTCTATGAGGAGGGAGTTTTCCAAGGGCAGGACCTGTTCGATCAACGGACCTCGCTGGTCCAATATCGCCGGCTGTTCAATGCCTTCCCGCAGGTGACGTTTCCGGTCTCGCTGCTCGCCCAGGCGAGCAACCAGGAACTCGTCAGTCATTCTTGGATTTTTCCGAACGTGGTGACAAACGGCCACTGGTGGTACTCGAACATCCCGGCCTATATCGAGCTGGATTGCCGCAGCCGGCTGCAGGCCGTGCCGGCGACCAAGCAGATCGGCTACTACAGCGACATGTACAAGCTCGAGTTTGCGCTCCCCAAATTCCGCATGTATCGGCGGATTTTGGCGTCGGTTCTGGCTGACGATTTCGTAATCAGCCGCAGCTGGTCAGAGACGCGGGCTTTGGAGCTGGGGCGAATAGTGCTGCGGGGTAACGTCGAGCGGATCTTCGGTCTCGAGTGCTGAGCGAACCTCGAGACTCGTCGCGCGGACTGATTCGCGGGCGTCTGCAGCCCAAAAATCCAACTGTTGCGGTGGCCATTTTGCGGGCCTAGAATCGATTCCCGTGTCTGCGCGGGGCGCGCAGGAGGTCTATTTGCCGCGGGAGCTTGGCCATGCCGACTCTGACATTGCTGAAAGACGGCGGGGCAATTGAATACAAGCTCACCGACGACGTGACGGTCCTGGGCCGCGCGCCGGAATGCCAGATTCAGCTCGATTCCAACATGGTCTCCCGACGCCACGCCCAGGTGGTCCGCGAGAAAGGGTCGTTCTTCGTCGAAGATCTGGGCAGCGGCAACGGCACGTTCGTCAACGGGAAGCGGATCGACGAGCGGACGCTCCTGCGGTCGAGCGATCGCCTCAAGCTCGGTCCGTTGCTGTTGCGGTTCGATTCGGGAGCCGAGCGAACCGTTTCGTCGGGGAGCGACGGGGCAGGGCGCGATACGGCGGCTGGCGTCGAGATCTCGGGCGAAGTGTCGGCCACCATCGTCGACTCGGCCGACAACACCAGTGGTTTCGGCCTGCTACAGGTGCAGCCCGAAGCCAAGCTGCGAGCCGTGATCGATATCGCCCGGGGACTGGCCGGCACCGTCGACCTGCAAAAAATCATTCCGCTGATTCTCGATACGCTGTTCACGATTTTTCCGCAGGCCGACCGGGGCTGCATCCTGCTGCAGGACGGCGAGAGCGGCCACATGGTCCCCGTCGCGCAGAAGCATCGCAAGCCCGACGCCGACGAGACGGTCAAACTCAGCCGCACGATCTTGAACAAGGTGCTTTCCGAGCGAACGGGAATTCTT
>DASRXU010000525.1:0-3225 GCA_035687365.1 Planctomycetaceae bacterium | reverse complement strand
CTTCGGTGCCGATCTCGCGGCAGATCGGCGAACAGATCCGGGCGCAATGTCTCTCGGGAACTTTGAAGCCGGGAGATTCTTTGCCGGCAGTCAGGCGTCTTGCGCAGCAGTTGGCCGTCAACGTCAACACGGTCTTGCGGGTTTACGAGCGATTGGCAGCCGACCGGCTGATCGAGATGCGGCACGGCGACGGGACGTATGTGCTGCCTTCCTCGGCGCGAGCGAGCGGTTCACGCTTGCTCGCCGAACAACGGGATCAGTACACGTGCGAATTGAATGCGATTATTCGCCGTGGACTCCTGCTCGGGCTTAAGCCGCACGAGTTGCGCCGCCTCGTGACGTCGGCAGTGACAGTGGCACGATCCGGCATAGAAGGCGACTCGGCCTCCGCAGCCAGACAAGCCGCTGCGACATCTCGCCCCTCCTGACGAACTGGAGAACTGGGTCCCATGAACGAACCGGCCCTCAGCATTCGCAATCTGCGTAAATCGTTCGGCTCCAAGACGGTGCTGGAAGACGTGACGCTCGAGATCACGCGCGGGCAGACTATCGCCCTGTTGGGGCGCAATGGTGCCGGCAAGACTGCGCTGATCCGCATCCTGCTGGGACTCGTCGCGGCCGATGGCGGCGCAGCCCGCGTCTTGGGACGCGATCCGGCCACCGAGCCGATCGAGCTGCGCCGTCGCGTCGGGTACTTGGCTGAAGACCAAGTCATGTACGGCTGGATGACCGCGATCGAGCTCTGCCGCTTCCTCGAACCGTTCTACCCGACTTGGGACATGCGGATTGCCCAGGATTACTTGGACCGCTTTGAAGTCCCCTGGCACCAACGCATTCGCGAGCTTTCGAAGGGGCAGACGGTGAAACTCGGCCTGGCCGTCGCTTTGGCCCATCGGCCAGAGCTAGCCATTCTCGACGACCCGGCGATTGGGCTCGATCCGATCGCTCGCAAGGAGTTTGCCCGCGAATTGATCGAGCACTTGCAGGCCGAGGGGCGTACGGTGCTTTACAGCTCTCACCTGCTCGCCGAAGTCGAGGCCGTTGCCGATTCGGTTGCCATCTTGCACAACGGTCGGATCGCACGTCACGCCCCGACGGAAACGCTGCGCGACGAGATCAAACAGATCGTGTTGCCCTTGGACGCGGCCGACTCCGTATCGCCCCCATCCGGTTTGCTCGACGTCCGTCGTCATGACGACCGCTTCGTCGTGACCGTGGACGGAGCGAGCGCGTTTCTCGAGACGTTGGCCGCGAGCGGCATCGATCACGAGGTGATCGACTTGAGCCTCGACGACATTTTCGAGGCGATTGTCATCGGCCGGCCCCAGGGATGGCCTCGTCCCCTTTCTGCAGTTGCGATGTGACTAGCTGTCTTCGACGACGGTGAGTTCGAGATCGGATCGAAAGGCAAACGCCAGAGCAGGGAATCGGCCGCATGTCTCCCCAAATTCGCAGTCTTGCTTGGAAGGAATGGAGAGAGCGCCGCGCGTCGCTGGCACTCGCGACGGCTTGGATCGTCTGTGGCGCGACCTACGCCATCGCCTACGAAACGGTGTTTCACATCCGCGGTCCGGTCTCCAGCTTGTACGTAACGTGCCTGCTCTACGGTCTCTTCGTGGCGGTTTTCCTGGCGATGCGAACATCACTGGGGGAACGGACCGAGGGGACGCTCGACTTCTCGTCGGCCTTGCCCGTGACATTGCGACAAGCGGCGGGGATCCGTCTGGCCGGCGCGATCATTACTCTGGCCGGACCGATTTTTTTGGGGGCCGCTCTCCTGTCGATCGTACTGTTGACCGGTGCCATCGAGCAGTCCCCCGCGCGTCCGCCACACGATCCGAATTACCTCGATTTCACCAACCGGGCCTCGCTTTCGCGCATGGAGGCGATTGGATTCACGTGGAAATGCGCTTCAATCGCGGCAGCGCAGGGAATTGAATTGCTGCTGATCCTGGCGGTGATCGGTGCGCGTCGCCGTAGCGAGGCTCACGTCGGGTTTATTGGAGCGATCGTCGGTTTCGGTTGGTTCGTTGCCACCGGAGTGCGGGACAGCGGCTTTGGTTCGCGAATCGATTGGCTTGGGGCCGTGCTGCCACAAACCTTGGTGATCGCCTGGGGTTATTCCACCGCAGAGGGTCACTACAGCGATTTGGAATTCGCGAGCCGGGTCTGGGGCCCCTTGTGCCTGAATCTGCTGACGCTCGTGGGTTTGAGCGCGTGGTTCACGCGTCGCTACGCAGCGGCGTTCCTTTCTGCCCGGCCGCCCAGCTCTTGGAAAATCTGGCGACCTCCCGCGCTGCTGTCGCGGCTGCCTCTGCGCTGGCCGGGGCGAGTCGCGGCGCTGATTTCGTTCGATCTTCGGCAAAGCGTCCCGCTGGCCCTCGCCGGGCTGGCGTTGGCCTTCTTCATGGCCGTGGCGCAGCTTTTCATTTCGTGGGGTCCGGTCAGTGCGCTGCAACAAGACGCGAGCGTGACCGCGATCGCCTGCGGTCGGCTTCCCGGGTCAATTTGGATCGTGGCACTGTTGTGGTCGGCCGTCGTCGGTTCCGGCATCTTCGGAGCCGAGCTGCAACCGGGATTGGGCAACTTCTGGCGGTCGCGTCCGATATCGGCGTCGTCGTGGTTTTGGGTCAAGTTCGCTGTTGGTTTGATTGCCGTCCTGGCCGTGTTGGATGGCACGACAATCGTCGTCAGTTGGAACTCGCCTTACGCCAGTGGCCCCGATCGCATGAGCTGGTCGTACGTCACCTGCATGCCCCTCTTGCATGCGATGATGTATTCGCTGGCCGTTTTCGGAGCGTGCAAGCTGCGGCGACCGGTGTTGGGCGCGATGTGCGCCGTTGTGCCGTTTTTCTTGCTCTCCTTCGTTCTGGAAACGTTCCCGACAACCCAGGCGTTCGATCCCAGTCACGTCTACAACAGCCTGTTCTGGGCGGAAACGGCGTCTCCCGGAGTATTCGACCTGTCCGGCCATCATTATCCGTTGGTTTACGGTGCGGTCGCCCTCGTCAGTGGATTAACTGCCTTTTCAGCCTTTCGGGCGATCCGCAACTGGAACCCCAGCACTTGAACGGACCAATCCGGGTGACAGTTCAGCTCTCAACCGGCGGCGAGTCGAAGGGTTCGTCGTCAGTTGCTAGCCGATCGGTCGTGGTCTCCGGAGCGGGTCGCGGTGGCGCAGGGGGTGCCGCGGGGGGATGGGCTTTTGGCACCTGGCTGAAGTGA
>DASRXU010000524.1:0-3787 GCA_035687365.1 Planctomycetaceae bacterium | reverse complement strand
GGCCACGCCGATCAGTTGCCGATAACGCTCGCGGATCTCTTCGCTGTGGATCAGCGAATGGTGCTTGAGTCCCTCCTCGAGTTCGTTCATCACCATGAACGGATTGAGATTGGTCGAGTCGGCATTCGCAACCAACGCGTTGGAGATCTTATCCTGCACGTAGCGGGGAGAGATACCGAGCATGCCTTCGCTTTTGGCCTCTTTGCGGAGCTGCGTCACATTATCGGAGGTGAAGCCCGGCAGCGTTTTGCCGTTATAGAGCTTGAGCTTTTGCAGCAGCGTCAGGCCGGCGTTCTTGGGATCTTCCAACCGCGTAAGGACGGCCCACAGGGCGGCCATCTCGAGCGTGTGCGGGGCGATGTGCTTCCCGCGAACTCGCTTGGAGTTGTAGTCCTTTTCGTAAATCTTCTGCTCGTCGGCCAATTTCGTGACGTACGGAATGTCGATCTTCACCGTTCGGTCGCGCAAGGCCTCCATGAATTCGTTGGACTGCAACTTGCGATACTCGGGCTCGTTGGTGTGGCCGACGATGACCGTATCGATGTCGGTCTGGGCGAACTTCTTCGGCTTGATCTTGTGCTCTTGTGAGGCGCCCAGCAGATCGTAGAGGAAGGCGACGTCGAGCTTGAGCACTTCGATGAACTCGATCACGCCGCGGTTGGCGACGTTGAATTCGCCGTCGAAGTTGAACGCCCGCGGATCGCTCTCGCTGCCGAACTCGGCGATCTTGCGATAGTTGATGTCGCCAGTCAGTTCGGTCGAATCCTGATTCTTTTCGTCCTTCGGTTGAAAGGTGCCGATCCCGATACGGTCCTGCTCCGAGAGCGTGAGTCGCTTGACGACAACCTGCTCGACGGCCTTGGTCCAGTCGCCGCCGGCCCGATCCAAGCGTTCGCGAAACGTGAAGCGGCACAAGGGACACAGCTCGCCGGTGATCTCTATGCCGTAGCCTTCGCCGGTATTGGGGTCGCGCTTTCCATTGAGGAAGGTGCACAGCTCGGCCCGCGCCTCGTCGGGCACCAGATTGAGCGGCTCCTCGTGCATCGGGCACCAGAGGATCGTGCCGTCCTCGTGCTTCCAACCGTAGGTGAAGAGCGCGCCGTCTTCGGTACGGCTATAGCGCTCCAAACCGCGTTTGAGGAGCCGGGCGATTGTGCTCTTGGAGCTGCCGACCGGACCGTGCAACAACAGCACGCGCCGCTCGCTGCCATATTTGAGCGCCGCGCTGCGGAAGACGTTCACGATCTCCATCAGCGGCCGCGTCTGGCCAAAGATCGCGTCAGCTCCGCCGTTCTCCGGATCGTCGAAGAAGCGGTAGCGCAGCCAGCCGTCTTTGCTGCCTTCGACGGGGGTTGTGCCGTAGGACAGGATCATGTCGTACAGCCGCTGATAGGCCGTGCGCGTGACCCTGGGGTTCTTGCGAACGATGTCCAAGTATTCGTCGAACGAGCCATGCCAGTGCTCCTGGCGATAGCCGTCGAAGTTTTGGGACTTCGAGATGCGTTCGAGGACGGCGCGAGCGTCTCCCACGGAACCACTCCTTGTGTTGCCCAAAATCTGGTGCTGTCAGCCCCCGTTTCCGGCAGTCGGGGCCGCGCATTCCAAAGCGCCTCGTCCGACTGGAATGGAATCGCAGTTCGCGAGGTACGCGGGTGCGACCATCCCTGGTCCGGTAATCAAGTTGTGAGGAAATGGGAACTGGGCGTTAGACGACTTGGGTCGGTAGGACCCCAAGCCAAAGGGCCACTTCCACGCGGATGCCACATTTTCGGTGAGCACCCTGAATTATGGCAATTCTCGTACCCCTGGCAATATCAATGTCGGTTCATGGAATGGCGCTTAATCGATTCTACGCTGTAATTTTCGAGTGCGTTGGAGGCCGCGGACCGGGTCTCGGCTGTTTCCCTACAGTTGGGTGCGGTTGAAACCGTTATTCGTGACCCTGGGGATCAACTCAATTAGAATCGACTCAGCCTCAACCGAAATCGGCCTCCAACCTCGAGACGATTCGATCGCGTCAGTCGCCCGGTCGCCTCGCTTTCGACGCTCCTTTCCCGATGGAATCTCGACTCCGTATGACCTCCGCGAGCGCCCCAATTCCAGACTCGTTCACGGTGCCCGTTTCGCTCGGCTCGCGCAGCTACGAGATTGCGATCGTCAGCGGAAAGTTGGAATCTTTGGCCGTCCACTTGAAGAAATGGATCGCGGCCCATCCGCATTTTTCCGCGGGGTCTGCCGCGAACGAAAAGGCGCTGGTCGTCACCGATGGCCATATTGCGGCAACGCACGCAGAATGTGCACAGCAGAGTCTAATTCAGGCGGGTTGGACGACGGGCCGCGTCGAGCTTGAGCCGGGTGAACAATCCAAAACGCTGGCCTCGGCGACCCGACTCTACGACGCGCTGGCGGAGCTGAAGGCCGATCGACGGACCGTGGTAGTGGCCGTCGGCGGGGGCGTGGTGGGGGATACGGCCGGGTTTGCCGCCGCCACCTACGCTCGCGGGATTCCGTTCGTGCAGATTCCGACCACGCTCCTCGCACAGGTCGACAGTTCGGTAGGAGGCAAGGTCGGCGTCAATCACCCGCGCGGCAAGAATCTGATCGGCGCCTTTCATCAACCACTCGGCGTGCTGATCGACACGCTGACCCTTACCACACTGCCGGAGCGCGATTATCGCAGCGGCTTGGCCGAGGTCATCAAGTACGGCGTGAGTCTCGACGGCGAGTTTTTCAAGTACCTGGAGGATCACGTCGACGGTCTCAATAGCCGCGCGCCCGACGTGCTGCGACATGTGATCGCAATTAGTTGCCAGCTGAAAGCCGGCGTGGTCGAGCAAGACGAACAGGAACTCTCCGGTCTCCGGGCACTCTTAAACTACGGCCATACCTTCGCGCATGCTTACGAGGCGCTGTTGGGTTACGGCAAGTTGCTGCACGGCGAAGCCGTCGCCATCGGCATGGTACACGCGAGCCGACTGGCCGAGCGGCTCCATCACGTCGACTCCTCCGTCACGCAGAAGCAGGCGCGACTGTTGAAGGCTGTGCAGCTGCCGACCGAGCTGCCCTCCGGCCCGCTCGACGTCGAGGCCGTGCTCGATCGTATGCGACTCGACAAGAAATCGCGGGGCGGAAAGCTGCGATTTGTTTTGCCCAGCTCGATCGGACACGTGGCTTTAGTCGATGCCGTTCCCGAATCGGAAGTGCGCTCGCTCCTGAGCGAATTCGGCGGACAGCGTTAGGCCCACGGCAAACCAACCGGCGCATCCATGCTTGATCCGTCAGCCGTTCCTGCCAATGCAGTCGACACAGAACTGGTCGACGCCCTGCGGCTCAATCTGGTGCCCGGAATCGGGCCGCGCTTGCAGCAGTCGCTCGAAGCGGCCTTCGGATCGCCCTCGGCCATTCTGCAGGCCAGCCTCATCGAGCTGCAACAAGTCGATGGGATCGGGCCCAAATTGGCCGCGGCAATCGTGGAGCATCGCAGCGCCGAGGCCGCGCTTCGCGAAATCGAGCGCTGCCGGCAGGCCAACACGTTGCTGCTGCGGAAGGGAACGCCCGAGTATCCCCGGATGTTGGCGGAGATCTGCGATCCGCCCAGCGTGCTGTATTGCCGAGGTCGCATCGAGCCGCGCGATGAAGTGGCCGTCGCGATCGTGGGTTCGCGCCGGTGTTCCGTCTACGGGCGACAACAGGCCGAGCGATTTGCCTCGGCACTCGCGCGGGCGGGAGCGACAGTAATCAGTGGATTGGCCCGCGGCATCGACGCGGCTGCCCATCGCGGGGCACT
>DASRXU010000523.1:0-21208 GCA_035687365.1 Planctomycetaceae bacterium | reverse complement strand
GGCCGATTTGGCGGACATCGTCTGTTGGAGACATACGGCCGCTACATTTGGATCACGCCTGAGCGCTTGAAAAAGGCCGAGGGATTTTTTTCCCACTACGGCGGGGGCGTGATCTTGCTGGCCCGATTTTTCGAAGGGCTGCGGCAGGTTTACGCGATCCTGGCCGGTAGCATGAACATTTCCTGGCGCTACTTTATCGTCTGCAATCTCGCCGGCGCCTCGCTGTGGGCCGCCGTTTGGATCGGACTGCTCCTCTGGTTCGGCCGCCATATGCGGCATTTCTGGATTCTGTTTCGCGACAACCAACTGTTTGTTTTGCTAGGCATCGCTGTCGTCGCGTTCGCGGCTGCCGGGATTCTGCATGCGGTGCAGCGGGCCAAGGCACGCCGATCAATTCCCGAGGAGCCGCAGATCTAAGTGTTGGTGTGCGATACTGGCCGCGTTGCGGCCTTGTCACACCCCTACTGGCTCGCCTGCTTCGACGATTGCATGTGCTTCTGCAGGTTTTCGACGCCCGCCAAAGCGCCCTTCACGATGACGTCGGCCAGGGTGGAACCATAGAAGCTCATGCTGGCCTCGTACTTTCCCAACGTGTACTGCTCGATCGGCAGGATGTAGCTGATCCACTCGTCGGCGAGGCCGCCGATAATCGGATGTTTTGCGCCCGTGATCGCTCCGGTCTGCCGTTTGATTTCCAGGCCGAGTTTGGCGGCCAATTCGCCGGGAATGCCCACGATGACCAACTCGCCCAAGCGAAGCGAGACGCTGGCCGTTCGCGTGGGAAACATCTTGGGCAACATCTCGCGCAGCAAGTCTTCGGTCATTCCATATTCTTTGCCGCCCGTCTCTTTGAAGTTCGGATGCCACTGCCGCTTCGGCAACTCGATCTCCTCGCGCCAGAAACCGAAGGCCGGGTGAGGTGCGGGCGAGATGCCTTTCCAGACGCCCCACGCGGCGATTCCGAGGTCGCGACCATAGCGCTCGGCCCTTTCCCAATGCGATTCGCCCGAGTTGGGCCGCGCGATTGTCGACTGATCGCCTTCGGCGCCGTTGGCGTACATCGCTTGCACGTCGTCGCCGATCAACGATTCCAGCGTCCGCTGCATGTGTCCGGGCCAGTCGCCCGAGAACCACATATCGAGTTCGCTCATGAACGTGGGATGGGCGGTCCAGTTGACGAAGACGGCAAACGGCTTGCCATCGAGCCGATCGATGCGCGTGACGGTCAGTTCCGGATCGGTAATGCCGCCGGGAATTCGGCGATTGCGGTTCCACCCTTCGAGCTTGATGCTCGACGTTCCGACCGCGACTGGGACGAGTTCTGTTTCCGCGTCGGCGACGACTTGAGCCAGCAGTTTCATTGTCACTTCAAACAAGGGCGGGTTGTGCAGGCCCAATTGCGGCACGTGAAAGGTATTGAGCGGATTGAGTGCGTTCATCTCGATGGCGGTGTGCGAATGACTGGCCAACAGCATCAAGTTGTCGGACGACCATCCCTTGTCGGCGAGCCGGTCGAGTACGGCCGTTTTCACAGGCGGAGCGAAGCCGAGTGCGTCGACGGTGACGAGCGCGAATTTTCTATTCCCTTCCGCGAGGACGAGCACCTTGGCGAAAATGCGATCGTGCACGCCGGTGGCCGGCTGGTTCATGCGGTCGCCGTAACCCCCCAACGACGGCTTGAGCGAAAGAGGCGGCGTGATGTCGATCCGCGCGCGGCCCGCTCGCAGTTCTGCGCCGGGCGCAGCCAGTTCGATAACGAAAAACGCGGCCGCGAAGGCCGCACACCCAAACAGGATGGTCGCCACGGATTTCACAGTCATTACCTTCCGAAAAGTAACTGAGCCGCGTCGATGCAATCTTGTAGGGTGGGACAAGCTCGCGCAGCGAGCGCCGGCCCACCATCTTGAACTCTACGAAGAGCACGCCGGCCCGCATCGATCTTAACCAGCGATGAACGCATAGTAGTAGAACAAAAGGCCGGTCACCGACGTGAGCGCCAGATCGGTCGCCGAGCACCACCCCAACAGCTTATGAACCGGGCTGTGCCGAGAAGGCGACGGCGGATTGCCGAACTTGGGCAGCGCTAGGGCGATGGTCAGGACCCAGAGCAGCGGCGTGCTGATCGCAAAGATCAGATGGACGTAGAGCACTGTCCGGGCAAAGTCAAAGCTCTCGGGCGCCATCGAGGGACGCGCGCTTTTGACGATGTTTTGCCAGCCGTGGTGCACAACCTGCACGTCGACCTCAAACCCCGCCACGGCGAGGAGCAGCACTCCGGCGAGCGTCAACTGCAGTCGGCGATGCCAGACATATTGCCGGCGGACCTTGACGAGATAAATGCTGACGGCCAGCGCCGGCACCAACAACACCAAGGCGCAGACCACGACATCGAGCATGAAGGTCGCGTGGTAGCCGAGAAAGCCCTGGAACATGATGGGTCTCTGTAGCAGATGCTACGGCCCATTCCAAGGCTGCGCAAGCCGAGTGCCTGACGCTTCAAGCCGCGGACGTCACCTGGCAGGCGAATCCCCAGAAAGTTGACTCGTGTGTCCGGCTAACTGACGTGCGCGGCTCGAAATGCACTGGCGTTCGGTCGTTCGTCCGGGTTTAGTCAAATTCCGGCCGGCGACGTCTCAGTTGATCCTTGAGCCTGGCGACGATACTCGAATGCATCTGGCTCACGCGGGACTCGGAGAGGCCCAGCGTGTTGCCGATTTCCTTCATCGTCAGTTCTTCGTAGTAATACAGGATGATGATCAAGCGCTCGTTGCGGTTGAGCCCTTTCGTCACGAGCTTCATCAAGTCGCGCTTCTGGATGCCCCGCGTCGGATCCTCGCCTTTGCTATCCTCGAGGATGTCGACTTCGCGGACGTCCTTGTAGCTGTCGGTCTCGTACCACTTCTTGTTCAAGCTGACGAGGTTGACGGCACTCGCCTCGCTCTTGAGCTTTTCGTATTCGGGCAGCGGAATGTGCAGTCGTCCGGCCATTTCGGTGTCTGAGGGGGGGCGGCCGAATTCGGCTTCGGCCTCTTTGCGGGCCGATTCCAGTTTGCTGGCCTTGCTGCGGACGAGCCGCGGCACCCAGTCCATCGTCCGCAATTCGTCGAGCATGGCGCCGCGAATACGCGGCACGCAATACGTTTCGAATTTGACGCCACGGCCCAAATCGAACGCGTCGATGGCGTCCATCAGGCCGAACACGCCGGCCGAAATCAGGTCGTTGAGGTCGACGCCCTCAGGCAGCTTGGCCCAGACCCGTTCGGCGTTGTAGCGGACCAGAGGAAGGTATCGCTCGATGAGGATGTTGCGCAGTTCCTGATTGGATTGGTCTTCTTTGTAAGACTTCCAAATCTCCGCAATATCTTCAGTGACCCGTGTCGACATTCCATCCTCCATGAAGAAAACTCACCTGCTCAGGCTGGCCGAGGCGTAGTTGCTGAAGCGAGTGCTGTTTCGACCTGCCGTGTGAGCTCGGTCCTGACGTTCTCCTCGACGATTCGTCGAGCGGCTTCGCCAAGAACAAGCCCCAGGACATAAAACGCCCCCAGGGAGACCAGTGCTGTTTGCATCGTTGCGAAGAAATCGGCTTCGCAGAAAAGCCCGCGTAGGGCCGCTGTGGCAAAGGAGATTAAAGCCAGTCGTTTGGCGAATTGCGTTGCCACCAGTTTGACCCGCCGGGTTCTCGAGGGGATGCGGGCAGGCCACGCCGTCGATGACGACGCGTCCGCGCGGGAACGCAAATTCCCGTACATCCTTTATCGGCCGGTAGAACCGGAGCATTCAGAAATTCTTTCGCAAATTTTGTAGACGAGTGAATCGGCAGGGTCGGCGTGGACTACGTAACTTCCAAAAGTTGACCGGTATGCATGCGGGGGAAGAGCGAGCCGCGAGCGGGCTGAGATTTAAAGAATTCGGCGAGTCGCTGGGCGAGTTTTTCGACAGCTTGAGAGGCGGGGCAATCGGGCTTTTCGATCACGAACGGGCATCGATGGGAGACGGCAGCCGCGACGGCGGGATCGTGGGGAATCGCACCGGCGACTGCGACGTCAACCTGAAGGAAGGTGCGAGCAGTCTCTCGGATTCGCTCGCCGATGAGTGTGGCTTGTTCGGGCGAGCCGCTCTGATTGATGAGAACTTCGAGAGTTGGGGCTGAACCGCCGGAGAGCGATTTGATGGTGGCATAGGCGTCAGCGATGGCCGTTGGCTCAGGGGTCGCTACGACAAGCACGAGATCGCAAGCTTCCAGAAACTGCCGCACCGAACGATGAATACCGGCGGCCGTATCGATGATCAGAAAATCCTGGGTTTGTTCAAATTCGGCCAGTTGCCCCACGACGTCGGCCTGAGCGGTCTCAGGCCAGTCGGCCATTTCTGCTAAGCCGCTTGCACCGGGGATCACCTGAATGCCTGCTGGACCATCCAGCACGATCTCGCTGAGATTGCGTGCTCCGGTGACGACGTGCGAAAGATTCCAATAGCCGTTCAGCCCGCACATCAAATCGAGGTTGCCCAGTCCGAGGTTGGCGTCGAGTAACCCGGTGCGGTTCTTCTGCTGAGCCAGTGCGATGGCCAGGTTGAGTGCGAGGCTCGATTTGCCGACGCCTCCTTTACCGCTGGTCACCGCGATCGACCGGGCTCGCGGCGCCGCGGAGGTCGAGGCCACGGCCTCGAAGCGCTCTGAGTGCATGCGCTCCATCAAGCCGCGAAGTGCCTGCGCTTGATCGCCTTGGGCTGAATTGCGTCGCGCTGTCATCGCACGGCCCTTTCCTGTCCAAGGATCAACCGTGCAATGCGGCGCGGATGGGCTGGTTCAATGTCGTCGGGAACGGCCTGGCCCGTGGTCAGATAGCTGATCGGCAAGTCGACGCGCCGAGCGAGCGATAGGACAGCGCCCATGCCCGATGCCTCGTCGAGTTTGGTGAGAATGACGGCTGTCGTGCCGGCCGCTTTGAATTTGTCCGCCGCCGCCTCCAGGCTCTGCCGGCTCGACGTCATGCTCAACACGAGATGCACTTCGTCGACGTGTGCTTCGGCGAGTAGTGATTTCAGTTCCTGGATCTGCAGCTCGTCTTTCGGGCTGCGTCCGGCCGTGTCGATCAGCACCAGCTCGAGACCGGCCAGCTCGTCGAGTGCTCGTCGCATCTCGAGCGGATTGGTGACGACCTTCATCGGCAGATCGATGATTTCGGCGTAGGTTCGCAATTGTTCGACTGCGGCGACCCGATAGGTGTCGACCGTGACCAGGCCCAGTTTGGTTCCCGTTCGCAGGCGAAAGTTGGCAGCGAGTTTGGCGATCGTCGTTGTCTTGCCGACGCCCGTGGCTCCGACCAGCGCGACGACCCGGCGGCGGCCACTCCTGGGAGCGATTGGTTCGCGGCAGCGGATTTCGGATTCCAGCAGTGCGGCCAACAGGGCGCGGGCCGCGTTGGCGTCGACCAGTTGCGCCGGCGAAGCGGTCCGTTTGAGTTTGTAGATCAGGTCGCGAGCAACGTCGTCTTCCACTTCGGCGTCGATCAGCTCGGTGAAGACCTGGAACAGCTCGGCCGGAACTTGATCGTGACGGGGCACCTGGTTGGTGCGCCCCAGGTCGTGCAGCATCTTTTGAATAGAATCGAGTCGGCGACTGAGAGCAGCCGTGGGATCCGCTTCCTCAGCAGCCGGGCCAGAGGCATTCATCGGTCGGCCGGTGAAACGATTGACTCGCGGTGCTGGAACCTCGATTTCGAAGGGCCGACGGGCCTCAACCAAATCGGCCAGGTCGGACTGCGGCCGTCGACGAGACGCGTCGAGAGAGCGACTCGGCGCGATGCGGGCAATGGACGCCGACCGCGCGAGCAGGTCCTCGAGCGATTCGGTTGGTTCGGAGGTCAGATCGAGCCGCGATCCCACTCCGGGACGCCCGTTGGTTTTTGCGACAGGAACACGCGCGGCCGGCTTGGGCGCCGGGGCGGCGGATTGTTTCCGGGGTTTGCGCGGCTCCCGCGGTCCGACATCGAGCGTGAGGCTGGCGGTGATTTCGACTTCCTCGAGCGGCTTGCGCCAGGGCAGGAATCGGCGACGTTCGACCTGGCGGGTGTGCAAGATCACGGCGTCGGCGCCCAGTTCGTCGCGCACGAGATCGAGGGCCTCGCGCATCGTTGCCGCTCGAAAAGTTCGCACGTCAGCCATGGCTTGATTGCTCCCGTCGTGCTGCGAACGCAGCCGGGTCCTCGAGGCGGAGGCTCACGCTCCCGCATCGCGGAGTGTTGTCGAAATGGAACGAATTGTGTCGGTGGAGTGTTTTACGCGGCCGTTGCCAGGGCACTTTCCAGTGCATCGATACTCACCTGCCCCGAGGACTCGACCTCGGTATCGCGGGTGATCTCGTTGAGACTGACAATGGCCAATTTCGGAAGGGTCGAGGCAGTGATTTGTTTGAGTCCGGCTCGCACCTGAGGGCTGCACAGCACGATCGGCGTGCGTCCCAGCGAGACCATTGGCTTGAGCTCGTTCGCAATCGCGCGAGTGACCGCCTCGGAGACTTGCGGGGAGAGTTTGATCACGAGGCCCCGGTCGGTGTAGTCGAACCCGGCGGCCAGCACGTCTTCCAGCGAGGGATCCATCGTTACGACGTGCAGCACGCGATTCTTGTCGCGCAGCCGTTGGCAAATGGTTCGCGCCAGCGAGTGCCGAACATATTCGGTGAGGATGCCGAGATCCTTCGTCTTGTCGGCATAGTGTCCCAGTGTTTCCAAGATCGTTTCGAGATCGCGGATGGGAACTTGCTCGCGCAGCAGGTTGTTCAAAACCTGGTGGACCTGCGGCACCTTCAACAAATCGGGCACCAGCTCTTCGATCGCCTTGGGCGCGGATTGCTTGAGATTATCGAGCAACTGGTGCACCTGTTGCCGGGTGAGCAGCTCGTAGCTGTGCATGCGCACCACTTCGGTCAGATGCGTGATGACGACTGCCGAAGGCTCGACGACGTTGTAACCCAGTAGCTCGGCCCGTTCCTTTTGGGACTGCTCGATCCAGCGCGCAGGACGTCCGAAGGCCGGCTCCTTGGTGGCGATGCCGGGGACCTCTCCGCTGGTACCGCCCGTGTCGATGGCCAACAGCGCGTCGCTATAGATTTCACCCCAGGCAATTGGTACATCGCGGATTTTGATTTGATACTGACGCTGATCGAGACGGATGTTGTCGCGAATGCGGACCTTGGGCAGGATGATTCCCAGCTCTTGCGCGATCCGGTGACGGACCCGCGTGACTCGTTCCAACAGGTCGCCGCCGGAAGCCGGGTCAGCCAGGCGAATCAGCCCGACGCCCAGTTCCAGCTCGAGCGGATCGACGGCCAGGTTGTCTTCCGGTCGCGGCTCGGGCTTCTTCTGCGTCTTTTGTGTTTCCTCGTTTTGCTTTTGAACGGCGGCCGTCTTTTTCCCGCGATTGAGCGTGAACGCCAGCAGGCCACAGGCCCCGCTCATCGTCAACAGGGGCACCGTGGGCAAACCGCTGAAAGCCATTGCGAACAGGAAGACCGCCGAGAGGCCCAGCGCCTGCGGATAGCGGAGCATTTGCGACACGACTTCGGCGGGGAGATCGCTGTTCGTCGACGTGCGGGTGACGATCAAGCCGGCCGCCACTGAAATCAAGAAGGCGGGGACTTGCGTCACGAGGCCGTCGCCGATGGTGAGCGTGGTGTAAACTTCCATCGCCCGGCCGAGCGTCATGCCATGTTTGAACACGCCGATGCCGAATCCCGCCAGGATGTTCACCAGCGTGATGACGATACCCGCGATGGCATCGCCGCGGACGAACTTACTGGCACCGTCCATCGACCCGTAGAAGTCGGCCTGTTCGGTCACCTCCGAGCGACGTTTGCGGGCCATTTCTTGAGTAATGAGGCCGGCATTCAGATCGGCGTCGATGGCCATTTGCTTGCCGGGCATGCCGTCGAGGGCAAATCGCGCGGCCACTTCGCTGATGCGCGTCGCACCCTTGGTGATCACCAAGAACTGGATGGCGATCAGAATCACGAAGATCGTGAATCCGACGAAGAGCTGTCCGCCGGCGACGAACTCGCCGAACGCTTGAATGACGTGACCGGCAGCCGCCGTTCCATCCTCGGCCCCGCGCGTGAGAATCAGTCGCGTGGAGGCGACGTTGAGCACCAGTCGCGCCAAGGTCGTGCCGAGCAGAATCGACGGAAAGACGCTGAAATCAAGCGGCCGTCCGACGTAAATCGTCGTCAGCAGAATCACGACCGA
This sequence comes from Planctomycetaceae bacterium, assembly GCA_035687365.1. Taxonomy (GTDB): domain Bacteria; phylum Planctomycetota; class Planctomycetia; order Planctomycetales; family Planctomycetaceae; genus DASPSM01. The sequence continues at coordinate 12,965 of DASRXU010000523.1, read as the reverse complement.
CAGCGTGATGTTGCACGAGAGCAACATGTCGAGCACGACGGGCGGCAACGGCGCAACGAGGACCAGGACCGATGCCACGATGAGCACCGGAAAGATCAGCGCACGCGAGCGCGCAACCGCGCCGCGCAAACCGGTTTCGGTTTGCGAAGGCATACCGCTTCCGCCGTGAGGAGATTGGAGTGAGAGAATGACCCGAAGTGATCGCGATCGGGTGCGTCACGCGAGGTGCGGAAGTCGTGAGGCGACTTCTGCCTCCTCCATTTCACATCTCAAGGTGAGAGCACTCAAGATGTTAGACAGAGGACCTGCGGTGCCGCGGACCGGTCGAAACCGAACCGAGCAGAATCGATGGCAGTTTTGGTTTTGAGAGAGTCGTGGGTTGGATTGTGAAGGGAATTGAGGCCCGGGTTTTTAATCAAACGCGCCCGAGGTGTCCAGACGGAAACACTCCGCGGAAGTGGCCGAAATCTCTCCAATTTCCTGCGTCGCGCGGACGGATGCGTTCTTGATTTCCGTCTGGCGGCGGGCCGCGGCGTTTTCTAATCCCGGTCGCAGGTTCATCTTTTGCTTATATTTGGGATCCGCCGCCGCCTCCCTGCGGCACGGCGCGAGCAGCCCTTTTTGGACGAAAGCATTCATGAACCGAACATCGAAACTTCAACGAGTGAAGTCCCTACCGTCGCCCCCGGCGCGGCCGGAAGATGCGAATAAAGGGACGTTTGGGCGCGTGCTGATCGTGGCAGGCAGCCGCGGAATGAGTGGAGCCGCCTGTCTGGCCGGGTTGGGCTCGTTACGGGGCGGCGCAGGGCTGGTCACGATCGCCATGCCGACCGGGATTCTGCCGATCGTCGCCGGGGCCGAAGCGTCGTATCTCACCCTGCCCTTGCCTGAAGACCCGACAGGCAAGATCGGTCCGGTGGCCCGGTCGACTCTCGAATCGGCCCTGCGTGCACAGACGGCGATTGCGGTGGGGCCCGGACTCGGTCAATCGCCGGGGTTAGCGGGACTTGTTCGCTGGCTGTTTGAATCGGTCGATCGGCCGGGCGTATTCGACGCCGATGCGCTCAACTTGCTTGGGGCCCATCCGGCGGCCCTGAAATCTCGGGCGCGGAGCAGTGATGTAGGCCCGCCTCGCGTGCTGACGCCGCATCCTGGAGAATTTGCGCGTTTGATTTCGAGCGAGATCGCGACTGTCGAAAAGAACCGCGAGGCATTGGCCGCGCAGTTTGCGGCCGAGCATAAACTGATTCTGGTGCTCAAAGGGCATCGCACGTTGATTACCGACGGCCGACGCGTCGCGATGAACTCGACCGGGAACAGCGGCATGGCGACGGGTGGTTGCGGAGACGTGCTCACCGGGCTGATCGCCGCGCTCTTGGCGCAGAAAATGGACCCCTTCGAAGCGGCCCAGCTCGGCGTCCATCTGCACGGCCTGGCGGGTGACCTGGCAGCCAAGTCACTTTCCGAACCCGGGCTGATCGCATCCGATTTGCCACGCTGGCTGGGGCTTGCCTGGCTCACGCTGGCCAAGTCGGCACGCCGCTCGAAAAAATAGTCGCGGCCTGCGAAGTCCGCTTGTCACTTGTTCAGCGGAGCCGTGCCGCGAGTGGGGGGAGCGGAGCCGGGGCGTTGCGACGGCTCTTCGAGCAAGGCTTCAAAATAACGGCGCACCAGTTCGTCGTAGGCAGGCAGCACCGTTTCGCTGAAGTCGACCCGCACGTGCTCGCGGACGGCCGGAGGCAAGTGCCCCCAGACTTCTCGCAGCAGCGAGCGATCGCCGGGGATGCTGACTTTTGCCTGAATGGCCCGCGGCGATCTTCGACCGCCATTCTTGCCGGGGGCCGGGCCGCCGCCTTTGGCGGTAGCCCCATCCGCCCCACTCTGCTTGCCACCCGAAGATGGTGGTGGCGATCCGTTCTCAGAATTCTGAGGCGACTTCTCACCGCCTGATTGAGATTTGCCCGAGCCGCGGCTGGGAGAGCCGGACTGTTTGGAGGCTGCGTCGATCAGCTTGTCCAGATCGCGGACAACTTGAGCCTGAATGCCGCGCGTCTCGGCACCCGTATTTCCCTCTTTGAGTCGGGTCTGTGCGGCCTTCATTTGCTTGACGATCGGCTCGACGGGATTGGATGCGGCCGCACCCATTCCGCGCGTGGGCGACGGTGACGGCGTGGAAGACGCGCGCGACCGATCGGGTGGGGCAATCATCAACCCGACGCTGATAGTCAAAATCGCGGTGGCAGCCCAGGAATGTCGGCGGGTCATTTCGGTCTCCGGGGCGTTACCAGTTTGTGCTCGCCGTCGGCCCCGCCAAAAAACTGCGAGGCGAGCCGTTCGATCAGCGAGGCCAGGTCGCCCTGCTCGCGCGTCAAACGTTGCAGTTCGTCGGCAACTTCAGGATTCTGTGTCGCCGCGTTGCGCTGACGATCGACGTCTTCCGTGCGACGTAGCAAGTCCTGCTGGGTGATTTTCAACAGTTGAAGTTGCGCGACGGTAGGCACCGGGCCTTCGTTGTTCGGCCCAGGTTCTTGACCGGCCTTCGACTCGGCTTGGGAGTCTGGTGGCTTTTGCTCGTGGGATTTCGCTTCCGCTTTGAGGGCCCCCACGACATTGCGCAGGCGCGACAAGGCTTCGTTCTCGAGGGAGACGGTCTTGGCATCGGTTAAGCGTTGCGACAGACGCTCGGCGGCCGCTTGAATCTCCTCCGCTCCGCGGCGCAACACGAAGGCATAAGCCTCGGCTTCCTGGAGACGATCGGCCATGCGTCCCGTGTCTTCCTGGAGTTGACGCTCGAGCTGCGCGACCGTTTGGACGGAACGAAGCTGGCCTCGAGTCCAGTGGGATTGTTGAGTCCGCTCCGCGTCGAGGCGTTTGGTCTCGTCGAGAACAGCCTTTTGACGACCCACAAGGGCGGCGATCTCGTCGGCGATCTTCACGGCCGACTGCCGGGCCAATTGTGAGGCCGCCTCGCGTTTGGATCGTCGCAGTTGCGACTGCGCCTTCTGCAACTGTTCGACGGCCTTGGTCTGTTCGGCCTGGGCATCCGACGACGGTTGTTGCTCGAGCTGCTGCTCGGCTTGCGTCATGTGCTCGGCGGCCTGGCCAGCGGACTCGCTCGACTCCTCGGTTCCCAAACGGCGCAACTCGCGGCTTACGTCCTCGGCTCCCTCTCGCACGCGGCTCTGTTCTTTTCTCAGTTTCTCGAGGGCGGGAGCCGTCTGCTGCGACTTGTCGGCCTGCATTTGTTGCGTTTGCTTCCGCAACGCTTCTTGATCCTTGCGCAGCGTATCGAGCTGTTGTTCGGCTTGTCCCATCTTCTCGACGGCTGACTTCAGGTCGCTTTCGGGGCGTTGGGTGAGTCGATGGTCGAGTTTTCTGAGCTGCTCGATCAACTGTTGTTGTTTGGCCATGGCCTGACCGACGTTATTTTCGGCAAGCTGGCCACCGATTTCGCGCATCGACGATTCGGGATCGGCCTGCTCGAGCGACTTCAAAACAGCGGCGGCGTCCGCGGCGGCTTCTGGATTGGGCGACCGGCTGGCATCGGACGCCGGATCGGGTTTTTTCGAGTTGGCGGCCGTCTCGTGCAAGCGGCTCTTGAGGTGGGCGACCTGATCGGCGAGTTGCGACTGCCGCTCGGCGAGCCGCGCGAGATCAGCTTGCCCTTGCGGATTCAGTTCAGAAAACCGCTTGGCGAGCGTGCTGCGTGACACGTCGGACGTGTCGGCGTTCAATCGCTCCTGCGACTCGACCAGCTCGCGGAGTCCGTCATGTACGCCTTGCCAGTCGCGCCAGCGAGCCAGTTCGCCGAGCATGCCCCGTACGGATTCGAGGACCACACTCTCTTCGTGCCCCGCGGTTTTGAGCGACTTCGATTGCTCGCGGGCCGTCGCCGGGTCGGGAGTGGTCTTTTGCAACTCGGAGGTCTTGACCGCCTTGGTCAGCGTCTCGTCGAGCGAGTTCAGATGCGATTCGCGCAGGTCGGCCAATTCGCGTTGAAAACGCTCCAGTCGCTTTTGAATTTCGCCGCCGGGAAGCTGATTCTCATGCATCTCAGCCAAGAGATCGCGGACGAGACTGCCGGCTCCGTCTGACGGATGGGCCAAGAGTTCGCCCACCTCGCGCTGGTCGGCTTGCACGCGTTTGAGAATGTCGAGGTCCGTCGACTTCAGCCGGCCGGCCTTATCGTGCTGCACGATCAGGTCACCGGTCTGCGCGCGGGTTCGCGCCTGAATCTGCTCGGCCCGCTCGAGAATCCGCAGCACGTCGGATTGCCGCGAGACAATCTCCGCCTCCTTTTGCTGAGACGACACGACGATCAACATGCGCGGCGGACTCTTGCCCACGTGCGGGGGCCCCAGGTCGAACCAGTCGGTGGCTTCCGCATAGAGCGAAATCCGCATCCCTTCGCTCAAGGGCAGCCCGCGAAGACTCCAAATCAGCGAGCCTCGGTGGTGCTGAGGTCGCGGCAGGTCGGCCGCCATCGGAATGATCGCGTCGGGGGTTGCCGTGGCATCGCCCAGGCGGAACCGCAGTCGCATCTCGCGCAGGCCCAGGTCGTCCTTCGCTGTCGCCGTCACCGGCAATTGGGCGACGGCTGTCACTGTCGCGTCGGCGGCGGGCTGATCAATCGTGACGTCGGGAACCGCGTCGGCAGCCGCCTCGATTTCATAGCGGGGCGCATCCGGGTTCTCAATTCCCTCGGAGTCTTTGAGGAGGAATGAGTAGCTGTAGGTGCCGGCCTCAGAAAGCACAAAACTTCCGCGGAGTTCGCGACCTCCTCCCAGCAGGCCGATTGCGCCGGCCGGCTTGTCCTTCACTCGCAACGTCGCCGCGGCAAGCGGCTTGCTGGCACGGGCATGGAAATCGACTTTGGTGCCGACAATGCCACGCACCTTGCCGTCACCCGGAGAAAGGCGTTCGACCGGCCGCGCGGTGTACGCAGGAGGAGTGAGGACTACTTCGAGGCCTTCGACGATCGGCGCCAGGACGACCTGCATCTCGCACTCGGGCAGGCTGTCATCGTCGCCACCCACCACGCGAAACCAAACGGGCCCCCGGTCGGCCGGCAGGCTGAGCAGGCAAACGTCGTGCAACGTCCCCGTCGAATCGCGGAGGGACGCGTGCCGCAACGGTTCGCGCATCTCGCTCTCGTCGGGCAGCCGATATTCGAGGACGACGTCGTCGGGCAGGCGGCCCTTGCGGTCCTCCACCAGCAAATCGAGTTTGCGGCCGCGGACGACTTTGAAGGGAGCATCGTTCGCGGGATCGATCGGCGCAAACTCGGGCGATAAGTAGCGCAGGTTGGTGCGCCGCGGCCAGGCAGAGGCCGAATAGGGCAAAAACAATCGCTCGGCCGCGAGCAGCGCGTCTGCCGGAGCCAGGCAAGTCAGCACTGTGCCCAACAGCAGCACGCCCGCGGCCGCGCCCAAGACCGGTCGCCGCGGGGCGAAGTGGACGGCCTCGGACATGTCGACGGCCCGGGCCAGACCGACCGTTTCCGCGATCGCCTGTCTCTGCAGTTCGGGTGATCCGAGGGCCGGATCGCAGTCGGTTTGCAGGAACTGCAGCGAGCTGGCGAGGCCTTCGCGAAACCGCGGAAACCGCTCCTCGATTTTCATCGCGAGCGCTGCGTCGGAGATCGGAAAGACGAAAGGCGAGATCAGATAGCGCCAGCAAATCAGGCCGCTGGCACACGCGATGGCAGCCAACAGTGCCAGGCGCGTTGTCGGCGAATCGAGATGGATCGAGCGATCGAGCAATCCGGCCGCGACGATCAGTCCGCCGCCTGTGACAACCAGCCAGGCGGCGCCCGAAGCCAGGAGCGTGACCCGAACCCGGCGGCGGACAAGCCCAATTCCGCGAGCAAGCGCCTCGGGTGTCGGCATAGAAGCTCCTGCAGAAATCATAGCAGTCGCGCGCGACGACGCAAAACCCACTCCGCGGTTAGCAAGCCGGCGAAGAGCAACAGCACCTCCCAGTGATTCCAAAGCGGAATGCGCTCACGCGTGCTGAGGGGAATCGGATGACCGGGCGGAATTCGGGACGGGAGGCTCGAGGCGTCGGCCAGCGTCAAGAAATCCCCGTGGGTGATCTGGGCCGTTTGTTCCAACTCGTGGCGGTCGAGGTTGCGCCGGAGCAGTTCGTCGGAGGCTGTCTCGATCCGGAAATCGACGGCGGGGGGCGCGTCGCGGAACGAGGGGCTGGCCACCCAGGCATGATAGACTCCCAAGGGAAGGGACGTCGCCGTTCCTTCGAAGATCGTCGGATGACCGGGGCTGCGATTCAAAGCCACCGTTCGCCGTTCGCCGTTACGGCGCTCGACGGTCACACTGACGGCGCTGGCCGCTGTCGGCACAAATCGCTCGTCGAAGAATCGGACGCGCAAGGCGGGGGATTCCCCTTGCGAATACAACGAGCGATCGGTGGTCAATTCGGCCGTGCGGTCGCGGCCCAAGAGTCGCGAGCGACTGAGATAGCGGACGGCCCGACTCCAAAACGGGCCGAAATACAGATCACCGACTCGAAACCGCCAGCGCCAAAACTCGTCCGTGGCATGGAACAGGACTTTTCCCGCGCCGACCGGCTGCATCACGACGATCGGCACGTCGTTCGTCGTCGACGGCCCTCGGTGCCAAACCGCGAAGACCCGGGCGCTCGGCTTGGCGCGCCCCGTGCCGGCGACCCAGTGCAGACTCGGCAACTGTTTCCAGATTTCGAGCGTCGCAGACTCCGTATCGGCCATGCGGAAAATCGAAGTGCCGCGCAGCCCGTCGACGGTCAACTCGGGGTGAAATCCCTCGGCGAGCGTCGTCTCGTCGGCGGGCGGTTGGGCGTCGGCGAAATCGAGCGGCACCAGTTCTTCCCACGGAGTTCCGCGATACGCAGCCGGATTGAACTCGGCACCGGCAATCATCAGCACTCCCCCTCCCGAATCGCGGACGAAGCCTCGAACCAACTCCATCGAGCTGTTCCCCAACAGAACGGGGTTGAGGTCGCCCAGAATCAGGATGTCGTAGCGATACAGTTCGTCCTTGTTCAGGGGGAAGTGCGGGAGGGCCGTTTGATCTTCCGAGGCGTATTCGGCGTCGGCTTCTTGCAGCACGGTCTTAAGACTGACCGTCGGATCGCGCTCAAACAGCGACTTCAGATAACGAAACTCCCAGCGGGGAGAAGAGTCGGCCATCAGCACGCGGATTTTTTCCTTGCGGATACTGACGTGACGCGTCTCTCGATTATTGTCGCGGTTGGTTTCCGCGGGCAGCGGGGGAACTTCGATCGCCACGTCGAGTTCACCTGGTTCACTCGGAACGTAAGCCAACTCGAAGGGAGCCGGAGTGCCGTCGATCGCCAGGTTCACGCTGCCCTGAGCCAGTACTCGGCCCGAGTCTCGTTCCGTCAGCCGGATCGGGACGGTAGTGGCGCCGAGGCCCTCCCCTTTCACCTTGCCGGAGATCGTGTAGGGGTCACCGACGAAGGCCAGGTCCTCGGCCGAGACGTCGTAGAGCTGCAGATCGCGGGAAGGTTGCTCGCTGCCGACGCCTACTGTCTCCACCGGCACGAAGCTGGCCGCGGCCGCCTCGGCGGCCGGCGACAGTCGATCGGCGTCTCCCGTACTCGAAACTCCATCAGAAAAGAGGATGATCGCGGCCGGCGGGCTGCCGCGGAAATCTTCCAACACTTTGCGCAGGGCCGGGCCGGGCCGCGTGCGACTCCCTTCGGCCTTCAGTTCCTTGATCTTGGCCGCCATCTCGGCCGCGTCGCCTGCGCCGGCGAAGTCTCGCGTTCCGAGCCGCGTGGCCGTGTCCGAGAAGCGGTACAAGCGCAGCTTATGGTGTTCGAGCAGCTCGCGCAGGAATTGTCCGTCGCGACCTGTCAGGATCGATTGCGTCAGTCCGAGCCGGGTTTTCGCGTTTGGGCCTGCGCCTTTGGCGAGCTGGTCGACCAGTTCGTTGGTGCGGTCGTCCGGATAGCGGTCTTCCAGCCCCATGCTGGCAGAGTCGTCGATCACCAAGGCGATGACGGGCAATCCAATCCGACCAACGGAGAGGGTGAGTTGAAACAGGCACAGCGCCGCCAGACCGATGACAGCCAGCCGCAGCCCTGGCAGCAGCGCCTGCATCCGCCGAGAGCCTCTTCCCGCGTCGCGGCGGTAGGCATAGAGCAAATAGACGACGAAGGCGCCACCCACCACAACCGCCGCCGTGGTCAGCCAGTCGTTCGCGAGGCCGCTAAACTCGAACCGCCAATCGGTCCGTTCGCCGGCCTGAGCCGGGGGCAGTCCCAGATAGCGTTCGACGAATCGTTGCAGCGCCGCTCGAAGCACTCCGCTCTCGCCCGTTGAGGCAATCGAAGACCGTCGGCGTGCGTCGCCGCACAAAACCGGGGGAAAGGCCTAAAATCAATGTATGTGCCGCGTAACGACGCGGCAAGGACCCCTAAGCGACCGACGGACCTCGCGTGATCAGCGAAACGACGATCAAAAACGTGCTGACGCGGACCTCCGGATTTCTGCGGACGGTTACCTCGCACTCGCTCCAGCCCTATTGCGGCTGCACTTTTGGCAACGCGCTGTGCGGCGTCGGGTGTTATGTGCGGCACAACGGTCACTTGCTCAAAGGCCGACGGTGGGGCTCTTTTCTCGAGGTGCGGACCAACGCGGCCCAATCGTACCTCGACAATTATGAGGCCGAGGCGGCCTGGGCCCGCCGCAACGCAGACAGCCGCGTCTTCGAGAATCCGATCGTTGGCAAGCCGGGCCCCCAGGGCGGGCCCTTTTCGATCTTTTGCTCCAGTTCGACCGATCCGTTCGTGCCGCAGGAATTCCGTCACGGCATCACGCGCTCGGTCCTGGAAGCCATGCTCCGCCAGCCGCCGGACCGGTTGATCCTGCAGACCCATTCGCACCGTGTGGCCGAATATGCCCCGCTGGTGCGAGAACTCGCGGCGCAGTGTGACGTCCGAGTCCATGTCTCGATCGAGACCGATCGGGAGCGAATCCCCGGTCTGCCGCCGCCTGCCAGCTCGGTGGAGAAGCGGCTCCGTGCCTGTGCGCAACTGCGGGAGGCCGGCCTGTGGACGGTTGTTACGGTTTCGCCTTTGCTGCCGATCGATAACCCCGACCGGTTTTTCTCGTGGATCGCCCAGGTGGCGGATGCGGTCGTGGTGGACCACTTCATCGGCGGAGACGGTTCGGTCGACGGTGAACGCACCCTGCGGACGCCACTCCCCGCCGCGATGCGGCAGCTTGCCCCGGACTCTACAGAGCTGGCCTACCGAGATCGCATGGCCGCAATCGCAGGGCGCCATTTGCCGGGACGCGTTGGGCTGAATGTCGACGGCTTTGCGGGCCGATATCTTTTTTGAGCAGCTTGAGAAATCGGCCATAAAAACCGCGAAGTCCACACGCCGATTTTGACCGGGGCGACTACAATTTGCCGTCGCGCGCGAGTGGTATCGAGTGTTTCTGTGCACGTTTCGGCCCCGCAGGAGGCCGTCGGGGACGAAGGGAAAGGCCCAGAACATGACGAGCATGTTGCTGCTGCCCGAGCTGCGGTCGATGCTGGCCGAGGATGACCGGGAGGGGCTCACCGCCCTGATGACCGAGTTGCATCCGGCCACGGTGGCCGACTGGACCGAGGGGCTGTCCGTCGAAGACACATGGAAAGTCTTCGACTACGCGGGCATCGATCGCCAGGCGGAAGTTTTGGGCTTCTTCCCGATCCAAAAGCAGGTGGAGATGGCCACGGCCGAGGGCCGCGTGAGGATGTCGCGACTGATCGAGGCGATGGCTCACGATGAGCGGGTCGACCTCCTGAAGCGGCTCGACCCGGAAGTCGTGGAAAGTTTGTTGCCGCTGGTCGCCAAGGCCGATCGCCAGGACATTCGCACGCTGTTGAGTTATCCCGAGCACAGTGCCGGCTCGGTGATGACGACCGAATACGCCACGCTGGCTTCGGATCTTTCGGTCACCGACGCGATCTCCCGGTTGAGGCTGCAAGCGACCTCGGCCGAGACGATTTATTACGTCTATGTCGTCGATGCCGAACGGCACCTGGTCGGGTTCGTTTCGCTGCACGACCTGATCCTGGCCCGCCCCAACGCGCGGATCGACTCGATCATGCAGCGCGACGTGATCTCGGTCGCGGTCGACGCCGACCAGGAAGACGTCGCCCAGACGATGGCGCGTTACGACTTTTTGGCGATCCCGGTCGTCGATTCCGAGAAACGCTTGGTCGGCATCGTGACCCACGACGACGTGATCGACGTCGTGGTGCAGGAGGCGACCGAAGACGCCTTGCGAATGGGAGGCGTCGGTGCGATGGTCGAGCACTATCTCGATGCGCCGATCGTCACCATTTGGCGCAAACGCGCGGCCTGGCTGTCCTGCCTCTTTGTGGCCGAACTGTTTACGTTTTCGGCCCTCGCCCATTTCCACGACGCCATCTCCAAGATCATCGCGCTCAGTTTTTTCGTGCCGTTGTGCATTTCGACTGGGGGAAACTCGGGCTCCCAGGCGGCAACCTTGATTACGCGGGCCATGGCGCTGAGGCAAGTAACGGCCGCCGATTGGTGGCGCGTGATCCGTCACGAGTTGGTCTTGGGCATTGCTCTGGGACTGACCTTGGGAGCGATGGGTTTCGTGCGGGCCTCCCTCACACCGGCATCGATTCTTGGAGACGCCAATCGCTGGCTCCTAGCCCTCGTGATTGCGCAGGCTGTGGCCGGCATTTGCCTCTGGGGCACCCTCGTGGGAGCGGCCTTGCCGCTGGTTTTCTCGAAGCTGGGGTTTGACCCAGGCTACGCGTCGAGCCCGTTCGTGGCCACGTTCGTGGACGTCACGGGGATCGTGATTTACTTCTCGATTGCGACGGTCTACCTGCTGTGAATCGGATGGTCTGCTGAGGTTAGATCGGTCAGGAACAGAACAAGGACACTGCCGTGCCGCGGATGAGATTCTCGGAGAGGAGTGCGACCGGAATCTGGACCCTGGCGGTGGGCCTGGCTCTGGTAAGCGGCTGCGACTCGGGCGATGCTTCTCACGTCGCGGCTCCGCCGGTGCCTTCGGTGGCGCCGTCAGCGAGTCCCGCGACGGTCGCTAACGCGCATCCGGCGGCCGGCGATCAAAAGTCGCTGCGGACGGGGCCATTCGAGAAGACGCTCGATGGAATTCGGTTGTCGATCCCGGCCGGTTGGAAGGAAGTTGAACTCTCCCCGGCTCAGCAAGGCTTCATCGACGCGCGCTTCCAAATCCCGACGGCTCATGGCGACGTGACGTTGACTTACTCGTCCAACGGCGGAGGCATCGAGACGAACGTCCGGCGCTGGGTGGGCCAATTTCACTCCCCGGCTGGGAAGCAGCCGGTGATCGGCGATCTCGACATCGGCGGCAAGAAGGCGACCTGGGTCGACCTGCAAGGAGAGTTCGACGCCGGCCCGATGGCTGCGGCGAACGCCGGCAGCGCACCGCCCGTCGATCGCATGCTGGGAGTGGCCATCCCGCTGGGCTCGCGCGACTTTTACTTGAAGCTGACGGGTAGCGACGCGGCCGTTTCGGACATCCGCGACGCGTTCCGGCAATTTGCCCGCGACGCCCGTCCGCTGAATTGATGGGTCGCTTGGGAGAGGATGTGCGCCGAACGGCGGGCCGCGACCCCAATCAAATTAATTCCGGCGGCTGGAACGGCAGACCATAAAGAGGGCGCCGCAAACCAGCACGGCGACGAGTAACCAGTCGATAACGGGCCAAGCGCCCCCTTCGCCGCTGGCCGGTGCCTCCGCCGCCGTTTTTTGAGCTTGGGCGAGAACCGGCAATATCATCGCGCAACGGCCGGCGTGGGTCGCCTGCGCGCCCCGCGCGACGGTTCGCATCAAAGAACGGCGGACCGCCGAGGTGATTCGCTGGCCAGACATCCAGCCTCTCGTGACGTTCAACATCCGAGAAGCTCCGCGAAAGGGATGCGCAAGTCTCGATATTGGCGGCTGGGCACGGAGACGGTCTCCCAGCTTTGCGAACGCGAATGCATGGCTGTGCGATATTCGTCGGCCCACACGCCGAAGAAGGCGTAGACTCGGCCGCGGTGCCAAAAGGGGCCTTCGGGTCCCACTCTCAATCCGGCGGCCGGATCGTCGGCCACCCGCGGGTCGAGCAACTCGTAGGCGAAGACGAGCATCGAGCGAAATCCGTCGCCGAAGACTTCCTGCCAACGGAGCAGGCTGTCGAGATCGTCCTTGGTCGCCCAATTTTCCCACTTGTGGCCATTTCGTGGATGACCCGTCTGCGAACGCAGGGGGCCACGACCTGAGGGGAATTGACGTCCTTTGACGTCGACCAAGAGGTTCTGATTCCCAGGCGCCGTGACGATGAAATCCATCGACTTCAGCGACACCTGGTTGAGGCGGGCGCGCCGCGCTTCGTCGACGACGATGAACGGCACGCACGCGCGGCGCAAGTACGCTTCGAATGCCGCGTCGTAGTGGTTCGTCCGCTTTGCCATCGCCTGCACCCGCCCCGTGTGCCAACTTGTGAAAAGTCCGCGACATTTTCCCAGCTGGCACCGACGCAGGATATCTTAAAGCACTCGAAGGGGTTTGGCGAGAGGCGTGCTCGGCCACGACGTTTCCGTTGCCCGACCGGTGGCCTGGCAGGCCGCGTCGTGCCGAGACTCAGTACGTCGAGCGAAACGCTACGCCACGCTGAAGTCGAGCTGCGGCTCGGACGCGGGTTTTTGTGCCGCGGCCGCTGCCTCTTCGACGGTCTGACGCGGAGCCCGAGGTCGAAAGGCCTCGAAATCTTCGAGCCGGTATTCGGGCAGCATCACGTTGATCCGTTTTTCGATCTCGGTGAGCTGTTCTCCCTGCTCGCGTGTGACCAGCGTGATGGCCCAACCCTTTTCTTTCGAGGAAAGGCGACCAGTCCGGCCAACGCGGTGGATATAGTCGTCGCAGTATTCCGGTACGTCGTA
>DASRXU010000522.1:0-3797 GCA_035687365.1 Planctomycetaceae bacterium | reverse complement strand
CCGGCGGAAGAGCACGGCAAAACCGACCGCTCGGAATAAGCGCCCGAGGGGCATTCCGCTTCGCCCCTCAAGGGTCGTCTTTGTTGCTTCGGTCTTGTTAGGCGACTGCAGGAGGCCTATCCTTCTTAGGAGGAGGCACGTGATGGAAATCGCTCGGCGGCAGTTTCTCACGGAGGCGGCGGGACTGTTTGCGATCGCGGCTGCGAGTGGCACGACAGGCGGCGCGGCATTCGGCTCGCCCGTTTCGCTGAAGGACCCCAAAGTCAACGACTCGGTGAAACGCGGTCTCGACTTTCTCGCCCGCGAGCAACGCCGACAAGGCTATTGGGAAGCGACGGGGGGCCAGTATCGCGTCGCTATGACCTCGCTCGCGGGTAATGCGCTCGCTTGCGAAGGCTCGACGACGACCCGCGGAAAGTATGCGGAAAATATCAAGCTGGCCGTCGACTATCTGATCGACCTGGCCAACCACGACACCGGCCTGATCGGCTACAGCCGCGATTACCATTACACGTACGGCCACGGATTCGCCATGCTGTTCCTCTCGTCGATCTTCGGCGAAGAGGGCGACTTGCAACGCAAGGAAGACCTGCGGAAAGTGCTGACGAAGGCCGTCGACTTCAGCGTCGGGGCCCAGACGCCGGCCGGCGGATGGGGCTATGTGTCGCACAAGGACCAGCCCGATTTCGACGAAGGCTCAACCTGCATCACGCAGGTGCAAGGCCTACGAGCGTGCCGCAACGCGGGCATTCCCGTCCCGCAGCAATCGATCAAGCAGGCTGTCGAGTACATCAAGCGGTGCACGGCCTCGGACGGCGGCGTGCAGTACAGCATTCGCGGTGGCGGCACACGGCCGGCGATCACCGCGGCGGCCATCGCCAGCCTGTTCAACGCGGGCGAGTACGACAACGAATACGTCAAAAAGCTCATGGATTACTGCGAAAAGAACGTCTGGCCTGGCAGCTCGGCCACTCGCTACTTCGGCCACTGGCATTACACGCACTACTACTACTCGCAGGTGATGTACCGCTTGGGCGACGAGAAGTGGAAGAAATATTTCGACTTCGTGAGCAAAGAAATCGTGTTCAAGCAGTCGCCGTCAGGAGCGTGGAAGGAAGGCCCTTACGGCCCCGTCTACCCCACGTCGATCAACCTCACCATCTTGCAGCTCGATAACGGATTTCTGCCGATCTATCAGCGGTAAGCCCGAAATAAGCGTCTTGCTTCGGGCTTAGGTCATTCGGAAATTGCTTCGTCATTCGTGCTTCGTCATTTGACCCTTCGTTCCCGAATCCAATCGGTGTGGAACGTCCCCGGTTTGTCAACGCGCTGATAAGTGTGGGCACCGAAGTAGTCTCGCTGCGACTGCAGGAGATTGGCCGGGAGTCGGTCGCGGCGGTAAGCGTCGTAATAACTCAACGCCGCTGAGAACCCCGGCACGGGCAAACCCAAATCGACGGCTGTCGTCACCACCCGGCGCCAGCTCGGCTGCGCGTCCGCGATGGCTTTGTGGAAGAAATCGTCCAATAGCAGATTTTCGAGCCCCGGAGTTTTGTCGAAGGCTTTTTTGATGTCTTCCAAAAACCGGGCGCGGATGATGCAGCCGCCGCGCCACAACAGGGCGATCTGTCCGTTATTCAGCTTCCAGCCCAACTCGCGGGACGCCGCATCGAGTTGCACGAACCCCTGCGCGTAGCTGCAAATCTTCGAGACATAGAGCGCCCGCCGCACGTCTTCGATGAACCCCTTCTTGTCGCCACCGAACGAGCCTTGCGGCCCGCTCAAAACCTTCGAAGCGCGGACCCGGGCCTCTTTCTGGGCCGACAGACAACGGGCAAAAACCGCCTCGGTGACCAGCGTCGTCGGCACGCCCAGGTCGAGCGCATGCTGGCTCATCCATTTGCCGGTCCCCTTCTGCTGGGCCGTGTCGAGCACTTTGTCGACGAGCGCCTCGCCCGTGTCGGGATCCTTCACGCTGAAAATGTCGCGCGTGATCTCGATTAAATAGCTTTCCAACTCCGTGCGGTTCCACGCGTCGAAGACGTCATACAGTTCATCGTTGCTGAGCCCCAACGCGTGCTTGAGCAAGAAGTACGCCTCGCAGATGAGCTGCATGTCGCCGTATTCGATACCGTTGTGGATCATTTTGACGTAGTGGCCGGAGCCTCCCTCGCCGATCCATTCGCAGCACGGGATATCTTGCTTCGGCCCGACCTTGGCAGCGATCGCCTGGAGGATCGGTTTCACGTGCGGCCACGCGCCACTCGTGCCGCCGGGCATGATGCTCGGCCCTTTGAGGGCTCCTTCTTCGCCGCCGGAAACGCCCGTGCCGACGTAGAGCAACCCTTTAGCCTCGGCTTCTTTGACGCGACGTTCGGTGTCGGGGAAATGCGTGTTGCCCCCGTCGATCAGGATGTCGCCCCGGCTCAAGTGCGGCACCAGGTCGGCCAGGAGTTCATCAACAGCCGGCCCGGCCTTGACCATCATCATGATTTTGCGCGGCGTGCGAAGACTGGCGATCAACTCGGGCAACCCGTGATATCCGCCGATCGATTTCCCCTTGGCGGGGCCGGCGAGAAACTCGTCGACCTTACTCGTCGTGCGGTTGAAGACGCCGACCGAGAAGCCGTGATTGGCCATGTTCAGAACCAGGTTCTGTCCCATGACGGCCAGCCCGATCAAGCCGATATCGTGTTGGTCTGCCATAGCGAGCTTCCCTTAACGCGTCCTGGCGAGCGGCAGGTGTCAGCCCGCCGGTTCCGGAATTCTGCATTGCAAGTCGCGTGACCGTGCAAAAAACCGGCGGGCTGACACCCGCCGCTCGCTCATTCACGCGCTACGTCGGCCTTGGCGCATGCCACGGCGGCTTGTCGGGCAAGTAGCTTTCAAATTCGGTGACGAGACCAAGTTCGTAGTCTTTGCCGTAACGCCCGGCGAGAAACCGGTCGCTCGCCTCGCTGAAAAATCGCTCCCAGCTGGCGTCCTCCTTGCCGGGGTTAGTCGGAAAGAAGTGCGCCCCGACGGCTTTGGCCGCGGCCAGGTCACCGGGGGCGTCGCCGATCATCAGCACGTTCTCGGGCCGAAAGCCGGCCTTGGAGGCTTGGGTCAGGATCTCTTTCTTGCTACCGACTTCCTGGCCGCAGATGGCCGCCACATGCGGGGCGATGCCGTGCTCTTCCCACTCTTTTTTGAGCGCGGCCCCAGGCGTCGCCGAGCAGACAATCACGTCGGCCGTCGCGGCCAGCTTGTCGAGCGACTCGCGTACGTATGGAAACGGCGGCACGCCGCGGACCATGGCGTCGATCGATTCGTTGACGGCTTGCGACCACTCGTGCGCGAGGGCCAGGTCCGGGTCGTTCGTTCGAGCGACCTCCGCTTTGAGCGCGGGCATTCCCAACTTGCTCTCGCGCCCGAGCCAGTCGACCAAGCCGGATAGCTGACCAATTCGCACTCCGCGTCGTTTGATCTCGGGCCGGTCTCGGAGCAAATCGAACGTCATCGTCAGGGCAGGAAAGCGATTGATTCCACGCCACTTGGAATACAAATTGACGAACTCGGCCGCCTCGCGGGCGAACTTCGAGATCGGCTGCAGGTCGTAGAAACGGATGATGTTGGGGATGAAGCACTCTTTGTGCTTGACCTCCATCGTGTCGAACGCGCAACCGTCGGAGTCGATGCCAACCAGAAAATCATGCCGCCGCTCGAAATGATCCAACGGGTTACCGGACACGGGGTGCCTCAAGTCTGAATGAACGAAGCGCGAATGACGAAGGAATGACCGAATGACCTAAACCCGA
>DASRXU010000521.1:0-10492 GCA_035687365.1 Planctomycetaceae bacterium | reverse complement strand
GATCGACCTGAAGCAGGTCTTTTCCGAGTTGTCGCTCTTTGAATATGTCGTGACGGAAAACGGCGCCACCCTCTACCAGCCCGTGACCCAAGTCGAAGAGACCTTGGCTCCGGCGCCGTCCGAGCCTTTCATCGAATTACTCAAGCAGCGCGGCGTTCCGGTCTCGGTGGGACGCACGATCGTGGCGACGGTTCAGCCGTACGAGAACGTCGTCCTGCAAACCATTCGCGACCTGGGGTTGGAGCTGCAAGTCATCTTTAACAAGGGCTCCGTGATGATCCTCCCCACGGCCGTGAACAAGGCCACTGGCCTGATGGCCGCCTTGACCCACTTGAAGCTACCTTCGGAACAGGTCGTCGGGATTGGCGATGGAGAGAACGATCACTCGCTGCTTGGGGCCGCCGGGTTGGGGATTGCCGTGCAAAACGCGGTGCCACTGTTGAAAGAGGCGGCCGCCTTCGTGACCGAGCAACCGGCGAGCCGTGGCGTGATTGAGGTGATTGACCGTTTGCTCACCAACGAAGATTCGCTGGTGCCGGCAGTGCGGTGAACCTCGGCCGGATCGGATCCGTTCCGTCGCTACAAAATCCGCCAGTCGGCGGTCGCCGGCGGCCCCGGGCAGTCGGGGATCTCTCCCGGAGAGAGGGTCTGCACGTCCTCGAGATTCCAGAGACGAAACCCGCCGCGAAAGGCCGTTTGGTTGTGTCCCAAGCGGGCGCCCGCCGGAAGCTCTTTGACTTCCTTCGAGTTGCCGCCGCCCAGCACGACGTATTCGACTTCGAAGGCAGAGATGAATTCGTGGACGACCGAGGCGACGGCCGCGCGCCAGGCTTTCTTTCCGATCCGCCTCAGACCCTCGCGCCCCAACACCTGACCGAGCGTTTGCGTGCGGGAGTAACGTAAGCCGCCCAGCTCCAACGGGACGATCGCGTTCTGGGAAATGAGCGTCGAACCCAAACCAGTTCCTAATCCAATGAACAACATGCGGCCCCCTTCGTAGCTGCCGAGGGCTTGCATGGCCGCATCGTTCAGCACGCGAACGGGCATTTTGAAAGCGGCGGCAAAGTCGAACCCAACCCAGCCCGGAGCCAGGTTGCCCGCCTCGGAACTCGGACCAGCCGGTCCCACGCGACCCGGGTAGCCGAGCGACACGGCCTCGTATTGCCATCCCTCGGCGAGCTTCTCGACGTTCTCGACCAGATTGGCCGGAGAAAACGCCGGGCCGGACTCGGCCTTGCGAACTTCGGTTTCCCCAGTCGCCAGGACTTTCACCTTGGTGCCGCCCAAGTCGATCACCAGGATGCGTGCGGGGGCGCTTTTGGGGACGGCGTCGGCGACTGCGTGTTCCGCCGCGGCCTTCCCGTTCCCGGATTCCGCCGGCTCTTTTGTGGATTTCGAAGTCTTCGCGGGCGCGTGGGTTGAGTTATTCACAGAGTGCTTTGCCGTCCGAATAGAGAGCGTGGGTGTAAGACGGGAGACCGGAGATACGGGCGGTGGCTCCGGCGCAGAATGCGAGCGCACGCAAAGCCTAACCGCGGTAGAACTCCGGAACTCTGCTTCGTAGAGATGCAATCGTCGTGCCGCGGACTTAGTGAACGTGCGGCCTTATGCCGCAGATCAGTAAGTGTGCGGCCCTATGCCGCAGATCAATGAGCGTGCGGCACGTGCAGCCAGACGCTGCCGTAAGAGTCACCCGGGTGCTGGTAGACCTTCAAGGGCAACTGCGGCACGTAGTGCTTGGTGTCCTTGGAGTTCACGACCAGCCAGATGTTGCGGAAGTGGACGGGGCTCCCGTGCTGCTGGAAGACGATCGGCAGCAAGTTCGGCGTTTCGGGTTTGCCGTGGCCCGTCGGGTGGGGAATGGCGATCTGCTCGTGAATCGGATAGCCGTTCTGCCAGACGGTGACCATCGCGTCTTCGCTCTTCCTCGCGTCGTGAGGGGTGCATCCAGGGCACCCTCCCGCAATTTCCCAGCGAGCATCGCGGAAGTCGATGTCATACGTCTGCCAGGCCAACGGCGGGAGGCACATGTTGACGTCGGGCCGACGGAACCGATAGATGCCGCCGCACTCATTCGAGAATCCTTCGAGCGAGAAGGAATCGAGAATCTGAATTTCGTAGCGCGATTGCAGATAGACGCCGCTGTTTGCTCGCGCCTGCCCGCGAGCGCAGGGCATATAAGGACACTGAAATTCGACGTGCAAGAAGTAGTCTTGGTACGTATCGCGGCTCGAGGCTCCGACCTTCAACAAGCGGTCGGCTGTGACTTCGGCATTCGTCAGGGACTCCGGCGCCTTTCCGTCGAATAACACGACCGCGCCCAGCGGAGGCGCCATTCCCATCGTCGGGCTGATGCGGTTGACTCGTTGAACCCAACTATGGATCTCCTGGTTTTCATCGATCCGCCACGCGAGATTGTCGGCGACGATGAATCCCAGGTCTCCGCCGAACAGCCTCAAGCGATCGGGTTCGCGACGGCCGCGTAGGAGGGTTTTCCGCTCACCTTGATAGCCCAAGCCAGGCAATCCGCCTGGGTAGACGGTGGCAATGTAGTCGCCGGCGCCTTGGGCCGCGATTTGGATTCCGATCGTTTCCCAAGGTCCGCCGCCCGTGCGGGCCAGGGTGCCGTAGTACTCGCCTTGGAAGGCGTAGTCGGCATCAACCTCGTCGAGGTTGGTCATCACTGGCCCGTTGTCGGCCGCGCGAGCTGCCTTGATCGAGGGGGCGGCCCCCATGACAACGGCCGCCGCCACACCGAGGAACCAAACCCGGAGAGAGGACCGTGGAACGTGCCGCATTGTGACTCCCCTGTTTTCAGAATCTTGGCCTGTTTCAGAATTCCAGGCTGTTTCAGAATCAAAGCTGTCGAATCGGATGTTGAGCCACCAGTGTGACTATTGGACCCCCACGGTGACAAGGGGGAATGGGTAAGCAAACGGCATTCCGGTAAGTTTGGTAGGCCCACCGGCTGTCTGCAGGCCACTGGTGCGTTTGACCCTCTGAAACGGCCGGGTGCCATGCCCACAGCTTTGGGTGGGCATGTCTGCAACGCATGCCCACGCCGAGCCGTGGGCATGGCACCCGTTTCAGCCCGCCAACAGGCTCGCATAGACCTCGCGGATGCGGCGGGTCATTGTCTCGTGGCGAAACTGGTCGACGAAGCCTTCGCGGCCCGTTTGGCCCAGACGTTCACGCAGTTCCCGGTTGCCGGCCAATTCACAGAGGGCCGTTGCCAGCTCATCCACCGAGCGGGGCGGCAGCAAATAGCCCGTTTGGCCCGGGATCACGACTTCCCGCGCGCCATCGACGTCGTAACTGACGACGGGTTTCCCCGCGATCAGCGCCTGTGGCAGGACCCGGGCCAGACCTTCCCAGTAGCTGGCGTGCACCACGATGTCCGAGGCTTGAATCAATTCGGGGACCCGCGACGGCGGAACGAGTCCCGTAAAGATAAAGACGTCGTTCAAGCCAGCCTGCTCGATTTGAGCGCGGAACTGCTCGCGCAGGATTCCGTCCCCGACGAAGACAAAACGCACGTTGGGATGCTCTTTCGCCACGCGACTGGCTGCCGCGATCACGCACTCGTGCCCTTTGAGATGAAAGAGCCGCGCCACCTTGGTGATGACGACATGCTCGGGGCGCAGGCCCAATTCCTTTCGCACGTCTTCGCGCGAGCGCGGCGGATTGAGAAAGGGTTCGACCTCCATCCCGCTGTAAATCGTCACGAATCGTTCGCGCGGCGCAATGCCCGCGGCGACGTATTGATCGGTCATCGCGTCGCACACACTGATGAACTTGCGGCAGTGCCGCGCGGCCCATTTTTCCGCGAGGATGTAACTGTGATGGGCGATCGGATTTTGCCCGTAGTGAAACGCGGCCCCGTGAATGGTGTGCACGGCCGGAATGCCCAGATGTGACGCGGCCAGGCGGCCCAGGATGCCTGCCTTGGAGCTATGCGTGTGCACGATCTGCGGGCGAATCTCCCGCAGCAGTTTCAACAAGTGGCGATAGCTGTCCCAATCGCGCCACGGATGAATGCTGCGCCGCAGCTCGGGCATGATCCGCAGATCGAGCCCGCCCTTTTGAGCCCGCTCGACGAGTGATCCCTCCGGCCCCAGCCCGGGTCCAGAGATCAGCGTCACTTCGTCTCCGTGCAGTCGATGCTGATCCTCGACCGTCAGCAGCGTGTTCTCTTGCGCGCCGCCGATGATCAAACGGGTGATGAAATGTACGACGCGAAATTTCACGGCTGTCCCTCGCCGTAGTCGACGCGGACGAGGTACAGCCCGCAGGCAGGCGCGGTGGGGCCGGCCTGCGGACGGTCGCCGTGCTCGAGGATCTCACGCACGCGCTGGGCGTCCCACTTGTGTTCGCCGACGCGGATCAAGGTGCCGGCAATCGTGCGGACCATGTTGTACAAGAATCCGTCGGCGACGATGTCGATCGCGATGAACTGACCGCTGGCGTTGTTTGGATGTGGCGCTACGGGTCCCGGATTGTTTGCACCGCACGCGTTCCACGCCCACCATTCGGAAAAGCGGCGCACGGTTAACTCGAATACGGTCCGCACACTGGTGGCCGTGTTCGGATGCTGGGTCTCGAACGCGCGGAAGTCGTGCGTGCCGACGAGCACTTGTCCGGCCTCGTGCATTTCGTGCTCATCGAGTGCGGCATGATACTCGTGGGCATAGGAGCGCAGAAACGGATTCGCCGCGCGGGCGTTTTGAATCACGTAGCGATAGCGCTTGCGTTTCGCGGCATACGTGGCGTGAAAGTCGAGCGGTACCTCGTCGGCGTCGACGACGAGCACATCGCGCGGCAGATAGGTTTGCAGGCCGGCCCGAAATCCCTGGCAGGGGATGGCCGACTCGGTGCGGAAGTTGGCGACCTGACCCAAGGCATGCACGCCCGCGTCGGTGCGGCCGGCTGCGATCAGGGACGAATTGACGCCGCTGAACTCGCGAATGCCCGCTTCGACGACCGACTGCACCGAGGTGCCGTTGGGCTGAATCTGCCAGCCGACGTAGCCGGTCCCATCGTACGCCAGCGTCAGGCGGATGTTACGCATGCATTCCGAGCTTCGCCTGCCAGCGGGCCAACTGCTCGAGCACCGGGCCGCGGCCGCCGGAACCATAGCTGGCGAGCGCCTTGACGGCGTTCTCGACGCCCAGCACGCCAGACACGTCCGGCCCGATTTTGTCACACGCCGACTGCAGCCGGTCGAGCGGCAGCTGCGCGAGGCGACAGCCCTCGGTCTCACACGTGGCGACCAGCCGGCCCACTGTTTCGTGGGCCGTCCGCATCGGCACGCCCCGCAGAATGAGATATTCCATCAGGGCCGTCGCGTCGAGAAAACCTTCTTCGAGCCGGGCCGCAATTCGCTCGCGTTGCAATTCCGCACTGGCGACGACTTCAGCCGCCAACTCCAAACACGCGGCCAGCGTGTCACACGCGTCGAACAGGGGCGATTTGTCTTCTTGCAGATCGCGGTTATACGCGAGCGGCAAGTCCTTGAGCAAAAACAGAACCTGCGTGAGCGCTCCGACCACGCGGGCCGACTTGCCCCGAATCAACTCGAGCACGTCCGGATTCCGCTTTTGCGGCATGATCGACGAACCGGTCGTGAGCCCGTCGGGCAGTTTCAAGAATCCGAATTCCGTCGAGAACCAAAGAATCCATTCCTGCGCCCAACCGCTCAGATGCACCGACGCCAGCGACAAGACGAACAAGAACTCGACGAGAAAGTCGCGATCATGAGACACGTCGAGACTGTTGGCCGCGGGTCCGGCAAAGTCGAGCAGCTTGGCTGTCAGGTCCCGATCGATAGGGAGCGAAGTCCCGGCGAGCGCGGCCGCGCCCAAGGGGGAAACGTTGAGTCGCTTGATCGCGTCGCTCAAACGACTGCGGTCGCGCTCCAGTTTTTCACAGTAGGCGAGCCAGTAGTGGACGACCATCACCGGCTGCGCACGCTGGAGATGGGTGTAGCCGGGGACGATCGCATCCAGATCGCGCTGGCTGCGGGCGACGAAGGCACGCTGCAAGTTTTCGAGCAGCCCGTCGAGTCGTGCCGCCGCGTCGCGCACGAACAGCTTGAGATCCGTCGCCACCTGATCGTTGCGGCTGCGTGCCGTATGCAGTTTGCGGCCGACATCGCCCGTGCGAGCAATCAGCGCCTGCTCGACGTGCATGTGGATGTCCTCAAGCTCGGTACGAAAAGGAAACGTTCCCGCTTCGATTTCGCTGCCGATTGCGTCGAGCGCCGCGACGATCGTCTGGCATTCACCGTTCGTGATTAGTCCGGCCTGGGCCAGCATCTGCGCATGGGCCTGGGAGCCGCTGATATCGACGGCGGCCAGACGGCGATCGACACTGATCGACTCGGTGAACCGTTCGACCCGCGGATCGGTTGACTGCTGAAATCGGCCACCCCAGGCTTTTGCGGACAAGTCGCGCGCCTCCCTCCCCAATTCCGAAATTACGGTCGCGTTGCAAATCTCTGTGAGCATTTACTTTAGACGCAGCGATTGGCTGCGGTCAACCGGCGGCGCAAGTCGCGTTTCTTGCCTCGGGGGCGCTGGTTCAGCGATGAGGGACATGCTCCGATTTGCAAACATGCCCGTTGACCGGTGTCAGTAATGATAGGTAAATTAGGAATAATCGGTAGTTTGAGATTTGTGATAACCTACTCATAAAGAGCCTGCCATGACGGTGCGTGAGAACTCTGGGATCTCAGTCCGCCTGACGGCCCCCCGTGCGCACAACACGGTGGGGTACGTCCGGCGGATTTCGGATCTGCGTGTCTGGTCCGCCTTCTGCCTCGTGGCTGCCCTCGCGACTGCGGCTTCGGCCGACGATTCCTGGAAGATTCGGATCCTCCCGGCGACCAAGGTGCGACTGGCCCAAGCGCCGGCCACGCCTCGGCCTTCCCAACCCGCACCGGCTCCCGGCTTGCAAGAGCCGGTCGCCAAGCCGACGCCGACAACTTATGATCCCGCACCCGCTCCCGCCAAGGCACCTGCGGCGGGCGAAATGCGAATCATTCCCGGTCGGCCGCACTCGGCTGGTCCGCCGCGTGCCAGCTACTCCGACGTCTATCACTCGATCCCGTTCAGCCGCGCCGAGTATGTGGCGCATCCGTCTTATCGCAGCGAAGCCACGTTGGGGCTGATGCTCGGCCAGATGCCGTACCCGGCCACCGGCGAACCGCCCGTGGCCCAATACGGCTACGTCGCGCCCTACTTGTACGACAACACGTACGGCACGCCGACCTTCTACAACATGTTCTATTCCCAGCCGGAAGTGTTCTAAGCGCGGTGTGTTCTTAAACAACCGGGACCTTCTGCCCGCCAAGTCGGATTTCCGCTAGCTCCTCTAGCGGAGTCTGACGTCGGGTCGCCCAACAAGACCTGGGCTCGACCTCCAGCTCGCGGCGATGTCGGCCAGCCGTCGGCCCTCAGTCGGGTGCACATAGTCGGGGTCGAGTTCCGCCAGCGGAACGGCGACGAAGTGCCGCTTGAGGATCTCGGGATCGGGAACCCGATGTCCGGCCCACTCGAAGACGTCGTGATTGAACAGGGACAGGTCGACGTCAATCGTCCGCGGGGCATTCTTGTCGTGCGGATCGCGGACTCTGCCGAGTTGTCGCTCGACCTCCACGATCGCCTGTTGATAGATTTCCGTCGCGGAAAGTTCGGTCTCCAGCAGTACGGCGGCATTCAGAAAGTTTGCGCCGTGTGACCCGAACGGCGCCGATTCCCACACATTCGACACGGCCACGATTCGGCCGAACGAGGTCAACGCACGGACGGCTGCCGGAAGATTCTGTTCCGGCTCGATATTGGAGCCGAGCGAGAGATACGCGCGGTTGGTCGACCGGTCAGACATCCGCCCGGCTTCTGCGGATCACGACGCCGACCGAGCGGGCGAATCGCAGCGCCGCCGGCTTTTCGATGCTGACGCGCACGGCCTGGACTCGCTCATCGCGCAGGCACAGGCGAGCGATCTCGTCGGCCATCCGCTCCACCAGGAAGAATCGCGAGTTCTCAACCAGGTCGATGACGTTCTTGGTGATCGTCCGGTAATTGATCGCGTCTTCGATCTGGTCGGTGCGGGCGGCGGGCCGCGTGTCGACGTCGAGAGACAAATTGATCAGCACATCCTGCTTGTGCTCGCGCTCATCGTGATTGATGCCGATGATCGTACGCAGAAACAGACCGTTGATGCGGATCTTGTCAGCCATCGATTCTCTCGGCGGACCCGCGCGAGCGAAATTCGCTCTAGCGCTCTCTCTATTCTCATACCTGCGGCGGGCGCACGCCAGCCCGAAAAGGGAGCGTGAGTCCGTCCGAGAATTTGATCGAGTTTTGGAGCCGCGACCGTGAGGGAGCGGGCTATTACGGCTGGAAGCGAGCGTTAGACCCCGCTCCCTCACGGTCGCGGCTCCAAGATCCTTCGTTGTATCTTCGCGAAACAGACGTGGCCTCGATCGGACACCCTTCCAAGGGAGGTGCTCGAGGCTTTGCTTCCTACAACAATTCCTCGCCCCCGGTCACGCACAGCACTTCGCCCGTGACAAAGTCGGAGCGCAGCAGATACAGCACGGCGCTAGCGATGTCGTCCGGATCGCCGTGGCGTTTCAATGGGACTTGGCTCGCCAGGCGTTCCAGATATTCGGGCCCGGCATTCGGGGGCGGCAAGATGGCTCCGGGTGCGACGGCGTTCACGCGGATGTCGGGAGCCAACTCGACCGCCAAGATGCGAGTGAGTGCCACAACGCCGGCCTTGGTCAGCGTGTAGGAGAAATGACCGGGCACGGGACGCAGACCTCGCCAGTCGGCGATGTTCACGATCGCGGCCGGCTGTCCGGCCGGGTGGCGGGCGGCGAACTCACGGCACAGGAAGGCCGGAGCCTTCAGGTTGATTGCAAAATGCCGGTCCCAATCGGCCTCGGTGGTGGAGGCGAGCGAGGCGGTCGAAAAGATCGCGGCGCTGTTGATCAGAATGTCGGCACGCCCAAAACGCTTGTGAGCCGCTTCGATCACGACGGGCGCCGCGGCGGCCGGCTCCTGGAAATTCGCACCGACGCTGACCGCTTCGCGACCAAGCGACGCAATCTGCTCGAGGGTCTCGCGCGCTTCGTCGGCAGAATGCGAATAGTGGACGACGACCGAGCAACCGGCTTTGGCCAGCGCGAGGCACAAGGCCTGCCCGATGCGCTTGCCTCCGCCGGTGACAATCGCGACTCGCCCGGACAGGTCCATGCGCTGTCTCCTCCGCCTGCATTCATTGAGAGCGACGTAGGTGGCATCGAACGAACGTGGATCCATCTAACGCGTTAACATTCCCCAAGCCGACAGCTTTGCTGTCGTTCCGAACCGACGGCGAGCCGTCGGCTTGGGAAATGTGCACCTCGACAGAACCTCCACGGCGCATCATTCAACCGATGTTCAGCGACGACGTGCCTCAAACTTACTTCGCTCCGAGCACCTTGGCGAACTCGTCCTCCGCAAAGCCGATCAACAGGGTTGAGCCGCGTCGGATCACCGGGGCCCGCAACTTGCCGCTGGGGCCGATGATGTGTGCGAGCAGAGTTTCGTCGTCCGGCGGGTCGCGCTTCATGTCGAAGTCGAGAACTTTTTTCCCTTTCGCCACGACGACGCGGCCCGCTTGCCGGACCAGCTCAAGCGCCTGCTTGGGCTCGAAGCGGATTTTGGCCGCGTTGACCTGCTCTTTGATCGCGAGCTTCTTCCGCTCGAGAAAGGCTTGCGACTTGCCACAGGTTGTGCAGCCCGGCCGGTGATAATACCAATCGACCGACGCCATCTCGGACGCTCCTGAGTTCGGTTGACACTGTTTTTGGGTGGCACCGGCGGCTTGTCCGCCAGTGCTCTGTCGGTTTCAGAACCCACTGGCGGACAAGCCGCCAGTGCCACCCACGGCTACGGCAGCTCCTTGATAAAGATGTTGCGGAAGTAAAGCGGATGGTTGTGGTTTTGCAACTCGATTTGCTCGCGCTCGTACATCGGCCGCCCGCGGTCCCAATAGTTTTCCATCACAACATTGTCGGTGACCAGCTTGCCGTTGAGCCAGACGCTGACGCGATCGCCCACCATGCGAATGCGGAACGTGTTCCATTCGCCGATTGGATTGTCGGCGCGCACGAGCGGGAATCGCTCGTTCTTTTCGTTGTTCCACAGGGCGCCAGAACCCTTGGCCGCTCCGTGCTTGGCTTGCGCGGGGTCATCCGGCTCCCAGATCTGCACCTGCGGTGAGCCGCGCAGGTAGATGCCGCTGTCGCCCCCTTTTTCAATCTTCCAATCGACCAGCATCTCGAAGTTGCCGTACTGTTTCTCGGTGCAGATGTTGTCGGCATCCTTGAAGGGCGCGCCGTCGAACATCAACACGCCGTCGACGACCTTCCAGTGATTGTGCATTTTCTCGTCGGCCGTCTTCTGTTTTTCGGCCAGTTGTTCGGCCGACAGCGCGAGGCGTT
>DASRXU010000520.1:0-10217 GCA_035687365.1 Planctomycetaceae bacterium | reverse complement strand
CGAGGCCGATCGAAACGCCCGCCACCGGTTGGACGATGGGGATCCCGGCATCCATCATCGAAAGCGTCGCGCTGCAGACGGAGGCCATCGAACTCGAGCCGTTGGACTCGGTGATGTCCGAGATCACCCGGATCGTATACGGGAACCGATCTTCCGGCGGAATCACCCGCTCGACCGATCGCTCGGCCAGGCAGCCGTGACCGATCTCGCGTCGCCCCGGTCCGCGGATGGGTCGGACTTCTCCCACCGAATAGGACGGGAAATAGTAGTGCAGCATGAAGCGGTTGGAGACTTCGCCGAAGAGTCCGTCGACGCGCTGCTTGTCACGAGGAGTGCCAAGGGCAACCGTCGCTAACGACTGCGTTTCGCCGCGTGTGAACAGGGCCGAGCCATGAACTCGTGGCAATACTCCGACTTCGCAGGAGACGTCCCGCAACTGGTCCGTCGAGCGGCCGTCGAGTCGTTTACCCTCGAGCAACAGCCCGCGAACTGCGTTCCCCTCGAGGGCGTAGAACGCAACGTTAAATTGCAGCTTGGTGCGACCCTCGGCGTCGACGTCCGCCCCGTCGGGGAAAAACTCGGCAGCCAAAGCAGCCTTCAGCTCGTCGGTTGCCGTGTGACGCTCGGCCTTGCTCGGATTCTGCTTCAGCTTGCGCAGTTTGTCCAAGGCTTTCGCTTCGAGCAAGGCGGCAAACGGATTGGCGGCTGGCGCCTCGAACTTTGCAGGAGTGACGCCGGCCTTGGCGACCAGTTCTTCCTGCAACTCGCACAGCTTAAAAATCTCGCGGTGTCCGAACATGATGGCTTCGACCATCTTGTCCTCGGGAATTTCCTGTCCGAATCCCTCGATCATCAACACCGACTCTTTGCTTCCCGCAACGATCAGATCGAGAGTGCTCGTTTTGAGCTGTTCCTGTGTCGGGAAGATGATGAGCCGGCCGTCCACAATGCCGACACGCACCGCGGCGATCGGACTGTTAAACGGGATTGGCGAGACGCACAGCGCGGCACTGGCCCCGGTGGTCGAGAGGACGTCCGGATCGTTCTCCGGGTCGCAGGCAATACATTGTCCCTGGATCTGCACCTCATCGGTGAAGCCCTCCGGGAACAAGGGTCGCAACGGGCGATCGGTGAGCCGACTCGTCAAAACTTCTCGAGTTGTGGGACGCCCTTCGCGTTTCAAAAAGCCGCCAGGAAAGCGACCCGCGGCAGCCAAGCGCTCGCGGTAATCGACGGTCAGGGGGAAGAAATCGATGCCAGGTCGGGGCGGGCCCGATTGGGTGGCCACAAAGACGACCGTTTCTCCGTATTGCACCAGAACAGCCCCACTGGCCTGTTTGGCGATTTCACCTGTGGTCAGGCGGAAAGTGCGTCCACCGATTTCGCGTTCAACAGTTACTTTCACGTACATTTTCCTCAATGATGTTACGCTTGGCACTCATGCGCACCGCCCCCTGCGGCAACCCCGCAGCGCGGACCACAACTCGGCCGGCCTCGCCGCGACTCGATGGAGCCGCCGGGCAGACCGGCATCCTTGGATGCACGTCTGCCGAGATGCGAGTGACCTGACTTCAAGCCGCTGCGCACCATGCGCCAGGCTCGAAATTCGTGACACGAGGACAAGCGACGAACTACTTCCGGATCGAAAGCTTATTCTTGATGTCGCGGAATCGTTCGGGATCCGTCTGTCGCAGGTACTCGAGCAGGCGCTTACGTTTATGAACCTGCATTAGCAGGCCTCGCCGGCTCGCGTGATCCTTCTGATGGCTCTGCAGGTGCTCGGTCAAGTTGGAGATTCGCTCGGTCAACACGGCGATCTGAACTTCCGGAGAGCCGGTGTCCGCCTCGGTACGCTGATACTGGCGAATCAGCTCCGTCTTCCGATCCACACTCATCTTCATGCTGCGATCCCAACTCGCGTCTGCATCATGCTTTCCGTCCGAAATTCAACATCTGAATCGAACGGGCCAGCCCGACAAAAGACTTTCGGTCCGAATTTGATACCACGACTGTTTCAGACGGATACTCTAACAACGCCCGCGGAATATTCAACGCCAACGGGCCGCTGCCCGGGCCAAGTGAACAGGTGAGGTTCCCGGTCAGTTGGGAACGCGGACCACCGCTCCTTAAATCGCCCCGGAATGCACGTTCACGAGGTCGGCGACTGGGGCGCTGGGCGGATTGGCTGGGTCGAGCCACGTGCGTTGCCACAACTCGAAGCAGAGCAGGGCCCACAGGCGATAGCTATGGTCCCATCGCCGGGCGTCGTGCTCCTCAACCAATCGACGAACGCTTTCCGGCTTGAAATACCCGCGTGAGAGGCTGCGGGAGTCGAGCAGCGTGTCGTGCAAGAGGGGCCGCAGTTCGCCGCGGAACCAGGTATCGAGCGGCACGCCGAAGCCCATCTTGGGACGGGTCTGAATCGACGGGGGCAGCAAGTCGCGGAACGTGTCGATCAGGATTCGCTTGCCGCCGGCTGACGTTTGCTTCAACTCGATCGGCATGCGGGCCGCCAATTCGGCGACCTCTGTGTCCAAGAACGGACAGCGGGCTTCGAGGCCGTAGGCCATGCTGGCGATGTCGACCTTGGTGAGGATGTCGCACGGAAGATACGTCAACACGTCGGCACACGTCGTGCGCGTGATGAAGTCGCGGCTCGGGCACGTGCGATAGGCCTCGAGCAGGAAATCGGCCGAGTCGACGGAGCCCAACCGTGCGGCGAAGTCGTCGGTGTAGAGCGCGCGGCGGCGGCCCTCGTCGAAAATGTTGATCCACCGCAGGTAACGCCGTTCGGGCGGTTTGGAAAGTTCCGCCAAGAGTCGCTTCACGCGTCGGCGAAACGATTTTTGCTCGACCGAGCTGGGAAACCGTTGCCAGAGTGAGGCCGACAAAAACTTCTTCACCCAACCGGGCAGCCGGTCGGTCCGCTCGGCGATGCGAACCGCCCGGTAGCGGTCGTAGCCGCAAAACAGCTCATCGCCGCCGTCGCCCGAAAGTGCGACCGTGACCTCGCGCCGAGTCATCTCCGAGAGATACATCGTCGGGATCGCCGAGCTGTCGGCAAACGGCTCGTCGTAATGCCAAATCAGCTTGGGAAGAATCGACAGGGCATGCGGCTCGACGATTTGCTCATGGTGCCGCGTTCCCAGGAAAGCGGCCGCCTCGCGGGCGTACGACGTCTCGTCGAACTTCTTGACCGGGAAACCGATCGAAAACGTGTGGATCGGTTGTCCGGCCTCTTGTTGCATCAGTCCCGAGATGATCGTCGAGTCGATGCCGCCGGACAAAAAGGCTCCCAACGGCACATCGCTTCGCAACCGCAACCGCACCGCCTCGGTAAGGGTTGAACGCAGTTCTTTCTTCCACGCCTCGTACGACGCGGGCACGGTGTGCGAGTGGCCGTTCCCATTAGACGAGTTCGCAGAAGACTCGTAAGGCGGGGTCCAATACCGCTCGACCTGCAAGCGCCCCTTCTCGTACATGGCCCAGTGCGCCGGCGGCAGCTTGTTGTAGCCCTTCAAGATGCATGCCGGGTGCGGCACATATTGATAGGTCAGATACGCATCGAGCGCGGCCGGATCGACTTCGCGCGGTGCCCCCGGATATTGCAGCAGCGTCTTGAGTTCGCTGCCGAACAACAACCGCTCTCGGTCCAACCGATAGAAGAGCGGTTTCTTTCCAAGGCGATCGCGGGCGAGGAACAGTCGCTGGCGTCGCTCGTCCCAAATCGCCAGGGCGAACATCCCGCGCAGGCGGTCGACGCAATTCGGACCGTATTCCTCGTAGAGATGGACGATCGTTTCGGTGTCGCTATGCGTCCGAAAGCGGTGCCCGCGTGCCTCCAGGTCGGGCCGTAACTCGAGATAGTTGTAGATTTCCCCGTTGAAGGCGATCCAGACCGTCTCGTCTTCGTTGGCGAGCGGTTGCTGGCCAGTCACCAGATCGATAATGGCGAGCCGCCGGAAGGCGAGAGCCGCTCCCGCCTTTCGCGAATTCGTCAGGCCGTTCGGCGCCGGTTCCTGTCGCGAAAATCGCCGGCCGGCGGAGGAGTGGTAGACCGCGGAATCGTCGGGGCCCCGATGCGCGATGACATCGGTCATTCGCCAGACGACGTCCAGAGCGGTCGGTTCCGCAACGCTCGTCCAACTCACTCCCGTAATGCCACACATGCGAACTCGACCTTAGCAGCGCCTGCGCACATCCTTTGGTCGCGATCATGGGGCCGCAAAAACAGCCGCCTCGACCGACGACGGATGCGTACCTCTCCACTCTATCGCAGGCTGCGGGAGAGCAGAAGATGCCCGCTGTTCGACGGTTAACTATACGGCGTGGCGTGGATGTTCGTGGGCGAACTTCTCTTCGTGGCCGCACCGCGCGCAGCGGTAAGTTGTCACGTTGCTCGAAACGGTCGATTGTTCAGTCAGCACCTGATGGAAAACGAACCAGCGGCGGCACTTCGGGCATCTGCCAAAGAGCGGCGGTTGCAACGGCGCTGCGAGAATGCCGAAGTGACTTTTGTCGGACATCTGGGCCCTCCCGTCTGGGACGGGGCGCTAGATCGCTCCCGAGTTCTTCAGCATCTGAATCACTTCGGTCGCCTCATAGAGTGCCGCGACGGCCAGCACGAGGGCGACCAACAGGCTGCCTTTCACAGTCAGCACGAGGCCACGCTTGTAACGGCTCAGGACACTCGCATCGGCACCTGGACCGAAGAGGGAAATCGCGAACATCAGACCGAAAAATGTGGCCAGGATGTATCCCTCGCCTTCCAGCAGCAGCGTGCCCGAGTGCGGCAGCATCACCAGCGCCTGCTGCAACGTCGCCGGCCCCAGCAATAATCCCCACGTGACCGCACGAAATCCCGCCAACAAGGCGCCGCTGCCGGGAATCACGCACGACGGCAGAATCAAGTACAGCACGGAGCCGAAGAGGAAGTTGACCGCCAGAGTCACTAAGGCCGCCCAGAGGATATTGCCGCTGAGATAGGCCTTCCCGGCAAAAGCCAGCAGGCCACTGCCCTCGCGCAAATTGTTCTGAATGATCGCTTGCAGTGCGTTCCGAACGTCGGGTGCTCGATAAACAAGGGCCGCGGCCAGCAGATACAGGCCGAAATAGACTAAATGGACCGTCCAGATCAGTCGACGGTGTGTGGAGAGCGCGACCAAGGGATCGCGCAAAACGTTCCGACCGACGCGGGCGGCCAACGCACCGTACGCCGCAATGAAAATTGCGGAGCCGCCCAAGAGCAATAGTCCTTCGCCAAACAGCGAAGCGTAAAATGCTTGCGGCCCGACTGCGGGCAGACACGCCGCCCGATCGAACTGGTCGGGCGGAAATCGCTTCTGCAGCTGTTCCTCGGTTTGCCTGTTAGCAAGCTGCCTGGCCTCCAGCGGAATCAGCACGGCCGGTCGAAAGCCGGCGTCGCTCTCGTCCCCGTGCTCGCCGGTCCGATCCTCGGCCGGCAGGACGTAGCTACGGCTGAAGAGGCCGGCCGCGCTTCCCAGCCCGCCTGTGACTTTATAAACCGTGTCGGCGACTTGGACGTCTGCCTGTTGAGCCACCTCGTAACCTGCGATGACTTCGTTGCGTCCGACCCGCGGGAGCTTGCCCCAGGCCAAACTGCTTTCAGTGATCCCCGCCTCCTTCAGTGACACGTCGATCAGTTTTTCCGACAGTTGAAACCGAATGCCGCGACCGCCGTCTTTCCCGCTACCCGCCCGCATCCCCAAAAATGCGGCCAAACCGGAAACCGGCAACGGAATGACGCCGGCCTTCGTCGACGGAAACGGGATCGGCTCGTCGAATCGCTGCGACGAAGTCCGCGCCACGACGATCAGCCCCGACCAAATTGGCGTAAAGCCGTCCGCAGGCCGCGCGGACTGATAGGCCCAGATCGAGACGGCGACACCGATCGCCGCCAATATCAACCAGCCGATTGTTTTCATTCAACCCGCGTACGTCAGGTAAGCCGTGATATTGAGGCCGGAAAGCGCCATGCTGAGCGCAACAATGGTCCAGGTGATCTTCGAGAGCAACCGGGGCTTGAATCGCTCAGGATGCTTGGAAGTCTCTCGCTTTGCGTAGAGCAGGGGAATGATCAGGACGAGCGATGTTGCCACGAAGCTTGTAATCGCTTCGACGGCGCTGTGGTCGTGCACCAACGCCCCGTGTACCAGCTCGATTTGCATCGGTATCACGAGAAGAACTGCTAGCAGAAACGTGACGAACGTCAGAGGGTGATACCGTTTGGCCTGCATCGGACCGTCCTGCCAGGACTGACGCGACTCCTTCCCGATCATATAGGAAGTCGGCGGCGGGTGCCCATTTTTTGGGCACGACCACGCGGTCTTGGCATGACTTGTCGTCGCAGCTTGCGGCCCTCGACGTCTGCTTCGTTACCGGGAGGTCTGCGGCTTCGAGTCCGAAGTTTTGGGCTCGCTTTCCTGTACGGCGGCTCCCCGGGCTTTCGGCGGCTTGAGCGGCGGAATCAAAAGCCTGCCCAAGTCGAGCTGCGTTTGGCCCGGCTTGATGGAGAAGTGCACGACTCGGGACGCGACAGGCACGAGAGGATCTTCGATTGATTTTCCGAAGAGATTGAATGCGAGGTCGTATTCTCCCGGACCGATTCCCGAAATCCGAAACTGACCATTGGGCTCGGGCGTCACGTACCAGTGTTCGAGCGTACGGAGGTAAGCGCGGCCCTCCGCGGTAGTCAGCCAATCGAGGGTCCAGCCACTCTTCCAATCGAAGCCTTTGGCAGCGAGAAATGCGGGCGGTTCAATCCCCGGCCGTTTCGCCACGAGATCGTTGACCGCGAACTCGTAGTTGAAGCCGGGAGGTTGGTTTTCAGCAACCAATTGACCCGTCACCTCAATTCCCGCGCCTCCCAGCAGCACGTCGCGCGTTTCGCCGGGTCTCAGTTGCAGGGGGATCCACCGTCTGGAAGCGTGCGGCGCAGTCACGTTCCAATACACCGTCGAAGCAACCGGCGGGACCCTCTCGATGACGAATGAACCATCCGCGTGCGTCGTGCCCCTGCGATTGGTGAACGCCCGCGGAACTCCCGGAGCGTTGATTCCGATCTGCTCGATCACAACCGGGCAATTCGGCACGGCCTTTCCGGACTGCAGCATCCGGCCGGTCACCTTGGCCCACTTCGCGATCCGAATTTGTCCGGGTGGTTGAGGGGTCGCCCGTTCGACTGCCACGTAGCCTTTGGGCGACACGACTTGAACGAGGTAGCGCTCAATCGGCGCAGGCATTTCAAACGCACCAGCGAGATCCGTTTTGAATTGCAGCCCGGACGGAGGCCCCTTGTGAAGTTCTTCGAGGTCCCGGATGGCTCCCGGTTCCGACTTGCTCGTGACCAACACGTCGGCTCCTTCAACCGGTCGGCCATTCCCGTCAACGACCCGTCCGAGATAGCGATCGCTCGGCTCGAGCCGCACACTGAGAACGGCACTGGCGTCACCGATCTTGTAAGGGCGCGGTGTTTGATAGGGTTTGTATCCCGGAGATTCGATCTGAACTCAGTGTGCGAAAATGTCGGGGCCAGCGTTGCCGTCGAAGTTCACGTCGAACCGTCCCGCGCGGCAATGCTGCGAGTCCGAACGCGAGACATAAGCACGATCCAGATGATCGTAGTGGACCGGGATCGAGATGAAGGCATCGATCGGCCGCCCGGTCTTCGCATCGACCACGTTCCCGGAAATATGCAGCAGTGGATTGAGGATCTGGGTTTGTTCGCGACCATCCGCCGTGACATGCACTTCGCTACTGCCGTATCCCGGCTTGATCAAATCGAAGGTGAGCAGGTCGTCGGGTGCCCAGTCCCACTCGAAGACGCCGTTCTTGTCCGCCTGGAACGGAAGCTTGAGTTCGCGAAGATACGGATTGCTGTTGAAACCGTGCCAGCGCCCCAAGATCACCCCGACACCAGGGACCGGCTTCCCGGCTCGGTCGACGAACCGCATTCGCAGCTTCTTGCCGAGTCCCAACTGGAAATCGGTCGATCGCATGCCCGGCGCCACCACGATTGCCCGTTGCTCAGGCATCCAGCCTTGCGCGAAAACCGTCACTGTCAACGGTCCGGGCGCTTTCGCTCGGAAGCGGAATTCTCCGTCCTTGTTCGTGAGGCACATCTCCGCAGACTCGTGCCTCGCGCCGCTTCCCCAAAGCACTGGGGCTCGCTCGATCGGCTCCCCCGTTGGATCGGTGACTTTGCCCGTAACTGCGAGACCGGAGTGCATCACGACGACTGCAGTCTGCGAGCGGAGTTCGGCAAACGTCAGAAGACCTTGTTTCCAGGCCGCGTCTACCAATGAGCTACTGGCGAGGTAGTCTGGATGAGTGATGTCCAGTTGGTCTGCCGCATGCGCGCCGGGGCGTACATTGCCGATTAGCCAGCGTCCTTTTGCATCCGTGACAGCCTCGGATCGCACTTGTGTCGCACCATCCCTGTATTGGACGCGAGCTCCGTTGACGGGGCGGCGTTGCTCGTCCGTGACGATTCCGCCGATATCGATTGGGCGAAACAATTGAAATTGAATAGTTTCGGGGATGACCGATGGGTTCTTTGGAGAATTGGCCCAGAAAGCTTTCTGGTCCTTGAGCCAGCCAGGTTTCGACACGAAGAGTTGCAAGCTGTCGAGGGATTTTGACAGATCGACGGTGACCCGCCCCTGAGCATCGCACTGATAGTCGCGGACCTTTCGCGTCCCTTCCTCAGTTACCATCTCCACGTTGACCAGCGCGTCGGGCACCGGCTTGGCAGCTTCGTCAAGAACTTGGATCTGCGTGCGGCCGCTTGTGCGCAGCCGGGGTGACTTGTGCGAATTCCGCTCCTCGCTCTTAGGCGCATTGACCTGCGCAGTCGCGGGAGGTGAACCTAGGGCGAATACTGTGATCGCCGCCCCGCACAGCAAAAGAATCGCCACGCCTGTCAGCCAGCGTGACGGATGCGCAGCGACGGGATCGACAACCCCCAAGATTCGCCGCAGTCGGGAGACCAGCAGGCCGCCTGTCGCCGCAGGGACCATTGTTGAAGTCCGTGCGCCGGCGACGCTGGCCAGTGCTCGCACATAAACGGCCCGATCCACGGCAATGGCAACGGCCAGGTCGTCGCAGCAGTTCTCTCGCTCGGCCCGCACCTGGGCCGAGATCCACCAAACGGCGGGATGATAGAAGAGCAGAGTCTCAATCACACTCTGCACCAGATTGACCAGGTAATCGTGCCGCACGACGTGGGCCAACTCGTGTGCCAGCAGCGATTCGAGCTGATCCACGGGAATCTGAGTCAACAGGCTGGCCGGCAGGAGGATGACCGGCTTGAACGCGCCGATCACGACGGGTGAATCGACCAGCGCCGACTGCAACAGCCGCACGCTGCGCGTCAGGCCGAGCTGCTGGGCGATGCGCGTGCCTGCCTTCTGAATGGCTATAGAGACGGAACTGGTTCCCCGCGATTTAAGCCGGCGCGCCGTAAACCATCCGCCGATGTTCCATAACGAAAGTGCCAGCACTCCCGCGGTCCAAGCCAGAACGGCCCAGGGGAGCCACGACGCAAGCCGGTCGCTGAGGTGTCGCCAGAGAGTGACAGCTCCCCCGCGCCAAGCCGACGCGACGGATGTCGATTTCTGCAAAGAGAGCGTTCCTGCTGATGACGCCGCTGCCTTGGCGATCGATGATTCTTCGCTCGACCCCCTGGGCGGCGCTGCGATATGTTGCTGCCGTGCCGAAATTCGATCGTTGCCTTTCACCGTTGTCGCACTTGTCGGATCGACGCTGTACGGCGACATCGAGTTCGGTCGCAAGGGCCGATCGCCCGGCCCTCTTCCGGTCGCAGAGGCCGAGACCACGCTTGTCGTCGTCTGAGTGGACGGCGAGCTGGGAAGCAGACAGAACGTGGCAGCTGGTAGCAACACCGTCAGCAGCAGGGCTTCGCAACAGACGGCATACGCAGCACGAGCACCCCGCCGGCGAATCGTGGGCAAGAGAACCGACAAAACGAGTGCCGCGATCAGGCCTTGCCAGGCCGAGTGGAGCAAGGTCCATCCCAAGCGTTCAATCGCCGGCGAGTCGACGAGAGTGGGCAGCGCGTTCATGGTTCGCCCTCTTCGAGTTGATCCAGCAGGTTGCGGATTTCGGCAAGTTCCGCGCGGCTGATCTTGTGAGACTGCACCGCCTGCATCACCAACTTGCGGGCCGAGCCCCCGAAG
>DASRXU010000519.1:0-14634 GCA_035687365.1 Planctomycetaceae bacterium | reverse complement strand
ATTCACCGCCGGCCTGTTGGCGGAAATCGGCCGCCTGGCTCTGGCCAGCATTCATACCGAGCAGTACGCAGACATTCTCGCCAAATGGAACAATGGTCGGCCGGAGGCTCTGATCCGGCTGGAGCAAGCGGCGTTCATCACCGACCACAACGAGTTGAGCGCCGTGATGCTCGCCGATTGGGGCCTGCCCCGGGCGGTGTGTGACGCGGCCCAGTACCAAGAAAATCCGGCGGCGAGCGGTCTCGAAGAACGCACGTCTGGTCGCGACCTCGCGCGGATCGTGCATGCCGCGTCACAGATCGCCGACGTGTGCGTGGCGCCCAACGATCGCCAGGCAGCCGCCAGTGCGTCGGAGTTGGTTGTCGGCTGCGAGGCAGTGGGCATCGACGCGCAAGCCTTGGCGGCCCTGTTCGAGCGAGTCTTCACTCAATGGGCGGACTGGGGTCGCCTGCTCGAAATTCCGACGCAGAAGCTGCCGAACCTGCTCGATTTGATCGAGGCGGGTCGGTCGTATCAGCCCGAACCCGCCGAACCGTTGCCCGAGCCGACTCCGCCCAAACCAATCGAATTGTCCGATTCGTTTTCGTTTGATGCCGAAGAGTTGAAAGAATCGGCTCCCGTCGTCGAGCCGGCAACGATCGCACCGCCTCGCGAGAGCACCGATGGGCTCGTAGTGCTGCTGGCGGACCACGACGCCGCATCACTGGCCTTTTTGGAACGGTTTTTGGTCCTGTCGGGCCATCGCGTGTTGTGTGCCTCCAATGGACGGCAAGCCCTGCAGATCTTTCTCGAGTCGGCTCCGCCGCTGATCATCGTCGATTCGGCGCTGCCCGACTTTGGAGGACTGGAACTGTGCAGGCGGCTGCGGCAAACCTCGGCCGGCCGACAGGCCTACGTGATCATGCTGACGCCGCCAGACGACGAAGAGACGTTGGTGCGGCTGTTCGAGGCGGGCGTTGACGACTTCGTCACGAAGCCGTTTGCCGCTCGGCCACTCTTCGCTCGCATGCGCGCCAGCCTGCGCGTCGTTTCGCTGCAGCACAAAGTGACTGCCGACCGGGATGAGATCCATCGTGTTCACGCCGAGCTGGCAGTGGCTCACCGTCGTCTTGAGCAGGACGCGCTGACCGACGTGTTGACCGGGTTACCCAACCGCCGTTATCTGATCGATCGGCTGGCACACGACTGGGCCGCCGCACGGCGCGGTGGAACTCCGCTGGCTTGCATGGTGATTGATATCGATCACTTCAAGACGGTGAACGACACCTACGGCCATGACGTCGGCGATGAAGTGCTGCGGGTGGTGGCGAGCGTCTTGCAACGCCACGTGCGCGGCACCGATGTCGTCTGCCGTTTTGGCGGCGAAGAATTTGTGGTCATCAGTGCGACCGATTTCGATTCGGCCGTGCAGTTTGCCGAACGCCTCCGCAGCGCGATTGAGCATGAACTACCAGGCGTTTGTCCCATCAGCCAACCCGTGACGGTGAGCATCGGCGTCGACGTGCGAAGCCCGAACACCCGCAGCCCCGAAGCACTCTTGAAGGCCGCCGACGAAGGGCTGTTCCTGGCCAAACGCAGCGGCCGCAACTGTGTCGCCAGCACGAATTCCAAAGCGCGTCCTGCGGAGCCCGCGGGCGAGAGCGTGAACGTGCCGGGAAAGGCCTTGGACGCAACGCGTTAACGGGCTCTGTTTGCCCCATGGAAATGCGGCCAGGAATCGCAGATAATATCGAGATGGAATGAACTGACGGTCGACCTCTCGTCCGTCGTTCAACGCCCGCGCTGGTGCCGCCGGTTGCGCGAGCTGAATTCCTCTGACCGCTGTCGATGAAGTTGTAGGGCCAGATCTGCCGATGCGTCCCTCCAAAGTTTTCCAATCCGAGCGACAGGAAGACACGCTGATCGTCATTCCGAATGGCGATTCACTGCAAGTGTTGGAGGCTGACCTCCGCCGCGAGGTCGACGCCCTGCACAGGATGATGGACGCTCCGGGGCTCATCAACGTTGTCGTGGACGTCGGAAACGCGCCGCACTATGGGTCGCTCGTGATCGGCGCGATCATGGCACTTTGCAAAAAGGCCAACAATCGCGGCGGGCTGGCCGCCTTCTGCAACGCGTCGGATGGAATGCTCGACATGCTGCAGATTATGAAGATCGACTCCGTGATGCCGTATTATCCGACGCGACGCGAAGCGATCGACGCCGTGCGGCGTCCGCGCAATCGCAGTTGAAGCGACAACTTCGCGCACTCGCCCGTCGACCAGTGCGGGCCCGCACCCGCCGTCATCCGCCCGACTTGGGATCCGCCGGCTGTTAAGGCGTGACCGGAGAAGACGCGGGTTGACCCAGATCGATTGAAACGGGCCCGCCCGTTCCCGGGGCCGGACTCGAGCTGGGCCGCGCTCGCCGCGGAACAGGCACCAGAGGCGCAGGGCCAGGCGTCCGCGAAGGAACGAGGACCGGTTCCGTCCGCGGTTGGGGCGGCTGCTCGGCTATGACCATCCGACGGGCCACTTCGTTCGAAGGATCGAGAGCGAGTGCTCGCTCGAAATGCCGGCTCGCCGCGTCGCGGTGTCCCAACACCAGGTTGTGGTAACCCAACAGGAGCCTCAAGTCGATCGCATTGGGATTGGCGATCACGCGATCTTCGAGACTGCGATAAAGGGTCGTATATTCGTCCGCGGAATGATAGAGCGAGCGCAGCGTCGACCAGTCCCAAACGTCGTCCTGCGCCAGAACCAGCGCGGCGTCGGAGTAGGCCGCTTTGAAATCGCCCATTACCAACTGGGTCAACGATCGAAGTTGCAGCAGATCGTGGTCACCCGGGTCGCGAGCCAGCGCGCGATCGAGTCGTCGGAGCGTGGCCGGATAGTTCCGTGCGTGGAAGAGTCTCGACGCGTGGGCGAACTCGCGGGAACCACGGGTCGGCCGGCCGGTGTCCGGCGCACTCGCTTCGCCAGGAACCCGGCGGTCGCTTTCGGACGACGGTCCCGAGACGCTCGCCTGCGGCGCGGGTGCCGGCGTTCCCGGTTGTCCAAACAGCGGCGCGTCGGTTGTCGCCTGGGGAGTGGGCGATTCATCGCGGCGCGACCTGCGGTGACGCCGCGGAACGTTAAACTCCATCGGACCGGTCGGTGTATTGATCTGCACTCCGACGCTGTCAGCGCCGGGGCGAATGAATCCGACGCCGCCCGGGAGCGCGATTCCATTGGGCGTCATCAAATTGCCCAAACCGGGAATCGCGGGAACCGCCGATTGTGGAGAATTGGGATCGCCGAGAGCCGGCTGCTCCTGCCCCGGCAGCGCCGGACCACTATTTGATAGATTGGGATTTGCTGGATTGGGATTTAACGGGGCGGGGGTCGGGGCGGCCGGCACCGTCGCGGCCCGTTTGGTCGGCTTCGATCCAGCAGCCGGCGGCGGTGCGGGCTGTCCCAAGTTGGTCTCGGGCAATGGCGGGCTCGAAGCCTGATAGGCCAGCGCCGGAAGCGAACAACCGATGATCGCGAACATGCTCGCCAGTGCGCGGCAGCTCGGAGCGGTCCATCGGAACATGATTGAACTCCTTTTGAAAGCGGAACGCAGGAGACCGCAAAACGGCCGCCTCTATCCCTTTACGTGTTGAAGCGCCTCGGTCCGAGTGGGGTAAATCGGCCAGAGCTTGGTGAGTCTCATGCTCTCCAACACTTCCAGCATGCGAGGCGAGGGAGCACAAAAAGCCGAGCGCCCCCCAATGTTTGTGACCGCGCGTGCTAACCGAATCATAACGCCGATCAGTTCCGTGCCAAAATAGTGGAGACTCGCCAAATCCATGACGAGGTTGTCGAAAGCCCGCGTTTCGAACTTGCGCTGCAAATTGTTGGCCTCAATGTGCAGTTGTTGGTAACGGAAGCCCCCTCCGTCCGCGATTGGAATCACGACAAGGGTCTTGGCAACCGGCTCAATTTTGAAAATGGAGCCCAGCCAATCGCCCGCCCCGGTCTTGTCCGCGGGACTCGCCACCGCCGTTTCAGGGACAGGAGGATCTCGCAAAAAGGGAGATTCAATGTCTCCCAACGAAGTTTCGGCCTCGGCCGCATTGTCGGTCAACCGATCGGGCGCCGCCATGTCGGGCGGCTCCTCGTAATAAACGGCAATCTGGAAGTCGGCGAAGCTGACTTCGTTGCCGCTTTCCAACGGCTGCGCGCGAATTTGTTCGCCGTCGACCCGAGTGCCGCCGCGACCTCTCAGATCGATGGCCCATAGAGCGTGCCGGGTGAGGAGCAACCCGCAGTGGACGCCGGAAACTTTCGGGGTGTCGAATCGCAGTTTGCAAACCGGGCTGCGTCCGATCAGGGTCAACAGGCGATTTACCGCCCAGGTCGGCTGGCCCGACGTTTCGTAGCGGAATTCGAGATCGACGGCCGGCATCGAACCCGCCTGTCCCCGGTAGCGCTCGAGCGGATTGAGGTCGGCCAACGACTCGGCCAATGAGCGGTCCCGCGCTTCGTCACCGAACACGCGGAGTATGTAAGGGCCGATCTGAATCGGCTCATTCGGAGTGACCCAGCCGAATTTCCGGGGGCCGTCGGGCCAGAACACTCCGTTGCGGCTGGCCAAGTCGACACAGAAGACACGCCCTTCGATGACCTGCAGGTAAGCGTGGCGAAAGCTGACTCTCGGATTTTGCAGCAGGATATCGCACCCTTCGCCGCGACCGACGACCACGAAGGGGTAGCTGAATTCGTGTTGGACGGGTGCGACGCTGTCCTCGCTCATCACGGTGATTTGAAACCGTTCCGCGGCACCAGTCGCGGCTCGCAGCCGTTGTGCCAGCTCGTCGGACATGCCATCCCCCCAAGCCCGAAAAATTACATTATGAAAGAAACGCGACACGCGTGCACTTCCAACCGGCCCAAACAGCAACTGTTGACTTTTTGACAGATAAACGTGATCTTATTGGTTCAAGAGTGGTGCAATTATCTCCGGCGTTGCAAAGGGTGATCTGCCATGCAGAAGCTTTCATTGAGTGCTGCTGTCGTCGCGTGTCTTTGTTTCTGTCTCTCGGCCAATGCAGCCGATGAGGCCAAGCTCACCTGCCCGGTCTCCGGCAAGGCGGCGACCAAAGACCACGCCGCGAAGTACAAAGAAGGCCAGGTTTACTTCTGCTGCGATAATTGCCCCAAAGCGTTTGAAGCCAACACCAAGAAGTACGCCACCAAGGCGAATGTTCAGCTCGTCTCCACCGGACAATACAAGCAGACGAAGTGCCCGCTGTCCGGCGAAGCTTTGAACCCGTCGACCGCAGTCAAGGTCGGCGACCTCAGCGTTTCCTTCTGCTGCGACAAGTGCAAAGGCAAGTACGAGGCGGCCAAGGACAAGAAGCAAATGCAAATGGTCTTCGGCGACAAAGCGTTCGCCAAAGCCTTCGAGAAGAGCAAAGACGCCGCGAAGTAAATCGGCGATCACCGACAACATAAGACGGCGTCCCGACGAATCGGGACGCCGTCTTTCTTTTTCGAAGTAGACCGCTGCCTACGGGGTGGCACTGGCGGCTTGTCCGCCAGTGGGCTTCGAGACGCGCGACCAAGACACTGGCGGACAAGCCGCCAGTGCCACCCACCGTTGGACTGGTTCCTCTAGAAGTTGATAGAGGGCTCTCAATCGCTCCTTTCTAGCCGGACGCAAGCGCGTCAGTTAAGTTGCGTCCTTGCGCGAGACGTGGAGGCCAGCAGGCAGGCGCCCGGCATGAGCGAGTCGAACTCTGTGGAAAGCGAAGCTCCCCGCCGCCCCGCGCCCAGGCAGGGTTGGCGCGAGATCGGGCGGTCGCTGGCCCATCGCAATTTTCGCTTGTTCTTCGGCGGCCAG
The DNA here is from genome assembly GCA_035687365.1 of Planctomycetaceae bacterium. Classification (GTDB taxonomy): domain Bacteria; phylum Planctomycetota; class Planctomycetia; order Planctomycetales; family Planctomycetaceae; genus DASPSM01. The sequence goes on along the minus strand of DASRXU010000519.1, from coordinate 8,787 downwards.
ACCATTTCGCTGCTGGGCACCTGGATGCAGTCGACGGCCATGACCTGGCTCGTCTATCGACTGTCGAAGGAACAACATCGCGACTCAGCCTTTTTGCTGGGCATCACGAGCTTTGCCGGGCAAATCCCCGTGCTGTTTCTAGGGCTGGTCGCCGGCGTATTGAGCGACCGCTGGGACCGCCGGCGGATCATCATCGCCACGCAGGCTCTGGCGATGCTCCAGGCGTTCCTGCTCGGCTTTTTGACCGTGACCAATTTGATCAGCATCGGGCAGCTGATTGTGCTTTGCTTTTGTCTCGGCTGCATCAACGCCTTTGACCTGCCGACGCGCCAGGCGTTTATCAACGAGATTGTGGACACTGCCGGCGATCTGCCGAACGCCATCGCGCTCAATTCATCAATGGTGAACGGAGCCCGCCTGTTCGGCCCGTCGATCGCCGGGATCGTGATCGACCTCGTGGGCGAAGCCATTTGCTTTCTCTTGAACGGCGTCAGCTTTGTGTTCGTGATTGTCGCGCTCTTGGCAATGAAGATCGTTCCGCGGCCCCGCAAGTCGTCGCACGGATCGGTGGCCGGGGGCTTGCGCGAAGGATTTGTTTACGCGTTCGGGTTCGCCCCGGTCCGCGCCATTCTGCTGTTGGTGGCGATGACTGGCCTGGTCGGGATGCCTTACATCGTCTTGCTGCCGATTTTCGCCGGCGACATCCTGCAGGGCGACGCGCGGACGTTTGGGTTTCTCGCCGGCGCCTCGGGCGTCGGTGCGCTCTCCGGAAGTTTGTATTTGGCGTCGCGGAGTTCGGTCGTCGGACTGGGACGATGGATCGCGGGATCGGCGGGATCCTTTGGGCTGTCGCTGATCGCCTTTTCGTTCTCGCGACACCTCTACCTGTCGATGGCCATTCTGTGCGTGGCCGGATTTTCGATCATCGTCCAGCTCGCCTCGTGCAATACGATCCTTCAAACCATCGTCGACGATCAGAAGCGGGGCCGCGTGATGAGCCTTTATACCGTGGCCTTTCTGGGCCTCTCGCCGCTGGGCAGCCTGATGGCCGGCAGCCTGGCGTCTCGAATTGGGACGCCGAATACGGTGTGTTTGGGAGGCATCTGCTGCCTCATCGGAGCAGTCTTATTTGCTCGTCAGCTGCCCAAGATCCGACAGATCGTGCGGCCCATTTACACGCAAATGGGCATCCTCCCGGCCGCGGCCGCCGGCATCCAAACGGTCACCGAGGAAATGGTGCCGCCCGAGCGCCCGTAGCCGGTCTCCCGAGCCGCAACGTCTCCCCAATTAGAATGCTGCAAACCGGGACGTTGCCCACTTCAGCGAGGCTTGGTACGGATGTCGTGATGGATCGGTGTGGCGCCGTCGACGAGACGAACATTCCAGCGTCGCTCGGACCCATCTACCTTCATCACCACAATTGCATCACAAGGTGGCAACTCAATCTTGTCGACTGGAACCACATGACCCCTGCCGATTTTGGCCAGTGGCCAAGTGCGCCCCTCAGCCTCTAATTCGAGGCGAACGACGGCGGAATAATCAGACCGGATGTCCTTATCGGCGATCACGATGTACTCCGAAGCGGTTCAGAGAGCCAGAGAGTATGCGAGCCGACGGAACTTGTCCATCGAAAGACAACTCGGTGGAGGCATTCAGGGTGTCGTGTTGTCGACGCACCATGGCACGGCCCTGAAAGCGTTGATTCGGCCCGAATTCTACACCCAGGAGCGTGACGTTTACCTGAGACTTCACCAGCTCGGGATCGAAAGCGTTGCGGGCTTTAATGTGCCGCGTCTGTTCGCTTTCCATGATGAACTGCTGGTGATCGAAATGCAAATCGTTACACCTCCCTACGTCGTGGATTTCGCGAGCGCCTATCTCGATTCTCCGCCTCCCTATGTGAATGATCCCGAGATCATGGGGCCTTGGGAAGACGCCAAACGCGAGCAATTCGAGAAACGATGGCCGACGGTGAAGCGCGTAATGTCCGCCTTCCAGTTGCACGGCATTTACCTATCGGACATAAAGCCGGGCAACATCGAGTTCGCAACCTAAAATTGCGCCCACTGCTTATGTTACCGGTACAATCGCGGCATGAGGGCACTCAAACGGCGCTCGGTCCGAATCGCCACCTGCGCGGCGATTTTGGCCGCATACGTCAGCGGCTACTTTGCCCTGCCACACTACGGCGAGATCGTCCCGTTTGGCGTTTGCTATCGCAGATTTCCCGTGGATGGCCTGAACAGGCCTTACGCGCCACTGGGATGGCTAGAGCGCAAGATTCGCGGCCGCACTGTCTCCTTGGGTGGGCCTACTCCTGGCGATGGCATTGAGTTCGATCCGGGCGAGCTTTGGTGATTTCGCGTTCCAGCCCGCACGACTTTCTAGGCAAACCTAGATCTTTCTGGGCCAACCCGATTTCTAGGCAAAGCCCCCCAGGCACTCATTCCACTTTGCCCAGAGCCAAAGCCGTCGCCATGACCGCCGCGATCACAGCCATGAGGAGCAAGGCGAACAGGCCGAGCCCGGCGAAGAGGCTCGTGCCACCCCTTGAGGCGACCGCGTCGAGGTACCTTTCCGCCGGCAAGCCCTGAGCACGCACCTCGCGAATCTTCGAAGTGGCATGATGGAAATACCAACGATTCGCAAAGCTGCAGCAGATGCCTGCCACGACTACGGCAAGAAGGCGTGACAGCTGCCGCGGAAAGTCGATGACTTCCTCGATGACCGAGTCGGCGAGGATGGCCGCGAAAAAGATCAAGGTGACCCGGTACATCCTTCGGTACGGAAACCAAATACCGGAGAGAAAGAACGCCGCCCAATTGGCCCCCATGCTGTCGCGACGGATCCACTGCTCGACGTAGTAGTCGGCTTTCCGGCCGACGAAGGCGCGAATCTCCTCTTCGGTGAGCGGTTGGTCGAGGGCGACCGACGGATCAAGGGGTTCAGCACTCATGCCGCCATTCTAAAACGACAGAGGAGAATTGATAGATTCTCGAACTCCTCGGGCAGACGGGGAGCCGATTCCAAATTGGGAGGCGGGCTCAGACGCGGCCCCAAACACTCCAATTGCTTAGTTACCGGCCTGAGCCGTTTTAAGAATGGCACGGCCCACAGCCTCCCCGGCTAAACTTCTCGCATATACCCGATCCGGCAGTCTGAGATATAGTTCGGGTACGCAATTTGGGCAGGATTGGAGCGTCTCATGCCGTTCAAGACGGAACCGATGGAGGAGCCGTACATCAATCTGACGCCCCTCGTCGATATCGTCTTCAATCTGCTGCTCTTCATGATGCTGGCAACTCGGTTTGCCGCCGATGAAGAGTCCGAGCAGAAATTCGACGTGCAGCTGGCGACGGCTGCCAACGCGCGTCCGCTCACCGCGCTGCCCGACGAGCTGGTGATTCACGTCGCCGCGAATGGCAAGGTCCTGCTGAACGGCAAGGTGCGCACTCTGCGCGAACTCGAAGCCGACCTGGCCAAGGCCAAGAAGAACTATGCCGACCAGTCGGTGATGATTCGCGGCGAGGGACAGGGCCCCTATCAGAACGTGGTCGACGTGTTGGCCGTGTGCGACCGGGCGAAGATCAACGTCGTGTCCTTGCCGGTGCGGCTGAAAACCGAGGCGCACCCATGAGGCACGCCATCGGCGACTTGGTGCGGCACCTGCTGCAAGGGAGCAAGGTCGATCCGCGCTCGTTGTTGTGGGGCATTCTGATCGGCGCCTGCGTGCTGTCGGCGCTGCATCTCATCACGATGTTCGCCACGCGGTGGGGCAATCGGCGAGTGACGGGCAAGGCCCTGCTCTTTTCGCTGATGCTGCATTTCGGATTTCTAGTCGGCGTCGTGACTGTCGCGCCCCCTCCGATTCTGCCGCCGGGGGATCCGGACGGCGGCGACCGCACGCAGCGCGTTGTGATTCACAGCGTGTCGGCCGAAGGTGACCGAGAGACCGGCGCAGGCGGCGGCTCGCGCAAGACGGCCGCGTGGGATCGCATCGCGTCACCGAAAGAAGTCAAACCGCTGGGGCCGCAGCCCACGTTGCCGACCGCGGTGGCCGCACCAAATGTAGATCGCATTGCCCAGTCGCTCAAAGCGCCGGAGTTGCCACCCCCGGATTTGGCGGGAATGCCCGACGAGCAGCCGCCGCCGACCGCGGCCCCCGTGCAAGCCAATACATCGACGCCGAAGAAGACAGCGCAAACGCCCGAGATCGAGACGCCGAAGTCGGCACCGCTCGCCGCTCAGTCTCCTGCCACGGTGCCTCAGCCGGCTGAGCGCTCAACCGCGCCAACCACGACGGCGAGCGTCGATCGCCGAGTCACCAAGCCCGCCGATCAGCCCTTGGTTTCGAGCAACACGGGTCGTTCCGAGCCGGTCGCAATTCCCGATTCCGCGACACCCGCTCCCAAAGCGACCGTCGCCAGCATTCCTCCCGCGGATTCCCTCCGCAATGCCGCAGTTCCTGCGCCGGTCGCAGCACTGCCGACAGACGCCAACGCGGGGGTTGGACCAGCGACGGCGGGACAAGCGCCGTCCCGAAGTCCGAGTGCGGCATCTTCGATGACGGACCGAAGGGCGATCGTTTCCTCGCAGTCGGGCGGACTCGCGGGAGTCGTCGGCCGAGTGCCGAGCAAGGAATTACCCAGCACGACCACGTCGCAGTCCGAGCCGGCCCGCGTGGAAGATTATCAATCTGTCGACGATCGCCCCGCGCCGGCCGTCCAGGGAACAGGAACAGGCAGCGAGCCGCTCCTCGTGAAGCGGAACGCGGGCGTCGCGCCGACTTATCGCCTGCGAAAGCTCTCGAATCGGAAGGACAACGCCCGCCAATTCGGAGGGACTGAGACCTCCGAGCGTTCGGTCGAGGCCAGCCTGCGATGGTTGGCTCGCATGCAGAGCCCGAAGGGGAATTGGGACGCCAAAGCGTTCGGTGCCGGCCAGGTGAAGATCGATGAAAACGGCGTCGACCGCGACTATGCCGGACGCGATGCCGACAGCGGTGTGACGGCGCTCGCGGTGCTCGCCTTCCTCGGCGCCGGCTACACGCACGAAGAGGGCAAGTACGCCGACAACGTCGATCGCGCACTGCGTTGGCTCATCTCCCAACAGAAATCAGACGGAAACCTGGGAGGCGACGCCGGCCACTTCGCCATGAACTATTGCCACGGAATTGCCACGTACGCACTCGCCGAGGCTTACGGAATGCAGAACGACCCGACCTCGAACACAATGCTTCGCGAGCCCCTCCTGCGCGGCGTGCGTTACGTGCTGCAAAACCAGAATCCAGACGGTGGCTGGCGCTATCTGAAGGGACAAAAGAGCGACATCAGCATGTCGGGCTGGCACTTGATGGCGCTCAAGAGCGCCGAGATCGCCGGCGTGAATATCCCCCGCTCCGCAAAGGCCGAGGTCGTCGCCTTCCTCAAGGCGCGCAGCCTCGGCACGTACGGTGGACTGGCCGGTTACCGCGAGGACCTGCCTCCCTCCGCCTCAATGACGGCCGAGGCCATGTTCTGCAAGCAGATGTTAGGCATGCGGCGGGACAACGCCGCCTCGCGCGAAGCGGCCGATTATTTGCTCGCTCGTCTCCCCAGGCGCGAAAGCTTCAACGAGTACTACTGGTACTACGGCACTCTCGCGATGTACCAGTTCGGCGGCGACGGTTGGAATTCCTGGAACGCGGCCATTCGCGACCTACTGATCGCCGAACAGCGAACCGACGGCGACTACGCGGGCAGCTGGGATCCCCTCGGCCCGTGGGCCCAATACGGCGGACGGATCTACTCGACCGCGTTGAGCACGCTTTGCCTGGAAGTGTATTATCGCTTCCTTCCGCTTTATCAGCTGGGGAACGCGCCGCGGAATGAGGCGCGCGAGTGACGAAGCACGGTCGCCCAAAGAATGAACCGAATGAACTAAGAATCAGAAGACCCTCGCTCACGCGTCGGGTTGGTAACCCCCACTAACCCGACGCGTAAGCGAGGGGATTGCCTAAGCGATGTGATTCGCGGTCATTCGTGCTTGAGCCATTCCTTCGTCATTCGGATTTCGTGCTTCAACTGACGTCCGGCCTTGCCGGCCAAGGAAATGAGATGAACCTGGTCTGGCAGGCGATCGACCTGTTCCTGCACCTCGACAAGCATCTCGACTCGGTCGCGACGAGCTTGGGTCCGTGGCTGTACGTATTGATGTTCGTCGTGATTTTTTGCGAAACGGGCTTGGTCGTCACGCCCATTCTGCCGGGTGACTCGCTGCTGTTCGCCTTCGGCATGCTGGCAGCCCGTGAGGGGTCGCATCTGAACATCTGGCTTTCGGTCGGCCTGCTGATTGTCGCCGCGATCGCCGGCGATGCGATCAATTATTGGGTCGGTTATTTGCTCGGACCGAAAGTCTTCCATTACGAAGATTCGTGGCTGCTTAACAAAAAGCATCTGAAGCACACGCACGAGTTCTACGAACGGCACGGCGGCAAGACCATCGTGGTCGCGCGGTTCATCCCCATCGTCCGCACCTTCGCCCCGTTTGTCGCCGGCATCGCGCGGATGAGTTACGTCCGCTTCTGGCAGTTCAACTGCGTCGGCGGAGCCGCTTGGGTCACCCTGTTTTTGCTGGGCGGCTACTACTTCGGCAACATCCCCGTCATTAAGAACAATTTCCACTTCGTGATGGTGGCGATCGTGCTGGTCTCCGTCGCCCCGATGGGAATCGAGTGGCTGAATGCACGACGGCGGGCGCGGCTGGCGGCCGCCGGCGCGCCCGTGGCCCTGACGAGCGAAAAAACCTCGGCACTCGAGTCGCCCGGCCCGTGAAATTGGCCGCGCCGAGCGAAGTAGGGTGGGACAAGTCCGCGTAAGCGAACGCAGGCCCACCATCTTGTTCAACACGCGCGGCTGACAATGCGACGTCCTGCGGAGCGGTGGGCCTTTGGCCCGAAGCGGGCCTTGTCCCACCCTACGGCTTCTGCCCGGATCGCTGTTAGGTCCTCGCGCGACGCAGAATCATCGAGCGTGTTGACAGGACAGCAACCGGTCGGACTGATTATGCTTAAGCCGGGCAATAGACCGGCACCGGGGATGAGCGATGGCTGCGACACAAGCGACCTACGACGAACTGCTGGATTCTTGGCGGAAGGCCACGCTGCTCGGCTCGGTGCAAAACCAGTTGGGTTGGGATGAGCAGACCTACCTGCCGCCAGGCGGAGCGGCCCATCGGGCTGATCAGATGAGTCTGCTGGCGGGGATGGTCCATCAACAGTTGACGGCGCCTCGGCTGGGCGAGCTGATTAGTGCGCTCGAAACGGGCGACAAGCCGGCGGGCTCCAACGGCGTCTTCGAGGCGAACGTCCGCGAGGCTCGTCGCCGCTACGATCGGCTCACCAAACTTCCCACGCGGCTGGTTGAAGAACTGACCCGCGTCACGTCGCTCGCGCAGCAGAATTGGGTGGAAGCGAGGAAGAAATCAAACTTCGCGATGTTCCAGCCCTGGCTGGAAAAAATCGTTGCCCTCAAACGCGAGGAAGCGGCCGCACTGGGCGGGAGTAAGGGCAACGGCGTCCCCTACGACGTTCTGCTGGACGAGTATGAACCCGGCGGGAAGACGGCCGACGTTGCCAAGATCTTCGCCGCACTGCGCGAAGCACTTGTCCCCTTGGTCCGCGCGATCGCCAACGCGAAGAAGCGGCCGGACTCTTCGATCCTCACGCGACGCTATCCCAAAGCGGCCCAAGCCGAATTCGCGACTGCGGCGGCGGCAGCGATCGGTTTCAGTTTTCAGGACGGCCGGCTCGACGTCTCTCCCCATCCGTTCTGCAGCGGCAACGGACCGGGCGACTGCCGGCTGACAACCCGCTACGACGAACATCACTTCCCGTGCGCGTTCTTCGGCGTGTTGCACGAAGCGGGGCACGGTCTCTACGAACAGGGTCTCGACCGCAAGGCCTTCGGTACGCCCATCGGTGATGCGGCTTCGCTCGGCATTCACGAGTCGCAATCGCGAATGTGGGAGAACTTCGTCGGTCGCAGCGCGGCCTTTTGGAAACACTTCTACGCCCAGGCGCAGAAGACATTTCCGGAAGCCCTCGGCCCAGTGTCGCGGGACGAGTTCTACGGATCCGTCAACAGCGTTGAGCCCAGCTTCATCCGCGTCGAAGCGGACGAGGTCACGTACAACTTGCACATCATGATTCGCTTCGAGCTGGAGCAGCAGCTCATTTCCGGCAAGCTGCAGCCGGCCGATGTTCCCGCCGCTTGGAACGACCAATACACGCAGTCGCTGGGAATCACGCCCGCCAACGATGCCGAGGGCTGCCTGCAAGACATCCACTGGAGCGGCGGCGGACTGGGGTACTTCCCCACATACGCGCTCGGCAATATGTACGCGGCCCAATTGTTCGTGACGGCCCGCAAAGACCTCGGCGATCTCGACGCGCAGTTTGCCAAGGGAGAGTTCATGCCGCTACGTGATTGGCTCCGAGAGCACGTGCATCGGCTGGGCCGCCAATACTTGCCCGGGCGGCTGATCGAGAAGATTACCGGGAAACCTTTGTCGCACGAGCCGCTGGTCGCCCATCTCAAGGCGAAATTTGAGCCCCTGTATGGATTGTGATCGGCAGGCTCCGAGCCACCGACTCTGAGGGCTAGTTGATAGTTGACGGATTGTGATTTCGGGCGGGGCCAAACGGACCGCGCCGCGCAAGGGAGAGGACACGTCGAATGTCGCAGGCCGCCGGCCCATCTTCGTCAGGACGCAAACTTGTCGGGTTCTTGTTGATTGTGATTGCCATCG
>DASRXU010000518.1:0-2076 GCA_035687365.1 Planctomycetaceae bacterium | reverse complement strand
CTTCGACAGGTCGAAGTTGGTGCGCGCGTCGGAGTAAGTATTGTTTTCCGCCACCCACAGCCGGCCGCGTGAGTCGGTCGCCAAACCGATCGGCTGACGAATGACGGGCTCCGAGGCGAACAGGGAAACACGAAATCCCGACGGAATCGTGATATCCGCAAGCGCTTGCTCGGGCGTCGTCAAAGGCGGCGTTTCCCGTGCGCCTTTTCCGGCCTTGGAAGCGGGCCCGGCAGCCGAACAATCGGCGGCGATACAGAGCACGAAAAAGACGAGGATCGGACCAAAACGCTGCGACATCGGTGGGCTTCTCGCTGGCGGGACTGCGAGCAGATCTTCGAATGTGTCCGTTCGACGAGAATAGGGAGCGAGTTGGCGAAGGGTCAACCATCCGACTAAACTGCGAGAGCCGCGATAAACGCCGGGTGAGTGTGCTCTCGCCCGTTGTTCGAATGTTCGCAGGGCCCTCCCGCAGCCCCAACTCCCCCCATGGCCCGCTACTTTCGCTACAAGACGGCCGAAGCGTTGGTGGCCGACGCGACGCGCCTCGGACAGAAGCTAGCGCTCGCCGATCGCTACGACGCGCTGTTTCAACCGATCGCGATCGGGGGCAAACGTTGCGGCAACCGTCTAGCCATTCAGCCGATGGAGGGCTGCGACGGCACGCAGGACGGTCGGCCCGATGCGTTGACCTTCCGCCGTTACGTGCGGTTTGGTGGAGGCGGAGCCAAGCTGATTTGGGGCGAGGCGACCGCCATCAGCGATGAGGGGCGTGCCAACCCGCGGCAGCTCTGGTTGAACGACCACACGGCCTCGGCGATCGAAGACATGCTGGGCCGCTGTCGGCAAAGTCACCGCGAGGCGTTTGGAAGCGATGACGATTTTGTGGTCGGACTGCAACTGACGCACTCGGGCCGCTACGGCTATCGTCGCACGTCCTTGGTCTCTCACGATCCGCTGCGTGATCCGCTGACGATCGACAAAATCAGCGGACGACGCGTCGATGAATCCTTCGCGTCGCTGTCTGACGACGACCTCGAACGGATCGCCGACGCCTATGTGGCCGCCGCACATCTGGCCGCGAAGGTCGGCGTCGATTTTGTCGACATCAAGCAATGTCACGGCTATTTGCTCTCGGAGTTGCTGGCCGCGCGGAATCGCCCCGGGAAGTTCGGCGGCAGCCTCGAGAATCGTACGCGGCTCGTGCGGCAGATCGTCGCTCGCATTCGCGTCGAGCTTCCGTCCCTGCTCATCGGAACACGCTTCAATGCCTACGACGGCATCCCGTACCGCCGTCCCGAGGTGGGCGGTGTCGGTGAACCCGTGCTGCACGATTTGTCTCTGCAAAACGCATTCGGCACCGATCCACACGATCATCGAATCGAGGATCCGCGCGAACCGGTCCAACTCGCGATTTGGTTGCGTGAAGCCGGAGTGAATTTGCTGAACGTCACGGCAGGCAATCCGTACGTCAATCCGCACGTGGTTCGCCCCGCCGACTATCCGCCAGTCGACGGCTATGAGCCGCCGGAACACCCGCTGCTCGGCGTGCTGCGACACTTCCGATTGGCGGGAGCCGTTCAGGCCGCAGTGCCGGATGTTCCCGTCGTGGGCAGCGGTTACAGTTGGCTGCGGGAATTTGCGATGCAAGCTGCGGCCGCGAACGTCGCCGACGGCTCGGTTGCAATTGTCGGCCTGGGTCGCGCGACGCTGGCCCAGCCCGATTTCGCCCGAAATCTCCGGGAGCGAGGCCATCTCGATCACCTGCGAACGTGTCGTACGTTTTCGTATTGCACCAACCTCATGCGCAACCGCGATCATCCGCAGGGGCAGTCGCCGACTGGTTGCCCGCCGTTCGACAAAGAGGTCTACGGACCGCTGTGGAAAGATCTGCAACACAAGCTGCACCTCGCTGAGTCCTCGGAGGAATCCACGTCGTGACGATGTTGAAGAAGACAACCTCGAAGAAGTGGACAATCATCGCCGCGGCAGGCGTTGCACTCGGTTCGATGAGCCAATCGCACGCGGACAACAAGACGCTGCTCGCTTTTCCAGGCGCGGAAGGTTACGGCCGATTCG
>DASRXU010000517.1:0-13840 GCA_035687365.1 Planctomycetaceae bacterium | reverse complement strand
CAACCGCATCGTGAAGCCTTCGGCGTCGCCCCGCGGCTGAAACGGACAGGGCAGCCGCTGGTACCAATCAGGGTCCTAACTGCCTACGGCGGAATGACATAGGCGCGTGGATATAGGCCAAATGTCAAGAACCGTCAATGCCAACTGAGTCCACGCAGCCCGCTCAATCTCCGACCTTTTTGCAGACTCTCCAAAGCCAAATCCGGTTGCAGGCCGCTGGTCGCGACCAGACGACCGAGTCAGCACAATTGCGGCCTTCGCGCACGAATTACATGTTCGCGAGGTGGCATAACGACGAGGCGTTCAGCCGTCGGCGAGTGTGGTCCGAAAAAAGAAAGACAAGCTTCGCGAAACAACAACCAAGCACGGCATTCCGCAGCCCGCGACGTGAGGTCTTTCATGATCGAGCTTTGGAAATCCTTGTCAGACGATCAGATGGCTCTGGTGGGGTGCGCGGTGGCACTGATGGTCACCGGGACAATGATGTCCTTGAGCCATTACATCGGGCGCGGTCGCATGGTCCCAAATCGCCAAACGGTTCCGAATCGTCAAACGGCAAGCGAGCCGGTTGCTATCGATTCGCTGGCGCCGCAATTCGTCCCGACCGCTGCGCGAGTGGCCGCTGTCGAGCGACGTGAGGCCGCGTAATTCCGACGAATTTCCCGGCTAGACCGGCTCGGTTGGCGGCGGATCCTGCCCCTCCTGCAGAGCGCGTTTGATTTCACGACGCGACATGAAGTAATAGGGCGCGCCGATGATCGCGATCACGATCGTCGTGACGCGATAAGCCAGAGTGGTGGCGACGCCCGCGGCGGCAGCGGCCTCCGCGGTTACCGGCGATCCCTCGGCTTCGTTGGCGACCTGGTAGCCTTTCGCCATCAACCCTTCGAATGCTCCGAGTCCGGCCGGCACGGGAACGAAAACCGCGCCGACCTCTGCTCCGGGGACGAGCAGCAAATGGGCCCAATATCCGGGGGTCGCAGGGCCCGCCTGAACAGCCTTTGCGCAGAAATAGAACCCCGACAGCATTCCGAAGTGGCCCAAAATGCTAATCAGGACGGCCACTACTAGCACTCGGCGGCGGGCCTGATAGAGCAAGACGGCGTTGACCAATCCGCCGATCGTTGGGCCTACCTTTGGCAAGCGCACCATCCACTGCATCAAACGCGATCGAGGCACGGCTGGATGCAGCAGGATTGTCAGCCCCAAGATGCCGCCGATGGCCCCCGTCCACAGCACGGCCAAATAGATCTGCGCCACGGGATTCTTGAGCAGGGCTGCCGGCTGAAAAAAGGTCGCCAGAGATCCGACCATGAAGAGGGCCAGAACCCCGAGAATCCGATCCAGGAGTACCGTCGAGGCCGCGACCAGTTTTCGCGAGTTCTGTTCGGCGGCAATCATCCCCGCCTTGACAATGTCGCCGCCGGCCGAGCCTGGCATCACGAAATTGCATGCATAGCCGACGATGCCCAGTCGCATGGCGTCGCGAACGGTGAACGGGAACTCCTGCGCCCAGACGAGCAGGTACCAGCGATAGAAGGTGAGCAGGATCGAAGCGCCGACGATCAACAAGGCGACCGCAAGGTCAGCCCAGTTTGGTCTTCGCACCCAGAGCTCGAGGAGTTGCACCCGACTGGAATAAAATAGGTACCCAAGCAAAGACAGGGCAACGAGCCACTTTAGCCAGAACCAGTTTTGCTTGAGTGCCTGAATTGCCAATTTGAGAACGCGCAACGCTCAACCCCATCCGCCTAGTTTTCGCAGCGGTTCTAGACAATTGCAGACGGCCCTGCAATCGAGAAGGCTTGCCAAGCCGGGCGAAGCGAGGGTATCCTCCCGCTCCCGTCGAAATGGATTTCGACGTGGAATCGCCCTACTGCTGGGCCTTTCCGGCACGAGCCTGTTCTCACAACCTCGATTGCAAAGGGCTCAAGGATGAGCCGTCTTACCGCAGTGTCGCGCCCGTCTGGGCGTCCCCGATTTCGCATCGTCCAACCGGACGTCGATGCTGTCATCCTGCCCTTCTCAAGCGTCCGAGCCAAGGCGCGCGTCTCGCCCCGAGCCGATAAGCGCTCTGAGAATTCTTGCCTTCCGCTCGCCGAATACAAAGTGCCCGCAGGGCGCGACGCGGTGCTGCTCCGCGCCCGCGCGCTGCATCGTAATCGTTGCTGCCCCAATTGCCGCCGGGGCGGCGTGATCCCTGTCGACTTGGGTGACGGAGACGATCGGCATTGGGCCATGCCCGTTCCGGGAACGTCGACGCTCGTCGGCTTCTACTGCGACTCCTGCGGAGCCGAGTGGCCGGCCTAGGCGGCGTTTTGGTCCGAATCGGGTGACCCTACGCGGGCGCCTTCAAGTCCACGCGGTCAGCGGCCGTGCGGTCAGCTGCGGGTGCGATTACTTGGGGTGCAGGTTCCGTCGTGATTTTCTGCGCCCAAGATGCGTTGCACACCGCTACCAAAATTGCTTTCCCGCCGCTGCCCCTCCATACTTGGGGGCCAGTTCACGTCGCCAAGCAGCTTGTGCGACTTTCGGCCCCTCAGCAGCGGTAATGCTCGTGCCATCCCCCGGCGAACAATCTTTATCCGACGACGACTTGCCTCCGGCCCCCAGCGTTCGGCGGAAAAAGAAAAAGGCACCAGAGCCGCCGCCTAAAGCGATGCGGCCCGTTTGGTTTCGCTACCTGACGTGGGTGTTGATGATCGGTTTCACGTTGGCGGCGATCGTCGAACTGCGAGCCCAGTACTATCGCAACCACAACCTCAGGGTGGCTCACGAAGCCCTCGATCGGGGCGAAGGGGGTCCCCAAAAGGTCACTTACGACGAAATCAAAGACCGCTTCTGGTCGACACCGGAATCGAGCACGGGGCAAAGCGAATTCGTCTCCAATGTCATCTATACGTGGTCGTGGCACGGTCTTCGCAAGTATGTCGTCCGCCTGTACGTCAGCCCGAAGGACGGCCAGCTGCGCAAGGTCGAATCGCAGCCGTGAGCGATCCGCGCCCGCTTGCTTTGGCTGAGTTCCGGCAACGTTGACGCCGCTCGGATCGCCGAAAGGATTGTGATGCAGAAGATCGTGGGCCTGGTGCTGGGCGGCGGAAAAGGGACGCGGCTCCTGCCGCTGACGCAGCACCGATCGAAACCCGCCGTGCCGTTAGCGGGGAAGTATCGGATTATCGACATCCCCATTTCCAACTGCATCAACAGTGGGATCAACCAGATTTATGTCCTGACGCAATTCAACTCGGTGAGCCTACATCGACACATTCGTCAGACTTATCAATTCGATCGTTTTGACAATGGATTTGTCGAGATTCTCGCCGCGCAGCAGACCAACGAAGGGGCCGACTGGTATCAGGGAACGGCTGACGCGGTCCGCAAACAGATTCGCTACATCGAACAGCCGTGGATCGATTACGTGCTGGTGCTTTCGGGCGATCAGCTCTATCGCATGGATTATGAAGCGATGCTCGAGATCCATCGTCGGGAAAAGGCCGACGTGACGATCGCCGCGGTTCCCGTTTCGCGGCAGGCCGCTCGCTCGTTCGGCATTATGCGGATCAACGAGACCGGGCGCGTGGTCGGATTCCTCGAGAAGCCCCAGACCGAAGAGGAATTTGCTATGGTCCGTAGCGATCCCAAGTGGCTCGACGCCCACGGGATTGTCAGCCGCGGCCGTGATTGCCTCGCTAGCATGGGCATTTACCTTTTCAACCGCGAAACACTGGTTGAACTCTTAGAGAAATCCGACTACCAGGACTTCGGCAAGGAAGTCTTTCCGATGTCGATTCGGGCCAGGCGCGTGCAGGCCTATCCTTTCGATGGATATTGGGAAGACATCGGCACGATCCGCTCGTTCTACGAGGCCAATCTGGCGTTGGCCAAAGTGCCACCCCCATTCGAGTTTGAATCAGCGTCTGGCCCGATTTACACGCACGCCCGGTCGCTGCCACCGGCGCGGGTCGACGGCGCAACCATCCGCGAATCGCTGTTGGCCGACGGCTGCGTGATCGAATCGGGGGCCATCATCGAGCACAGCGTAATCGGTCTGCGCTGCCACATCGGCCGAAACGCGGTCATTCGCAATTCGATCCTGATGGGGGCCGACTTCTACCCATCTGAAGATCAGCGAGACCCTGAGCATTCCGATCCGTGCCTGGGAGTCTGCGAGGGCTCGGTGATTACCGGGGCGATCATTGACAAGAACTGTCACATCGGCCGCCACGTGAGGATCGAGAGTCAGAATCGCCCCGACGCGGATTTCGACAACCTCTCAATTCGCGACGGCATTATTGTGGCCCACAAGGGGGCGTCGTTCCCAGACGGGTGGACCCTGCCGGGCACGGGAACGCGGTGAAATACACCGCCGGCTCAACCGCGGAATTTTGTCTCGCTCCATGCGGCAAGTCGGCGCAAAAAAGGAGGGCGATACTCCTGCCTAGCCGGTAACGACGCCGGCTCGGCGAGAAGATCGCCCTCATATCAGTCCGTGCAACTACTCCGCCGGTTCACCGAACGTCTTGGGGTCCGTCTTATCAAGGACCTTCACGTCCGTGATTTCCATATCGATGAACTTCTGGCCGTCCCGTTTGTTCTCGACTTTGGTCGCCCGTTTCACGCCGTCGAATTCTTTGTACTTGTTGTAGGTCGTCTCCTGGGTGAAATCTTCTCCCTGGAAACCAGCGACGGTCGCAACCATTTTGACCGGAAGACCGCTCTCCTTGTCGAAGAAGAGTTCAAAATCCTTCTTGTCCGGGCCAATGATTTTGAGCGCGACGGCCGGTTTGTCGCCCACCTTGTCTTCCTTCGCCGACTCGACTTTAAAATCCTTGCCCTTCAGAGGGAGGATGATCACCGGCACGAGTGACAGGTAGACGGCCCGCTTCTGGTTGGCGAGTTGATCGTCTTCGAGCTTGCCCGTGCTGTCTCCGAATTTGCGCCAGCCCTTGTCGCCATCTAGAACCGTAACTCCTTTGACCTGATTGCCACCGAAGTCGCCTTCAAATTCCTGGCGGAATTGGTGGAAGCCCTTGGTGATCACTTTGGTCTTGAAGTCCCCCTCGTTGCCGCCAAAGTTCAGCTTCCCCGCCGACTTTGTTTCGATCGCCTTTGACTCGAGGGCACTCAGCTTGGCTTCGCCGCCCAGGGCGTCGATCGCCTTGTTAATCACGGCCTTGGCGTCTGGACCGTCGGCCAGGACGGCGCAACGGGCGCTCAGCACGAGCGTCGTCGCTACAACCACTGCGAAGAACCTTGTCATGGGATGCACTGCCTTTGTTCTGTTGCCCGAGAATTCAATCGCCGGATAAGAGAGCCGCAGCACAGACCACCCGCGCTGCTGATCAAGAGCGCTAGAAAGTTAGCGAATTCGAATGTCCGCTGTCCCGAAATCGTAGCCAGAGACGCCGCGAATTGCCATGAAATTCAAACTCCGCGCTGCGTCAGTCCCGGCAGGAATGCGGATCAAGCCGTAGGGACGAGATAAACCCGGTGTGGGCCTCTTCGCGATCGAGCGGAAGGAAGTGATAATTGCCGTCGAGCCAGTCCTGAAATTGATCCCGATAATGCGGGCTCCCGCAGTGACCCGATTGGCTTTGCGCATCGACCATCCAGAGGCCGGCCGGCGACTCGCCGAGGTCGCAGAGCATGCGAAAGCCGGCACCCATCGCCGCTTCAAAATCGGGTCCTCGCCCGGTATTACAGACCGTCGTTGCGTCGCCCCGCACTCCGGCTCCCCCGTGATTCAAGAGCAGGCCCAGGTCGCCGCGTCCGGTTAGAAAGTGTTTCAGGTCGAGGCGGTGCAATCGTCCCCAGGTCCAACCGGCAACCTCGGGCCCGAATCGCTCGGTGAGCCGATCGAGCGTAGCTCGAAATGTCTCGCGAACGATGCTTTCCCGCTCTTTTGCGCCGAACCAGGCTGAGCCGTGATCGTCTTGCAGCAATCGCGCCGCGAGACCTTCGATGCCGGCCGACAAGAGAGGCACCGCACCTGCGAGAAATCGCTCCGCCGCGACCCGCTGGCACCAATCGATGAAAAACACGTTGAAGATCGCGGGAGCCGCCAACTCGGGAAGGCAGTCGCCGTTCCAATCGCGTAGCAGCACGACAGCTTGCCGCACATCGTTTCGGCCATCGCTTTCGAGCAGCGTGCAGAGGCCGGGCACACAAGCAACTGCACGGAGCGATCGGGCGTCGTGCTGCATCCGCCGATGATCGGCGTGCGTATGCTTCGGCTGTGATTCGATGAGTTCGCGGA
Source organism: Planctomycetaceae bacterium (assembly GCA_035687365.1). Taxonomy (GTDB): domain Bacteria; phylum Planctomycetota; class Planctomycetia; order Planctomycetales; family Planctomycetaceae; genus DASPSM01. Next base: position 7,584 of record DASRXU010000517.1, on the reverse strand, counting down.
TGCGCCGGGCTCGGTGCCCGCTGGTCCAGGTGCCGGACAGTGGATAAGGATAGCTGTCATCCGCGACTCGATTGTTGGCCGTGACGATGAAACCTCGAGGCGGATTGATCACACCGGGCATGTGATCGAATGGAATCAGTCCGTCCCATTGATCGTTGGCGGCGGAGGCCGTGCGGTAGCCGCGCTCCGGCTTGTGCCGCACGGGAATGCGACCCGTGGCTTGGTAACCGATATTTCCTTCGACGTCGGCAAACACGACCGAAAACGTCGGCACGTGCCAAGGTCTGAGCGATTCGCGGAACTCTTCGCAGTTTCGGGCGCGGTTCATTCCCAGCAAGGCCGTCAGCCAGCCTCCTTCGTGCATGCCGAGCCATTTGAGCGATACGGGTCCCGAACGATTGGCCGGCTCGGGCAACAGATCGTCAACAATCGGCCCCTGACTCGAACTGACAATCCGGCTTGTGACGGGGCTCTGCCCACGGACTTGAATCGTCTCAACCCGTTCCTCTGCCGGCTTCCATTCTCCGGCGTGCAGAAAACAACCGGGATGGTCGGAGCTGGTTTGCTCCTGATAGAGATCCCGTTGCGAGCAGATGTTGTTAGTGATCCCCCAAGCCATGCGGCGATTGCGACCGATAATCACGCCCGGCATGCCGACGTAAGCGCAGCCGGCGACGTCGAACGAACCGCCTTGAAGGTGCACTTCGTACCAGCACGAAACGGCTTCGATCGCGATATGGGGGTCGCTCGCAACGGCCGGCTTTCCGCTGGCGCTGCGAGTGCCATCAATCACCCAGTTGTTGCTGCCAACCGCAGCGTCTGGATCGCCCGCTGCCTGACCGACGCGCGATGTTCCGGGGCGATCCTTTGCCGGTCGGTGTGGCGCTGCGCGCCACGCCGCGCTCGGCTCCAGAATGCTCTCGTCGTCTGCTTCAGTCGTGAGAAAGTCGCGGAAGAGCGGGCCGTCGCCCAGGCAGCGCCTCGCTAGCTCGGGCATCGCAATGACGGGGAATCGGCCGGTGAGATACCAGCGGAATTCGTTCTCGATCACCAGACAATCGATGGGCCTCCAGGGCTCGGGGCGATAGTCAAGGAGGTCGAATTCGATCGGCAGCACTTCGCCGGCGTCCTCCATCGCAGCATTGATGCCCTGACTGAACGAAGTGAGCAGGCTTTGAGTTTCGGGCGGAAGCCTCGCCCATTCGGTCTCGGCAATCCGTTGCAGTCCGACGGTCCGCGCCAATTTGTCTTGAGGCAAGCCTTCAGCACCCAGGATTTCGCTCAGGTGCCCAGCCCCTTTGCGGCGCAACCAATCGAGCTGAAATAACCGATCCTGTGCGACCGCGTATCCGAATCCGAAAAACAGATCCGCGTTGGATTCGGCAAAGATATGGGGCACGCCCTGACCATTGCGACAGATTTCGACCGGTCGCGCGACGGCAGCCGGCCGGACCCCTGTCGCGCTGGGCACGCGTGACTCGGCCGCGCGTTTCCAGCGCTCGAGGAACTCCGTTCGACCAATGCCGAGAGTCCCACTGAGTGAGTCGATTGAGACGCCGCTGCCGAGTTGACTCAGCGCTCGCTTGTCCAAGAACTGCATCGCTCCTCGCGACCCCGTGCTTAAGAACAGAAAGAATCAGGCGGGTGATATTAGCCGCTCGCCTGGAGCGTAGGGCGGTTTCAGTCGCTTGTCCACAAAGTGGGACAACGGCTGTGCCGCGCGCTGGCACCGAGAGGGCTGCGCAGGCTCGTTTAGTGCTGGTGGCAGCCGCAGCCGGCGCCAAGATTGCTGCGCAGCAACTGGGCCAGAAGAACGGGGCTGCCCTGCGTGGCAACCATCTCGCCAGGAAGCGCGCCGGCAAGAAGCTCGACGAACTTATCGTCCCGCGCACCTGTCCGCACTTGCCGCGCGTAAAAGATCTTCGGCGTTCCGTCGGTCAGGAAGTCTTTGTCTCGCACGAATACGAATTGGCCGCCAGGGCCCGATTGCACGGCTTCCTGCGGGACGACGATCGCGTGCGGCTCGACACGCAGGATGATGCGAGCCGTGCCGAACGTCTTGTCGCGGAGATTGGGTTGGGCGTCGGTGATCACGACGAAAACTTTCAGGGCCCGGGTTCGCTCGTCAATGGCCGGGCTCACGCGGCTTACGGTTCCCCGAACGACTTGGGCCCCGTCGTCGGTGCGAAACTCAACGGGCAGACCCGGCGCGACGGCGTGAGCATCCTCGGCTCGGACGCTCAGTTGGAGCCACACGGCGCGGGGATCGGCCACTGTAAAGAGCAACTTGGTTGGATCGACTACTTCGCCCGCAACCACGTCGGAGGACACGATCACGCCTGCGTAAGGCGTGCGCAATGGGAGCAGATTGGCGGTCTTCGTTCCGGCAGGCAGTCGAGCGACCCAGCTCGCAGGAATTCCCAAGAAGCGAATCTCCTCAGCCAACTGAGCGGCGCGACCCGAATCGATTTTTTCGGGCAACTCGAACCCCAGATTGACGAGTGCCTGGCGAGCCGAGACAAAGGCAACCTCAGCCTCCTGAAGGGCTGCTTCCGCTTCGGTCAGCGTCATCGCCGGAAGAGCCTCGGCGTGGTTCTTGAATCGCGAATAGGTCGTCCGCCGCAACTGCAACTTGACGAGCGCATTCAGCAATTGCGCCTTCGCTTGCCCGACTTGCGCCGCGTCGACCAGCGCCAAAATCTCGCCCGGCTCGACTGCGTCGTTCGTGGTCTTGAAGACGGCTGCCACGGTGCCCGCAACTCGTGGCGACAAGTGGGCGACCCGCGTCGGATCGAAGACGACCTCTCCATTGGCGGAGACGATGTCACTCATCTGCCGTTCCTGGACCGTCGCGACGGAGATTCCGGCCTTGGTTGCCGCTTCGAGCGAAGCGACCTGAACGCGGCGCGAATGCGCGGTTTCATCTCGCTGATTTTCGGGCCGCGTAAGCAGGCCGATTGCCAGGACTGTGTCGTATTGCGGAAGCCGTGGAAGGCCCGCGAGCTGTGCCAACTCAGGATGGTCGATCACGCACTGCTCGACGCCGTGTCGGTCGCAGTACCCAAAATCCTTTTGTCGCGGAAACAGCTTTTCATTGCACTCGACACACTGTGACTCCGGGACGAAGTGCTCAGCGCACCAGTCGTCTGTTTCGGCAGCCTCGTGGTGGAATAAGTCGGAAGCGCGGGGCAGCGCCCAGCCCAAGTGATGCCCGCCGACGAACACGACCGCCAGCAGGGCAAAGACGAGCACGTTCAAGCCGCGGCGGGCGATGGCGGCGCGCAAGCCGGGTCGCGCTGGCGGACTTGCCGAAGTGTCCGCCGTAACCGGAGGAACGGAACCGGGCATGGTATGTTCTTCGGTCATCCGTCAGGCCATGCGGTATCGCCGAGGGAAAAAGGCCGCTACTTCGGCTTCTACCGACAGATCGGCGCACCTGTCAATATGAGCTGTCGTTCCGTTAGATACGCTTCGCACCGGCTAAGTCGCTGGAATTATCGGCTCCCACCAAGGCGACGGGTAGGGGCGATATAATTTTCGTCGGTTGCGCCTGCGTCAAACGCGCAAATCGGGCGACTTGGTTCGCGCGCCAACTGAATCCGCAGTCGACTCTCCCTTAGACACCGGAAACGACCTTAATATGCGCATCGGGCTGTTCGCGGATGCTCACGATCACGTCGACAATGTCTGCCGCGCCGTGGCGGAGTTTAATCGTCTCGAATGCGAGTTGGTGATCTTTGCCGGAGATTTCGTTTCTCCGATCGTCGTGCCGCCACTCCGCAAACTGAAATGCCCGGTCCTGGCCTGCTTTGGCGATAACGACGGCAATCAGATCGGTCTCCAGGGAGGCATGCGGATCGTCGGACCGGTCGCCCATCCTCCCTTCGGATTTCGGGCGCCCGATGGAGTGCAAATCCTCGTGGCCCATGTCGCTGAACAGGTCCGCGGTATGCTCGATGGCGCCCAGGTTGTGGTTTGTGCCCACACGCATAAGCCCGCCGTTCAAAAGGACCAAAATGGCGTGCTGTTCGTTAACCCTGGCGAAACGAGCGGCTGGACCTATCGCAAGCCGACGATTGCCGTTCTGGAAACGAGTCCCCTTTCGGCACGCATCGTCTCGCTGCCTGAAATGCTCCCCGCACCCCCGATTTGACGCGGGGCTTTGGCCATCAACAGGATCGCCCCCCGCTACTGTCGCCTGGCCTTTGGCGCCGGTATGATCCGTGAACTGTATGATTACTGTATGATTTCAGGGTGATGCCTGACTTTCAGAGGCTGCAGATCCCGCACTGTCTCGTGCGGAGTCTTAAAGTAGGCCAGAGATCCAGTCCCAGGAGGGGAGTAAGGATGGCAGGCAAAAACGGCAGCATGAACGCGACGCAAAAAAACGAATGCTGGATCGGCTTCGACCTGGGCGGCACCAAGATGATGGCCCTGGTCTATGATGCCGCGTTTCGTCCCATTGTCCGCAAACGCCGCAAAACGAAGGGTCACGAAGGCGCCGAAAGCGGTCTGGTCCGGATCATCGAGACCATCGACGCGGCGCTTGCTGAAGCCAACCTCGATCGTTCGACTGTGCGGGGCATCGGTCTGGGGAGCGCGGGACCGCTCGATCTCGACGAAGGCATCATTCTCGACGCGCCGAACCTTGGCTGGAAGGACGTCAAAATCAGGGCCGCCCTGGAGAAGGAATTCGGCTGCCCGGCGGTCGTCCTCAACGACGTCGATGCCGGCGTTTATGGCGAATATCGCTTCGGGGCGGGCCGGTCTTCACGCTGCCTGGTCGGCGTCTTTCCGGGAACCGGAATCGGCGGCGGATGCGTGTATGACGGCAAGATTCTCCGCGGACGCAACAACTCGTGCATGGAGATCGGGCATATTCAGGTCATGCCCGACGGCCCACTTTGTGGTTGCGGTCTCCACGGTTGTTTGGAATCCGTTGCCAGCCGCTTGGCCATCGCCGGCGCGGCTGCCCAAGCCGCTTATCGGGGCTTGGCGCCCCACCTGTTGGAGATCGCCGGCACCGATCTCGACAACATCCGCAGCGGAGCGCTCGCCGATTCGATCGCCGCCGGCGACACCGCGATCGAAGAAATTGTCCGCACGGCGGCCGGCCACATCGGCACGGCAGTCGCTGCCGTGGTGCATTTGCTAGCACCCGATTGCGTGGTCCTGGGAGGCGGTCTGGTCGAGGCGATGCCCCGCCTGATCGTCAACGAGATTTCTGACTCGGCCCGGAAGAAGCTGCTCCCCTCCTTTGTTGATTCCTTTGAAGTCGTCCCCGCCGAACTGGGAGACGACTCGACGGCCATGGGCGCGGCCGCTTGGGTTCGAGAGCTGGGGACGGAGCCGGTCGAGGCCAAGTCGTAGCGAGTCAGGCGCGAGCTACTATTGAAATGTCCAATCCACGATGAGCACGTCGCTTAGGTCATGAGCACGGTCCCTCGCGAAAATCCGACACTCGGCGCCCCGGAGGCGATTCGCGTCGCCCGCCCGGCGGCGGTGATCGATATCGGAACCAGCTCGATCCGCATGGCGATCGCGGAGATTGACGCGGCCGGCGGCGTCCGCACCCTCGAAACTCTGTCGCAAGCGGTCAACCTCGGCAAGGACACATTCACCAAGGGGTCGATCGAAAAGGCCACGATCGAGAAGTGCGTCGAGATTCTGAAGAGCTATCGCCAGCGACTGCGGGAATATCAGATTTCGCGGGATGACCAGATTCGCGTCGTCGCCACCAGCGCCGTCCGCGAAGCGCTCAATCGTCTCGCCTTCATCGACCGCGTCTATATCGCCACCGGCATTCAGGTCGAGCCGATCGACGAAGCCGAGGTCAACCGGATCACGTACCTCGGCGTCGCGCCGTTTTTGAATGCCGAGCGATTATTGGCAGAAGCCCATACCGTCGTGGTCGAGGTGGGTGGCGGCAGCACCGAGTTGCTCGTCGTTCGCAATGGCGACGTGATCTTTTCGCACACCTATCGATTGGGTTCGCTCCGACTACGCCAAACACTCGAATCGTACGGAGCCCCCGCCGGCAAACTGCGTTCGATCATGCAAAACCAGATCGAACGCACCGTCGAGGAGGTTGTGGCCCAACTTCCCGACGAGATGCCCCGCGCGCTGATCGCCCTGGGCGGCGACATGCGCTACGCCGCTTCGCAATTGCTTTCGAGCTGGAACGCCGACCGGTTGGGAAAACTACGGCTTGCGCTCTTGGAAGAGTTCGCCGACAAAATCTTGAACATGTCGGTCGACAAGCTCGTGAAAACCCATCACCTGCCTTACCCAGAAGCGGAAACACTGGGGCCGGCGCTCCTGGCCTACGTAACGTTGGCTCGCGCTGCCAAGCTCGACCACGTCTACGTCAGCAACGTCAACCTTCGTGATGGTCTACTTCAAGAAATGGCCCACCGCGGCCAATGGAACGAAGCGTTCGTCAACCAGATCATCCGCTCGGCCGTCGAGCTGGGACGTCGTTTCGACTTCGATGAAGCTCACTCGATGCAGGTTGCCCATCTGTGCCGGCAACTCTTTCGCGCCCTGCAAGACGACCATCATCTCGAGCCTAGGCACGGAGTGATCCTCTATATTGCAGCCGTGCTGCACGAGATCGGCCTGTTCATCGCCAGCGCGAGCCATCACAAACACTCGCTCTACATCATTAACAACAGCGAGATTTTCGGCCTCAGTCGCAAAGACGTGCGGCTCGTCGGACTCGTGGCCCGGTACCATCGTCGGGCCTCGCCCAAGCCGGCCCATCCTGGCTACGCGTTGCTCGACCGCGAGAGCCGCGTGATCGTTTCAAAGCTGGCGGCTATCTTGCGCGTGGCCGACGCTCTCGAGCGTTCGCACAGTCAGCGCATCAGCGAAATTCGCTGCAAACGCGAGCCGGGGCGGCTCGTGATTACCGTGCCGAAGGTCGACGACTTGTCGCTTGAACAGTTGGCCCTCATGCAAAAGGGCTCACTTTTCGAAGAAACTTTCGGCATGAAGGTTTTGCTTCGGAAGGGCCGAGGATAAAATCCACCTCACGTAACTGGGGGCTTGGGCCAGTTGGGGCGACTGTGATAGCCGGCACGATTGCACCCTCGTCATCTGCCGTAGCCATTCGCACGCCTCTGCGTTGAGAAATCGTTTCCGTGTCTGCCGCGACGGACGTGTTTCTCAGAGCTCCGCATCGCAATGAGGCGGGCCGCAATCGTTTTCTTTAATCCTCACGGATCATCCACGGACGGCGACAAGATGCTTCCTCTCATCCGCTACGCGCTGGCAGCTTGGAAACAAACCGCATTTCAGCGACGCCCTGTTCGACGCCGCGTCACTGGCCGTAGCCGCCGCCGACTGCAGTTGGAACAGCTCGAGCCCCGTTGGCTGCTCTCCGCGAACGTAACGGGTTATCACCCCGCGATTCCGGCACTGACTCCGACTTCTTCCATCAACGCGGGCATCAATTCGAACGAAACGACTCTGACTCCGGCGAACGTCAACTCGACGAGTTTCGGCAAATTGTTCTCTACGAACGTTGACGGCCAGGTTTACGCCCAGCCGCTCTACATGGAGAACGTCAACATCACGACGGGC
>DASRXU010000516.1:0-9170 GCA_035687365.1 Planctomycetaceae bacterium | reverse complement strand
GAACTCGACCTTGGGGAATTTGCGCGCGGCGCGGGTCACGCTTTGCGGAGAGATATCGACCCCGTGCAGTTCGAATGGGTAGCGCTGCAGTCGCGACGTGAAGGCCCCCGTGCCGCAGCCCAGGTCGACAGCCTTCAAGGGGGCGGGTCGGGAACCTATTAGCGGCTGCAAATACTCGTCGAACGCGCGCAAGATCCGCTCGTACCCGCGCTCGGTGAAAACGTCGTAGTCGCCGTCCTGCGTGACGCCGTCAAAAAACGCAATTTCGGCAGCCTTCTGCTGCACGCCGGCGGGCGAAGGGCTTCCCATTGAGGACGTTGATCCGAAATTCGGGGAACGATCGACGAGATTTTGCGGGCCCAGCCGCCTCTTCGCGGATACGGCGGTCGGCCGGCCCAACGGGGGTAATCGATCAGAATAGCATTCCCTCGATTGCGCGGAACAGTGCAGAAGGCGGATACCGATCGTGAGCCCCGTGCTCCGTTTCCAAGTAATTGTGGGGGGGCTGGGGTCGGCGTCCTCGCCGCCAGTGCCCAACGCCTGGGGGCGAGCCTAGCGGCTCGACCCCAGCCACCCAAGCTGAAACCTTGAGTTCCCGAATCGCGAACGACGTGGCAGCCGACGCGGGCACTCGATCTTAGCGTCGAAATTCCGGGGCTTCCGCTACGCGGGGCGCCCCGGCCACACGAGAGTGCCTTGGGCGATCAAAACGATCCGAACGCGGCGAATCGACGCGCTTCCCGAGCCGATTGACAGCCTTCTCGCTGCACCCGGATAATCGAACTTGAGCCCGGCAAATCCGCCGGCATCAGACTGAGGGCTCCCCTCGACGCGCGGCTTCGGGACGCGCCTGGAAAGCGGCATCTGGATTTGTCCTTGCAGGAACCGGCTGTTTTACCCTCGCGCTCGGTGTCGACGGTTGCTCGGCGGCACGTTGTCATTCGGCGACTTGCTCTCGCATCGGTGCTATTAGCCGTCTTCGCGGTCGGCCTCGCCTTTAGTTTCTTCACGCTCTTCAGTCGTTTTTCGTTTTGGGACGACGAAGGCAAGCTGATGCTCTTCACGAAGCATCTGCTGGAAGGCAAGGCGCTCTACGATCAATTGCACTTCATCTACGGCCCAACCTACGCGCTCGAACGCTGGATGATCCTGTCCTGGTTGGGGGTGCCGCTGACCAATGACGGCGTCCGTTTCGTGACGTTGGTGACTTGGGAACTCACCGCCCTGGTGCTGGCAGCGACCGCCTGGCGTCTGGCGCGTGACACGGGTTGGGCTGTCGGATTGGCCGCCGTCGTTTGGCTGGCCGCCACGCTCTACCTCTTCGTGTTCGCGAACGAGCCGGGACATCCCCAGGAACTGGTGGCTCTGTTGCTGGCGTTGTCATTTTGGATCGCCGCCACCCTGCTGGAAAAACGGACCGGCACCGCGCTGGCCTTGCTGGGGGCGCTGACGGCGTTGTTGGTGCTGACCAAGATCAACGTGGGGGTCTTATTCGGGCTGGGGTTGGGAATGTCGTTCGTCTCGCTCGGGCCGCGCCCCTCGGCCCTCTGGACGCTGCTGCGTGCCGCCGGAGCGCTTGCGATACTCGCGCTGCCGACGATCTTGATGCGGTCACGCTTGTGGGACGGGTACGGACCGTTTTGCTTCGCGATTACGGCGGCGCTGTTGCCGTGTTGCCTGTTCGTTCTGGTCGGCGTCCAACCGAGCATGCTCGGATTCAGGCATCTGCTGCAGTGCGGTTTGGGGGCCGCGGTGGCGGTCTGCGTGACCGTCGGCTTCGCGTTGGCGCACGGAAACACGCTGGGCGGTCTGGTCCAAGCGCTCGTGATTCAGCCCATGCAGGGGTTTGCCCTGGTCAAATACGGCTGGGCGCTGGCTTTGCCTCCCGCGATCGCCTATTGGTCAGCCGCCGGGGCCGCTATCGGCTTGGCAGCTTTGTGGAGCGCGCCCCAGAAACGGCGTTTTCTGTGGCTGCTGAGGATTTTCGTCTGCGCGATGATTCTCGTCGATGTGCTGTTTGTCGATTCTCGGGACTCGCTGGCGACCTGGACAACCTTACCGCTGATGTGGCTGTTGCTCGTTCCGCCGACAGGGTACGAGCCACGGCCGACCGAGTGGTTCTTCCGTCTGTTTTTGGCCTTTACGGCCTGTCTGCAACCGATTCAGATCTTTCCGTTTCCAGGCAGCCAGGTTCGGATTGGCACGATGTCCACGTTGCTGGTGGGCGTGATGCTGGTGGTGGACCTTTATCACGAGCTGCGAGGGGGCGACCTCCTCGACCAATTTCGCGATCGCCTGTCCGAGCTCGATTGGAATCTCATTTTGGCGAGCGCCGCGCTACTAGTCGGATGCCAGGCCGCCTTCACCCAGGGCCTGATCTACCAAAGGTATGTGCCGCTGGACCTGCCGGGATGTCGCTGGACTCGGTTCCCTGAGAAAGAGGCCGTCCAGCTGGCTTTCGTGACGGCGAATGTCCGAGCCTCGTCCGATTGCGTGGTCGCCCGCATTGGATTGATGAGCCTCGACTTCTGGACGGATCGCTCGCCCCCGGGCACGTTTGTCTTCGGAAATGAGTGGGATTCGCTCGATCCTGCGACCAACGATTTGCTGCTGTCGACCTTCGGCGATGACCGGCGCATGATGTTCGTCGACAATCCCAAACCCTGGTATCTGAAGACACACAATCTCCCTTTCTCGAGCTTCGTCGGCGCCCTCCCCGCGCACAAGTTCCTGGACTTTGTGTCCGACCATTTCAAGCAGCTCGCCCGGGTGTCGAGTTGTCGCTTGTTGGTCCGCAAGGAGCGCACGGATCTCGACCTGTTGGACTGCGCTTACACGGCCGGAAGCGATGCGAGGCACAGGGGCAATTTGCTTCGAGTCAAATTGCCCGAAGGGGCCAACCTGCGCGAGGTCACCCGAGTCGAAATGGTGGACGTTCAGACGGGAACGTGGATCGCGTCGACCGATTTTGACGAGATGAACCCGGTGCTCAATCTATTGGATGGCAACGGGCACGAGACCCTTCACAGCCTCATCCGCATGCAGGGATACGCTTCTTTCCAAGCCCGTGACGACTTATTTTTGTCCTATCCGGCGCGGCTCAACCTCGAGCGAATGTCCTATCCCGTCTTGCGGTTTATCGATTCACGAGGCAAGCGGTTACTCACCCTGCCGGTGGCTGTCGAGACCTGTCTCGCCAATCCGCCCCCATTCGAACAGCCGCCGGTCAAGAACCGGCCGAAAGCCGGCTCGACTCCCCCGGCCATCCCGCCAAAAACGCACTAGGCCAGTGCAGTGCCTTCGGCATAGCATTTTCAGTTGTTCCGACGGATCATGTTCGCAGTGAACCGTCGTTAGATCGCGAGAGTCCGGTATGGGAGGCGAAATTTTCGAGACGAGAAAGCATCCCATTTGCGGATTTCGCCACCTACATCCGGTGCCGTCAGACTCAGAGATCTCACGGTTCTACGAGAGCCAGTATTTCGACATCCTGCGTCAGGGGGGCCGGGCGCCCGAGCTTCGCCGCATCATGGAGGGGGGCGAAACGGCAAAGTCCGAGATTCATTGGCTGGAATCGGTGCTTTACGCCGACATCGTGGCAGCTCTGCAACAACTGGGCGCCGGACGGCAACTTCTCGACGTCGGCTGTGGAACGGGCGATTTTCTAGCCTATGCCGGTCAACACGGTTTTGAACCGCTGGGGCTCGAGATTGCGACGGCGGCAACGGAACGCGCACGGGAGCGTGGATTGACTGTGCGGGAAATGACACTGGAGGAGCATCTCGCACAGACGGCCGGAGTGCGAAACAGCGTCGACGCGGTGGTCATGCTCAACGTGCTCGAGCATGTCCCCGATCCGGTGAAAATGCTGCAGCTTGCCGGCGAGGTATTGCGACCGGGCGGTTTCCTCTGTATTCGAGTTCCCAACGATTTTTCCGAAATTCAGGAGGCCGCTCGGGCGAAGCTCAATAGCTCTCCCTGGTGGATTGCGGTGCCCGATCACATCAACTACTTCACATTCGAGTCACTGCGCATCACGTTTGACCACTGCGGTTTCGATAAGGTGTACCAGCAGTCCGACTTTCCTATGGAACTGTTTTTGTTGATGGGCGAAAATTATGTTGGCGACGCTGCCAAGGGTGGGGCGTGCCACAAACGACGCGTCGAGTTGGAGCTGGGTCTTCCGCCGCACCTCCGACGCCAAATGTACCAGGCGTTCGCCGAAACAGGGGTCGGGCGGAATATACTGATGTTTGGGCGACGTCGGTGACGGCTTCCAGCTGCCGGTCACACGGAGAGCGGCGGAAACGCTGTGAGGGTTAATAATGGCGAGTCCAACGATCGAAGTTGAAAAACGGCCGTCAGTCGCCGAACTGCCGGTGCCCGATCGAGCCGATCCCGCGACCACGGTCAGCAATGTTCCGATCGCCCCACTCTACACGGGGCAGGACCTGGCGCGCTTGGGAGTCACCGAATCGGAAAGCGTCGGCGTTCCCGGCCAGTACCCGTTCACCCGCGGCATCCACAAAGAGATGTACCGCGGTCGGCTCTGGACGATGCGGCAGTTCGCCGGCTTCGGCACGGCCCGCCAGACCAACGAGCGGTTTCGCTTCCTGTTGGAAAAGGGACAGACCGGCCTGAGCACGGCCTTCGACCTGCCGACGTTGATGGGGCTCGACAGCGACTGCCCGCAGTCGCGCGGCGAAGTCGGCCGACTGGGCGTGGCCGTCGACACCATCGACGACATGCGCACGCTCTTCTCCGAGATCGATCTCGAGCGCATCAGCGTCTCGATGACGATCAACGCGCCGGCCGCCATCGTGATGGCCTTTTATCTCGCCGCAGCTCGCGAGGCGGGCTTCGATTGGCACAAACTCCGGGGTACGATCCAGAACGACATCCTCAAAGAATTTCACGCTCAGAATGAGATCGTCTTTCCGCCGGAGCCTTCCGTGCGGCTGGTGATCGACCTGATCGAGTTCTGCACCCAACAAGTCCCGCAGTGGAACACAGTCTCCATCAGCGGCTATCACATTCGCGAAGCCGGCTCGACGGCCGTGCAAGAGCTGGCCTTCACCCTGGCCGACGGCATCCACTATGTCGAGGAGTGCCTCAAGCGCGGACTCGACGTCGACCAGGTCGGCCGGCGCCTCAGTTTCTTCTTCAACGCGCACAACGACGTGTTCGAGGAGATCGCCAAATACCGCGCGGCTCGCTCGCTGTGGGCCGACGTGATGCGAAACCGCTTCAAGGCCCGCGACGAGTCGGCTTGGAAGCTGCGGTTCCACGCGCAAACGGCCGGCTGCTCGTTGCAGGATCGGCAGCCGGAAGTCAACTTGATGCGAGTCGCCTACCAGGCGCTGGCGGCGGTTCTAGGCGGCTGCCAGTCGTTACACAGCAATAGCATGGACGAGACGCTGGCCCTGCCGTCGGAGCACGCGGTGACGCTGGCTTTGCGAACGCAGCAAGTCCTGGCGTACGAAACGGGAGTGACCAACACCCCCGATCCTTTGGGGGGCAGTTACTTTGTCGAAACGCTGACGGAGCAGATGCGCCGGCAGGCCGAGGAATATTTCGAGCGGATCGACCAGCAGGGCGGCATGTTGGCCGCCGTCGACGCCGGATTCTTCCGTCGCGAAATCGCCGAGGCGGCCTTCGTCTATCAGAAGTCGGTCGACAAGCGGGAAAAGATTATCGTCGGCGTCAACGCATTTGAAGAAGACGAGCACAAGTCGCTCGACATTCTGCAAATCGACGAAGGCCCCGAAGAGGAGCAGCTCCGCAGCCTGGCGCGGTTGAAGAAGACCCGCGACAATCGAGCCGTGGAACGAACGCTCTCCGACGTCAAGCGGGCCGCCGAACGCAAGGAGAACGTCTTCCCCGCACTGATGGAGGCGGCGACAGCTCGGGCGACCGTTTACGAAACCATGAGCGCCATGGCCGAAGTTTTGGGTCGGCATGAAACGGGCGGGTTATCGTGATTGCACAGACGGCGACGCCGCGAGTCGTCTTGGCAAAGATCGGGCTCGACGGACACGACCGGGGCGTAAAGGTCGTCGCTCGCGGCCTGCGCGATGCCGGCTTTCATGTGATCTACGCCGGCCTCTGGCAGCCAATCGAAGCCGTGGTTCAAACGGCCCTTGATGAGGATGCCGACTGGTTGGGGATCAGCCTGCTGAGCGGCGCCCACATGACGCTCGTGCCGCCGTTGATGGAGCAACTGCGAAAGAACGGCCTCGATCACGTCGGCGTGCTGGTGGGGGGGATCATCCCCGAAAAAGACATTCCCAAGCTGATGGACCTCGGCGTGCGTTCGGTTGCCGGCCCGGGCACCACGATTCCAGAAATCGTCCAGCGGCTGCACAAGGCGGAGGATCACGAGTCGGTCGAAGATCTGATCCGCCGCTTCCGCGACAAAGACCGCCGAGCGCTGGCCCGCTTGCTGACCTTGGCCTCGCGCGGGCAGTCGCTGGATGCCCTGCGGCACGAGTTGGCCTCGCGACCGACGCCGCGTCGAGTCGTTGCATTCACCGGCAGTGGCGGTGTGGGCAAAAGCAGTCTGATTGGACGCTCGGCCGAGTTGCTGCGGTCGAAGAATCGTTCAGTAGCCGTGCTGTGCTGCGATCCGGAAAGTCCGCTCACCGGCGGAGCGTTGCTCGGAGATCGTCTGCGAATTGCCAAGCCAGCCGACGATGCCGGCGTTTTCATCCGTAGCCTGGCGACGCCCGGCGGACAGCAGGCGATCGCCAAGAATCTCGATGTGATGTTCGGCTTGCTCGGCGCCTTCGGATTCGACACCGTGATCCTCGAGACGGTCGGGGCCGGACAAGGAGACACGGCCGTCCGCGAGCAGAGTGACGTGCTCGTCGTGCTGTTGCAGCCCGAATCGGGAGACGAACTGCAATGGGAGAAGGCCGGATTGTTAGAAGTTGCCGACCTGGTAGTGGTTCACAAGGCCGATCTTCCCGGGTCCGATCGCATGGCAGCCCAGGTGCACGAGCACCTCAACCTGCCGGGCGCTCGCCCGATTCCCGTACTCAAGGCAAGCGCGGCCAAGGGACAGGGACTCGAAGAACTATGGGCGAAGATCGACGAACACCCGGGCTGAGCGGGCTTCCCTTTTCGACCGACCGAATTGCGAGCCGCGCCGATTACGATCGCGTGCGGGCCAACTTTCGCTGGCAATGCCCCGAGTCCTTCAACTTCGGCTTCGACGTCGTCGACGCGTGGGCCGCGGCTTCGCCCGAGCATCTGGCTCTACGGTGGGTCGGTCCGGACGTCGAGCGAACCCTCACGTACGCCCAATTGGCCGATCGCTCGAGCCGGTTCGCCCAAGCGCTCGCGGGGTTGGGACTGTCTCGCAGCGAGCGTGTGCTGGTCATCCTTCCCCGTGTGCCCGAGTGGTGGGAGTCCTTGATCGGCCTGCTCAAAGCGGGAGCGGTCGCCATCCCCGGCACCACGCTATTGACGCCTAAGGATCTGGCCTACCGCATCGGTGTGGCCGACGTCAGCGCGGTCATCACTGATGCCGAGGGGGCCGAGAAATTCGACGCCATCGCGCACCAGGTCTCCGGTCTCAAGCATCGCATCCTCGTCGACAAGAACTCGCGCCCGCATTGGCACTCCTATGAAGGGATGCTCTCTGCGCAAACGGCTCCCCTCGAGCGAACCGTTACGCGGCGCGATGACCCGGCCCTCGTCTACTTCACCTCAGGCACCACCGGCATGCCGAAGATGGTGCAGCACACCCACGCCAGCTACGGCGTGGGCCATCAGATCACGGGCCGCTTCTGGCTTGATTTGCGGCCCGACGACTTGCATTGGAACGTGTCGGACACCGGCTGGGCGAAGGCGGCCTGGTCGAGTTTGTTCGGACCGCTCGGCTGCGGGGCAAGCCTGTTCGTGCATCACGCCCACGGAAAGTTCCAACCGGCCGACGTGCTCGACTATTTGTCCCGCTACCCTATCACCACGCTGTGCGCGGCTCCGACCATTTATCGCTGGCTCGTGAAGCTGGATTTGAAGTCGTTTCTACCGGTTGCACTGCGACACTGTGTCGCGGCCGGTGAGCCGCTCAATCCCGAAGTGATCAACGTTTGGAAAGAGGCAACCGGACTTACGATCCGCGACGGCTACGGCCAGACAGAGACCGTGCTGCTGTGCGGGAATTTCCCCGGCGTGAACGTGAAGCCCGGTTCGATGGGGCTGCCTTCGCCGGGGTTCGACTTGGCTGCCATCGACGAAGACGGGCAGCGCAAACCGATCGGCGAGGACGGAGATCTCGCGCTGCGGATCGAACCCGACCGCCCGCTGGGCATGTTTCGGGAATACTGGCGCGATCCGCAGGCGACGGCCAATGCGTTTCGCCAAGGCTGGTACCGCACGGGCGATTGCGGGCACGTCGACGCGGACGGTTACTTCTGGTTCGCCAGCCGGGCCGACGACGTGATCACCAGCTCGGCCTATCGGATCGGACCGTTCGAGGTCGAGAGCGCGCTCGTCGAGCACGCGGCCGTCGTCGAAGCGGCCGTCGTCGGCAAGCCGGACCCCGAGCGGGGAGAGATCGTCAAAGCGTTCGTCGTTCTAGCCAAGGGACACGTGGCCTGCGAAGAACTCAAACTCGCGCTGCAAGACCACGTCAAACGAACAACCGCGCCCTACAAATATCCGCGCGAGATCGAATTCGTCGACGAGCTGCCCAAAACGGTCAGCGGCAAGATTCGGCGCGTCGAACTTCGCAATCGGGGTTGATTGGCTCCAAGTCCCCCATCTGGTGAAAGCATGTCCGGATTTCCGGGCTGTGTGCCACTGCTGAGACGTTTCTGCTCAGCAGTGCGAATTTGCGGAAGGTATTCAGCTAATGCCACTTCGGAACTCGTCTGGAAGGCCGTTCCGACGCAGGCGTTGAAGACCCTGCTGCGCGGCAACCGCTCAGCAGTGGCACACAAGCCCCACCCCCTGAAAACCCGTGTTCGGGCGTCAACTTCCTGATACAATCGGCCTTCGGGAGTTTCTGAGATTCGGAAACGCTCGCGTCGGGCTAGTCGGCAGGGGCGACGGCACATCTTGGCGCGGGAGCAGAGATACCCACTTCACAATCCAGCGGCAGCGGTGCGCACGCTGAACGCGAATCAACTTCAGACCGGGCGCACGCCCCAAGAGAGTGGTCC
>DASRXU010000515.1:0-2428 GCA_035687365.1 Planctomycetaceae bacterium | reverse complement strand
ATGCCCCGCCGCGGGAATAGCTCAGTTGGTAGAGCGCAACCTTGCCAAGGTTGAGGTCGCGAGTTCGAGCCTCGTTTCCCGCTCCAAATATTCTCACATCGTCATTGACTTGCGTTCGCGAACAAGCGCTTTGTCGCTTTGAACGCGGCGCCGCCTGCCTGCGGAACCCTGCGCCCACCTCCCTAGCCCCCTCACCGGGTGCGGCAAATTAGCAACAATCACGATCAATCGTGTGCGGCCTGCATGTATATGTATAATAAAGCAATATAACCGGCGTCCGATGAGGCCGTGTTCATTCTGGTGACAGTTACAACAAAAGGGGAACAACGCCGTGATCTCAAGAACATCAATAAGCAGGATCGCGCCGGCGATCGCGATAGCAATGGGGGTAGCGCTCATGCCGAGCGCGTATGCGGCCACCGCGACCGATGCCGGGGATCAACTCCCCGAGGTGATCGTCACGGCCACCAAGCGTGTTTCCACTGTTCAGGACACCTCCGCAAGCATCACGGCCGTGTCGCAACAAGACATCGCCGACCGCGGAATCGAGGATTTCAATTCTCTCGCGCAGTCGGTACCCGGCATCTCGATGCGCACCAGCGGCCCGGGTCAGACTGAATTCGAAATGCGCGGCCTGAACTCCGCCGGCGGCAACACCTCACAGGTTGGCTTCTACCTGGACGAAGTGCCGCTGTCGTCGCCGGCCTCGGCGCAGCTCGGCAAAGAGGAGATCGACCCCACTCTTTACGACCTCAACCGGGTCGAGGTGCTGCGCGGTCCCCAGGGCACCCTGTACGGCTCGAGCTCCATGGGTGGCACGGTCAAACTGGTGCCGAACCCGCCGCAGCTCGGCACCTTCGCGGCCTCGGGTGAGCAGGTCATCTCCGACACCACGTCCGGCGGCAGCATCAACCACCAGATCAACGGCATGGTGAACCTGCCGTTCGGTGACAGCGTGGCGCTGCGCATCGTCGGTACGGACAACTCCGACAGCGGCTGGATCCAGCGCCGCGTCATCCAGGACGGCGCAGTCGCGGTCGACTCGGGGACCTTCCCGAACGTGTCGCGGCCGGCCAATTTCTACACGGCGCCGCTCCAGGAGCAGATTGACGGCGCGAATTCCACGACCATCGACTCGGTGCGCATGTCGGTGCTGTGGAAGCCCATGGAGAACCTCTCGATCACACCGATGCTGATGTGGCAATTGACCCAGCAGGCCGGCCCCGATGCGGTGGACGTGAACGGCAATCCGACTCATCCCACTGCGCCGTCCACCAACGCTCACTGGGAGATCTACGATTCACCAGAGCCGCAGCGCGACCGCTTCACGCTCGGGAGTCTGAAAGTCGAATACCAATTCGACAGCTTCTCGCTCACCTCCGCCACGGCCGATTGGAATCGCAACACACTGGTGTCGCAGGACAGCACGGAGGAGAACGCCTCGGCCATCGGCATTCCGGTTTACGATGCGCCGGCCGGCATCGGGCCGTCGGGCCCGGCGCCGAATGGACCTGCGGTGACCGAGAAGGATTTCACGCGGCAGATCAGCGAGGAGCTGCGCGCCACATCGACGGGCACGGGTCGCTTTCAGTGGATACTCGGCTACTTCTACCAGGATCTCTACTCCGAGTGGGACGAGTGGGCCATCAACCCGCAGTCTGCGCCGATATTCGGCGGCACCAATTTGTACGTGGACTTCCAGCCGCAGACCATCATTCAGAACTCGGAGTTCGGCGAGGCTTCTTGGCAGTTCACCCCCGACCTCAAGGGCACGGTGGGCCTGCGCCACTACCGCTACACGCTCAACCAGACGAACGAGGAATACGGGGTGTTCACTGTGAACTTCGCCCAGGGAGATTCGGTCCCCTACAACACCGCGGCCTCAAACAGCGCGAGCGGCACCAATCCGAAGTTCGATCTCAGCTACAACATCGACAAGGATCTTCTGGTTTATGCCACGGTCGCCAAGGGCTTTCGTCTGGGGGGCGTGAACCAGCCGATTCCGGTGGGTTACACCAACAGCGTGGTGACGGGAAATGAGTGCAGTCTGCAGGCAAAGATCCTCAATATCGCCTGCAATCACAGCCTGCTGCTGCAGGCGCCTGCCACCTTCTCCTCGGACTCCGTGTGGAACTACGAGATCGGGGAGAAATCCACGTTCCTCGACCACCGCGTGATCGCCAATGTCTCGGCTTACTACGAGCGCTGGATCAACCCGCAGCTCGCGACCAATCTCGCCGGCTTCGGCATCACCGCCAACGGAGCGAATGCCCGCATCGTGGGTCTCGAGGCGGAGTTCCAGGCGTTGCTGAGTCGGGCGTGGGACGTCGGAGTCAACGTCGGTTACATCGATTCGAAGTTCACGCAGGACAGTGCCATCACGGGATTCCCCAGCGGATACGCGGTCCCGGACATACCGAAGGTCACG
>DASRXU010000514.1:0-16187 GCA_035687365.1 Planctomycetaceae bacterium | reverse complement strand
GCGGCTGGTCGCCGGACCGGCTGCGGCAGATCCGCTGTCTCGCCGGCCGAGGAAGGCCGACTGTCGCACGGCCGCACCGGAGCCGGACCACATCTAGGACGGCGTGTAACGCAGCGCCAGATCACGTCGCACAAAACGTTCGATTTACGCCGCAGAATTCCGGGCCTTCGCCCGCCCCTTCGCCATTCGAGGCTCGATTCCCACAAAACGTATGGCAATCCGGTGCGCAGAACCGCATGCCGAAAAACGCATGAGTTTCCGGCGCCCGTCACGGCGGCACTCATCGGTCGTTTTGTGACGGTCAAAGAAAACGATTGAGTTTCTGAGAACCGTTCCCGAAATCTGGAGTTCGGCGGTCTCAAAGTCCGCGCGCAATCTGAAAGAGTCGGGCGACCGGGCCGCTATTGGACTTTTCCGCCCGGCGTATGGTCAGTGGCAGCGCGGTCATTTGACCTTCTCGATATCGCCCGGCTTCCAGGTCTTGTCGAATGCGGCTTCGGTCGGTCCGTAACACAACGACTGGGCGCATCCAGGGGGCAGGTCAGGGTGCTCGCCGCATTCCTCGGATTCGCATCGTCGGCCCCATTAGCGGAAACGAAATCAGACTGTCAACGAGTTCGTTGACAGTCTGCGAAGGTTCGCGAAGAAGCACGAAAACCAAATCAAATCCGCAGAGCGACAGTGGCTGCGACGAGGCGTCTGATCGGTCTATTGGGGCTTGAGCTTTTCAAACTCCTCTTTAGTGAGCGTCCTCGGGGCCCTTGAAAGAGCGTCTTTCGCTGCCGCCGCGACCTCTGGATTGGGGTCGTTAGCAAACCGCTCGTACGCCGGCTTGAGCACGTAAACGCGCGTCGGCGGCCCCTCTTCCACGTTCTTGTTGATGTACTTGACCCGGTCGGCCGGGCCAACATCAGTCGATCCCACCGTTTGATGGAGACCGTCGACGTTTTGCGTCACGACGGTCGTCTTTGCCCTACGTCCCAGGGCGGCCACTGCACGATGTCCGGGATTTGCCTCGGCACGCGCGATCGGATCCACCACGTTCAGGACGAAGTCGGCGACCGAGTGCGGATCGATGAGCGCCGTCTTCCAGAGCCCGCTCCACGTCGCGAATTCTTCCGGCGGAAACCGCTGCCAAAGCCGTCGGCGTCGCGGAACGTCGGGATGCCGCTCTCGGCCGACATGGCCGCCCCCGCTGAAGACGACAACATGTTTCGCTTTGCGAAGTGCCGAGACGGCAAGGCTCCAATTGTCGGTGTCCATTTTCACCACTCACGAGTCTGCGTCTTTGCCGTTCAACAAGCATTGTCCATTGCAATTCTGACCAGCGAAGTCTTCTGGGGCCGCAGCCGGTCGGGTAGTTTCGACAGGAGGAGAATTGCCAGCCGACGAAGTAACTGGCTTCGGCGCCCTGCTGTCAGAGCGTGGGCCAGAGGTCTGTTGCTGTGCGGTACGCGATTCCGGTCTATGGCTACCGGGAACTCTGCTCGATCATCTTTGGTTTTCTCGTACAAAAACGTCCTACGGGAAACAGCCGGGCGCGCGAGTGAGGCTGCATCGGCTATTTGGTTACAATGGGGCTTTCCCACTCGTTCGATTGTTGAATCCCGATTGATTCCTTGTTAACGGGTTCGCCTCCTCGAATCGTCGCTAGGGCCTCAAGCACCTTGGGGTCGACTTTTTCAGAGATGAACCAGGTGTGGCCATCCGCGAAGCCCATAAACCAGCCGCCTGCGTGACCGCCGCCGAGTCCGTCGGGACCGCTAGAGTAAGGCTGTCGCGTCAACGATCGAATTGTCGGACGCCCGCCGGCCGCCCAGGGGCCGTTGTCCTTCTCGACTTCGCTGATGATCGCGGTGTTTGACAGACCGTCGCTAACGTCAGACCACCTCGTTGCTCGATCGTACGCAAAAAAACCAGCCCTCGGACTATCCCCCGAGAGCAGCGGACCATCGGTCCCCAGTCCTGCGAGTCCGACATAATAGCCCAGCGGATAGCCGTTCCCGTCGCGTTGCACCGACCCCGGATATGAGAAACTAGGGACTTCCGATGAGGAGGCCTCTCGATTCCTAGGATCGTCCCATGCCTTCGTGAGATCAAATTTCTGATACAACCGCACAGCCTCAATGTACGGAAGCATTGCAACTTGCCAGCTGAGTCGTCGCTCGATAGCGAGGGCGTTATTTGGAACCGTTCCAGGCGGCAAGCCCTTCTCAAATTCGTCTTGCATTCGCAGGGCAATGTTGAATGCCCGAATGCGGTTGCGAGACTCCTTCATCACTTCCGATCGCCATTGGGCACGATGCCACGCCCACCCCGAACCAACAAGAATTGCAATGGCCGCGAAAACCAGCCAACGCCGCCATCTTCTCCGTGGTCGTTCAGTCACGTCGGCTGTGCCATAAACTCTCACGTCCAATCGACGGTTGTTGAAATTCTGTCAAAACGCGGTCGCCTCGACTACACGAAAGAGATTCCTTGGGGTTTTCGCAACTCAAGCGAAGCGACGTTGAACGAAACGACCGCCGCCCCGGCGGTTCCGTCGCGCGGGCCGTGAATCGATGCTGGCCTCAGAAGATTTCAATGCCTGCTGCCGCTGTCCCTTGCGGTGTGTCGAGTACGTCCTGAGGCTACCACCGAGACTCGATAAGTGTCTGACCTCAATGAGACAGAATTCGGTGCCGAGCAATTCAGAGCACTTTTGCCTTTAATCCCGGAAACACTTTGCCGACCTTGCCGAGCAGGTAATCGCCGTATGTTCCTTGAAAGATATGCACGCTCGACTGGTCCCAGCGTCTCCCTCGATCGTCCGGAGCCGTTTCGCCTGAGGGAAGATCGATCGGCCGCACGTCGGCGAAAAAATTTGGATCGAAGAAGAACGGGAACGACATGCGGTCACGACCCGACGGGTTGCGGACGCGATGCGGTGTCGACCGATAAACTCCGCGCGTCATTCGGTCGAGCATGTCGCCGATGTTGCAAATGAATGAGCCGGGCAGCGGAGGTGCGGGGACCCAGGTCGACTGCGATTTGACTTCCAGGCCGCCCACTTCGTCCTGCATCACGAGGGTCAAGAGGCCGTAGTCGGTATGCTCGCCGACGCCCCAAAGCTCGGGCGACACCGTTGGCGGATAGTTGAAGATCCGAAAAAGCGTGAGTGGGTCGCGCGTTCCATGGTCGGCAAAGTAGCTTTCGGGCAACCCTAAGCCCAGGGCGATGCCCCCCATCAATTGCTGTCCCAGCTCCGTCAGCGCCGCCATGTATTGCAGAACGGTCGCTCGCAATCCGGCGGGAGTTGCGGGAAACAGGTTTGGGCCGTGCAGCGGAGTACCCAGTTGCACCAGTGGGTGACTGGTCCGGAGTTCCGGACCGAAGTACAGCCCCTCTTTTTGATCGGGACGACCGGAAGTCAGTTCATCACCGACGCGAAAATATCCCCGCCAGGCCTTGCCGCCTTGAACCATGGCGATCTGCATCTTCTCCGCAGTCGGACGTGCGAAGAATTCGCGGGCGAGCGATTGCAGGTCGCGTTGCAATCCGGCAGCGACGCCATGACCGACGACATAGAAGAATCCGCTCTGCCGGCAGGCCGCATCGATCTGGGCAGCCACGTCTTGCTTCTCGGCACTGCCTGCCGCGAGGGGCGCAACGTCAATAATCGGCAAGGATGAAAAGTCGTCGTGAATCATGCTTCCGGCTGATCATCAGGTTCCGTGAAGCCAGGATAGGGATCAATCACGTCCATGTTACCGAACGGCGATTGAAAGCGAACGAATCCAGTGGAGAATCCGTTATGTCGCTTCGGACCAGTCAAGTTGACCGCCGAACAACGACCCATCAAAAAGGGTCTCGGGATTGAGCGCCTCCCACAACTCCGCAGTCCGTCGACAACCGGCAGCATCCTTGTTGGTCTCGAGCAGACGCAGACGCAAGTCGATCAACCCAGGGACCAGCTTCGGATCGACCTCTTGATGATCGACATCGCTCGAAAACAACCATTGCCCCTCCACAATACGTTCGATTGATGCTCAGCCGTTCAAGCCACTTTGGCGGTGATCGTTCCGGGGCGAGCGATTCCCACAAAACGTTTGAGTTCTCGGCACGAAAATCGGGCGTCAAAAAACGTGCGAGAATCCGGAACGAGCCAGGCCGAGGCTCTCATCTAACGGTCGTTTTCTCGGAGTCCGAAGAAACGATCGGGTTGCCGGCACGGCGGCGGGCAGGGCTTTTCAAGAATTGTGCATTTTCCCTGGCTGACCGGGATGCGACGGAAAGCGTTGCGAGCAGGTAATCCAAACCGCGGCCGAACGACAACCAAGTTCACACAGTCGCTGTAGAAGGTAGCGGAAAGCGGGGCTGGTTCGCGGTCGGCATTAAGAACGACTGCTCGACTAGCGATACAATTCCGGCCGCTGGCCGCGATACCACGGGTTTTTTGCGCGCAATGCCGGCACTTTGTCCGGACGCACATTCGTCACAATGATCCCTTCGTGATCCCAGATTTCGGACAACAGTTTGCCCGTGGCATCCGTAATGTTGCTTCCTCCGCGGCACACACGACCCATCTCGTCTGTGCCACAACAGCAGGAAGTGGCCATGATAATCGAATTCCGGTAAGCCAGGTCCTTCACCTCCGCGTGACCGCGACTGGGCCGATTGTTCAGCCAGAACAGCACCGAACACCCGAGATTCGCATAGGCGCGGGTCATCTCCGGAAAATCGCCGTCATAGCAGATCATCAGGCCGCACTTGTTGCCCTTCATGTTGAAGGTCACCAACCGGTCCCCCGGCTGGTAAAATGTGGGTTCATGTCGAGCCCCTTTATCATTCCACCACAGATGCGTCTTGTGGTAATTCGTGAGCACCCCATCCGCTGACACGACGGTTGCGGAAATAAAATACTTGTCCCCCTCCCGCTCGGTCAGACCGTAGATGATGAGCGCCTGGCTGCCGCACAACAACGTTTGAAACGACCGCGTCGTCGGTCCATCCAGCGGCTCTGCCACTTCACGGAGGTTCTTCACACAGCCGACCAGCATTTCTTCATGAAAAAGAATGACCTCCGCCCCCTGGTCCAGCGCCTGCCGGGCAAATCGAAGCGCCTTGTTCCGATTCTCCTCAGGTTTTCCGGGATTCGCATCCTGCTGCACTACCGCGAGGCGAAGCGAACGGGTCGGGACTTTTTCCCGGTCTCCCGCTTTGGCGGAGACTGCGAATGCGATCGCGAAAAGCAACATTGGATACGTTCTCATCGTTTTTGCAACCTGCACTTTCTGGACTTCCCCACTTTTGGTGAGCGCGGGGTTTGGGTTAGTCGCAATACGGTTGAACTCAGCATAACGATGGAACGACGGAACTTCTTTGTGGGCTGCGGGCAATGACGGCGTTTTTCTCGTTTCTTCGTCGACAGGTGTCCGCTGCCAAAAAACGTTCGAATTTCACCGTAGTCCGGCGGGCATTTTCGGTCGCTCTTCGCTGCCGACCCGGTTCCGGGAAAACGGTTGCCAATCCGGAACGGAGAACTCAGTGTCGGGACGGATGTCGGACACTAGAATACGAAGCGGGCTTCCAAGGAAATCATCATGACGGCAGCGGATAACAAGCAGCTACTCCAGCAGGCGTTCGAGGAATTGTCCAAAGGTAACGGAGAGCCGTTCATCAACCTCTGGGCGGACGACTTCTGCTGGATCGTTTCCGGCAATACCAAGTGGTCGAAGGCACATCGGGGGAAACAGACGGTTCTTAAGGAACTGATGCGGCCGCTGTTTGCCAACTTCGCCACGCAGTACCGCAATACCGCACACCGCTTTATCGCGGAAGACGATTATGTTGCCGTGGAGTGTCGCGGCGAGGTCATGACCAAGGGTGGGAAGCCGTACAACAACAACTACTGCTACATCTGCCGCATGGCAGACGGGAAGTTGAAGGAGCTGACGGAGTATCTCGACACCGCGCTGGCGATAGCCGTGTTGTCGGATGAAGCGTAAGCGATTAACGGCTGCGAGTGTCCCGCATTCGATGAGTCAAGCGAGCCGACCCACCATCTAGCCGGAGCTGGTCACACGGAAGCCGGACAGTTTTGTGAAAATCGGTCGATTATTGGCATGTCCGCGAAAAGGGTTGAGTTGGTGACATGGGTGTGCGCCGGCCGCCGAAGCGTTGTGGTCCGTCGGCTCACCAGGGGGACCACGAGGGTTTGAAATTCGTTCTTCTTAAAACAACGGCAACACCTTCTCGGCGACGAACCGCTTCACGCGAGCCCGGTTCACTGTCGTGGCCGTCTTCATGTGGTCCCGCTGCAGGATCGGCCACTGGGGGGGGTAGCCCGGGAATGCCCCGTCGTGCGGCTGGATGTCCACTACCGTGCTTCCGCGCCACGTGATCGCATAGTTGTGGCCGAACGTCGGCAGATAATAGTGATCGGTCGAGACCGGCTGCGGGAATTCGAGCCGGATGACGTCGCCGGGCGCCAAGTTCGGAATGAACAGGCGATGATTGTGGCGTGCCGGGTGGAGGGGCGCGTTGTTCTTGAAACTTTTCACTTGCTTGATGTCGACCCAGCCGGGGATGCGAACGTCGATGCCTGCGGCCTGCTTGTTGGTCAGCTCCACCTTGCCTTGATAGGGGAGCCAACTGGCCACGTTCATCCATGTCGAAGTCCGGTTGAGAAACAGGTTGACGGTTGCCACGCGCGTCGGCTCGTCGAACCGGGTGATGCCGTGCCAGGCGTGATAAAGCCCGAACGTACCCGACGCGATATTGCTACCGTACATGAACTTGTCGATCGAGGTGGGCCAGCTGACCGTAAAGCCGCCTTGGTATTTTTTGAGCATGGCGTCGCGCGACGTGTCGTTCGGTTTGAGGCCGGCAATCTGCCGCATCGCGGGCAGGTCGACATATTGCTGCTCGACTAGCCGGTTGCGCACCAGTGCGTCGACGTCGTCCCAATAATCACCCAGACCAGCGTCGGACATCCGCACGCCGAGCGCGATCTGGAACACGGTGAAATCCCCCTCCTGCGCGCCGGGCCAGTACCAACCCAGGCGGCTCACGCCGCCGGCACGCTGGTAATCGTAGGACTCGCGGACGAACTGTTTGAGCCAGTCGTTATGCGTCGCGATCGCGTAGTCGAGCAGATAAATCAGGTAGTGCGTGTGGCAGGTGAAATGGCCATCGGAGACTCCATGCTCGTTGGCCGGATATCCCTCGGCGTCGGTGTTCTTCCACATTCCCGGCTTCAGGCTGAAGCGCAGGATCCGCTCGGCCAGGTCCGGCATCCGCGGATGGACGCCGCCGTACACCTGAGTGATCGCCAGCAGGGGACTCGTGGACACGTACCAGCGCGCGGCGCCCTCGGCTCCCGAGTAGTCGAAGAGAGGCTCCTCGGGCGGCGTGTAGTCGTGCGCCTTGCCGCGGTTGGAAAAGAACCATCGCCCGAGCCGATCGAAGGTGCACTCCGGCGGGTAATAGGCCCGGTACGCAACCACCACCGGGAGACGCGCAACGATGCCGTTGCCCGGCTTGTAGTTCCGCACCAGACCGTTTGCCAGCCATGAAGCGGCCTGGAGCCAGCCCGGATTGCCGTCGTGATAAAAGCACGTGAACATGGCCGCTACCGACAGGCCATTTTTCGCGACCGACATGCGATCGGGCAGCTCGTCGACGCCCCCGTTCGGAAACTTCTGCAACTTGAGCGCGGGATAGTAAATCGCGGCGCCGTACTGCGGGCCGGAGGGGTCGTGCAGGTCGTCGATCTTCATGCGATTCAAATAGAGCGACACGAGCCCGAGTTCATTCTCGATATTGTGAGCCGTGCCACTCATCGCCCGGCCGTAAAGCAACGCTTGCAGATAGTCATGCGTGTGGAACCATTCATACCACCCGCAGTCGCCTTGGAAATTGAAGTAGGAGTAAGGGGCGTACGAATTGGCAGGATCCAGGTTCCCGGTCAACGCCTGAACGCCGAGTCGCCCGCGCTCGGACAGGTCCAACGTGTCGGGCCAGTCAACCGACTCCCATGTCCCCTTTGGCCGCACGTGCGCCGAGTAGCTGTTGACCAAGGCCTGGCGATCGAACACGGGCTGCTGGGCGACGCAGGGAAAGGCCTGGAATACGTAGTGGGCGGCGATCAGCATCGTGATGGCGCGGCTGTTGTTCATGGTTGTCTCCCTGCTCTCACTGCACCGACAGCGGAATTATTTTATCGGCCACGAAGCGCTTGACCGTGTGCATCGGCGTCGGGCCGGCTTTCATCGCCTCGCGCTGATAGATGGGAATCATGTCGGGGCTCGTGTTGCGATTGTCGATGTCCACCACCGTGCTGCCGCGGAACTGAATCGTGTAGGCCTTGCCATGGATGGTGTATTTGTCTGTCCGTGCCGGAATAGGAAAGCTCAGTTCAACTACGTCGCCCTCTTGCACGTCGAGCATCAGGTTGCGGCCGACTCGGGTGGGAACAAAGCTCCGGCCGTTGCGCTTGCAGGCGACCGCCATCTGGTCGGCCTTCCACATGGGCAGGCGATCGTTAAGCCACATCGGGAGGCGGACGAACACCGTGCGAGCCTCCTTGTTGCGCAGGATGACTTTGCCTTCGAAGGGCAGGTGACTCTCCACGTCGAGCCAGGGCGAGACGCGATTGAGGAACAGATTGACCTGGCCTGTCTTTGCATCCTCGTCATATCGGGTGATGCCGTGCCAGGCATGATAGAAGGCCGCCGCCGTGGCGGCCGTGGCGACCCCGCTGATCTCCGGTTTGATCGCCGTCGGCTCGCCCGTGCCGCAGCCGCCCACGAAACGTCCGATCACGTTGAGGGGATCGCCGCCCGCCTTGCCCCGCATGGCGTTCGCGTCCGTGAACTGCTGCTCAATGAGCTGGTTGCGGACGATGTAGTCCACGTCGTCCCAATAGTCGCCCACGCCGGCGTCGCTGAGCTTCACGGCCAGCAACAGTGCCGCGGCGATTCCCGCGCTGTCACAAACGCCGTGCAGGTCCTTCGAGCGGCCGTAAGTTTCGGTCCCGTTCATGATCCAGGACGGATACCAGCCCATTCGCGTGACGCCGACGCGCCGTGTCAGCTCATAACCTTGCCTGGCCCGTTGCTTCAGGGCTTCGTTCTTCTGCGCCATTCCCATGTCGAGCAGCGCGTTGAGGAAGTGGACATTGCCGGAGAAGTGGCCGGCGAAGATGCCCTGTTGGTTGCCCGGATAAGCCAGGCTGCTGAACCCCTCCCACATCGGTCCCTTGAGCCCGAAGCGGGTCAGCCGCATCCCCAGATCGAGCGCCTCGGCGTCGCTCGTATAACGGTATTGGCCCGCGAGCGCCTCGATCGGACCGAAGACCGTCATCCACTTTGCGGAGCCTTCGTAACCCTGTTGTTCGCTTTCGGGTTCATGGGGCGGTATGTAGGGGATCACGCTTCCGCCGCGGTTTGTCCAGCGCCACTCGCCGCCCGCGTCGATGCCGCACTCGAGCGGATAATAAGCACGGTCCTTGACGCGGATCGCCGAGCGATCCAGCCCCTTGCAGAGCAGCGCCACGTAGTCGAGCCAGCCCGGGTTCTTGTCGCGCTCGTACCAGTTGAGCAGGGCCATGGCCAACTGGCCGTTGACATTGGGCACCGAGGTCCCTGCGGGCCATCCGGCGTCGTTCGGGAACGTCAGCCGGCCGCCAGGTTCGATCCGGCCCAGCATGTCCTTCATCATCTCATATTCGACGTCAATCCCCGCTTGGCTGCCGCACATCGTCCGCAGGTAGGGAATCGCATAGAGATTGGCCGGGTTGATGAACCAGCCCGGTTTGCTCATGGCCGGCGGATTGTGTCCAAAGGTGAATGTCTCATACACGGAATGATGATCATCGGGATTTGAATTCCGCGTCAGCGCGTTCAGCGACAGTTCCGCCCGCGCGGCCAGATCGAGCGTGTCGGGAACCGTGACTTCGACGAACCGGCCGACCGGTCGCAGGTTCTGTCTCTTTAAGACACTGTCGAGCACCGGAGTGGTCGCCGACGCACGCGCCGGCGTCACGGTTGCAGGCCGTATGGGAGCCGGCGGCGACGAGCGTTCCTTGAACGGCAGCGCATCGCGTTCGACGATTACGTCGTCGATAAAAACGCTGCCCGCAACCGGACCAAATGCAATGTAGTGATCCTTAGTCGTGTTGACGTGCACCACGCCCACGGGATCGCCAGACAGGCAGGCCGGTCCCCAATCGGTGGCCACGCCGGTGCGTCCGCGCGTATCGATGACGGCGTTGTGGGCCCGGTCGCGCAACGGACGCCAAGTTTTGCCGTCGTCGGTGGACCACTCGCAGAATGCCCCGGAAACATCACCCAGCCAGACTCGAATGCTGATCCAGGCCGAGCCGCTGCCGAAAGCCGGCGCCGAGTAGCGCCACGCTCGCAGGAAGTCCTCGGCGAGCCGCGGCCCGCTGAGGTAACCGTTGGCGGGCAGGTTCTTGTCGACGTCATGGTTATTCTCGTCCCACTCCATGTACGGAGGCTGGTACGTCCCGTTGCAGTAGAAGCCGATCGAGCCCGTCATGGAATTCACCATCGAATATTTTTGGTGAGTCATGACGTTGGTCGAATGCCAGGGGCCGGAAAACCCGGTGCCGCTGTGCGCGGGCATGGCGACCTTGAACGTGCAGCGCAGGTTGCGGCCACGGCTGAAGGACCGTTGCGAGGCGATGGCGCCGGCCCACCCGCGGTACGATCCGCCCTGGTCGCCGCTGTCCGTGATCACCGCGAAGCCGCCGGTATTGGGCCAAGCGTTATGCCGCACCTCGATGACGTCCGTTTCCTTCGTCTTCGAGATGCGCCACTTCGACGGGTCGATCGCCGAACCGGGTCTTTCGAAATCCTCCTTGAACAGGAGCTCCGAAGCGGAGTGGGCGGCCTTCGCTGGCTCCGGCGGCAATGCGGCGGGAACGGGCTCCGCGGCGGCGCACAGAGCCTGAGTCATGAAAACGAACAGGAAGGGAAAGACACCTTTGCCGAAGCGATGGATCATCGGCTGTTCCTCACAAGACTCGGAACGCCCGCAAAAATGCCATAGTCGGGCTGTGGGACCAGCTCCGCGCGTTGTGCTCGCTCGTAGCTGTGGAGCAAAAGACTCGCGGGCCAGGGGGCGCGCTTACCGAGAGCCTCGATTTCAACCGTGACACCCCTCGCGATTTGTTCCTGCAAGTCGGGGGGGCCAGCTCGCGAACGGTCGAATCGGGAAGTGAGAACGAAGACCTGCAAGAGGCTGTCCGTGAGGGCGCGAAGTCAGCGCGCCAAGAGATCATCGATCGGAAAAGGGGGCGGCTGCTCGTGATGAAAGAGGCCGAACGGGCCGCCGTCCGCCAGCGGCTAACAGAGATTTGGGATGGCTTCGATGAGGAGCGGCGCAAGTGACGGATCGGCCTCCGCACGATCGTGCGACTCGGATGGCAACAGCTTGAGGAACGCTTGCTCGTCTCATGTCAAGGGGCCGACGCGACCCCTTGTTTTGTCAGATCGATCCAAGAGGTGTCGAGTGAGCTCAATCTCGTTCTTCCTACCGCACTACGCCGCGGTTGTGAGCTAACGTCGGATCGCGAGGTCAAACCGAATCATCCCCCCCTTTGTCCGAGCCAATAAAGTCAGAGTATGCTGATTCGGCAATCGGCTCGCAAACGGTCCCGTCGCTCGCTTCGAGAGATCGCTGCGCCACGCGATTCGAGCCACGTCTCGGTTCGAAAACGACCCAGATCGTCGCATCCGAGCCCTCGCCGGAGTCTTGACGAATACCGGCGTCAGAGGACTTCAAAGCGTCCGGCAAGAGTCCCGGGAAATTTATGCCGGTCTTAAACTTTGATACCAATTTCTCAGCCTGTTGCCGTGGCACTCGGAAGGACGCTTTCACTTCGAACGGCAAAGCGACTTTTGGCATTACTTCGTCCTCACTGTATGTTGCCCTGATTTTGCCAAAACACAAACGGTTCCTGGCTCATCGATGCTTGCGGTTTCCGCGATACGACCGTGACCGCTCGCGAAAAGGCGGTTGAGATAGTCCAAGTACGACTGCATTGGAAGGTCGTCGAAAGAATGCATGCATCATCGGCAACAAAATCGAACAACACGACTTCGGGGCGAATGCCCCTCGCTTCCGCAGAAGCTTCGGTTCCGCGGAGAGCGACAAACACGTCGTGACCCAAAAAGTAGCCACCGTTGGTTTCGCGTAGAGATTGTCGCCTACCACACCGAACGGCCCAAGCGCACTGGCGTAAGGCGCAATCGGTTCTGTTCTTCGCAACTCTCTTCGATGAGCGCGACACTCACCGCGATCGGTCATGAGGTTTCGATCGAGGCCTGTGGAATCTCCCGAAATCGATGGCGATGACGAGCCGGGCCTCCTCATAGCCGAACTGAATGACGTCAAAGGCGATAAGGGACAAAAAAACGACCGCCAGGAGCACCAAAGAAGGGATCATGCAAGTTGTGCCTTTCGTCCGCGAACCGAAACGAGTCGCCTGAAGCCCGCCAAGAGTTTCGCAGAGAAAAAAGAGACAAGAACAAACTCACAAGCCTGTAGCTACACCCGCTCATGCGTCGTACGAAGTTTTCCGGCAATGGGCGTACCTGATCGGGCGACTTCCCCGCTGATGGACAGTTTTTAAGCAGCGACCGGGGTGGGGCAGCATGGTCAGAACTTTCCGCTTCTCGTTTGAATCTAAGCGTAAGTGCAAGCGTGCAAACGATCCGCGCTGACGTCTCCTTTGCTGACGCTCCGCGATTGGCTTCGCCTCAGAAGCGAACTTGCCGGGGCAGAAATGCAGACCGGTTCGCACAAAGATTTGATCGGCCGTTGACCAATGCGGTTGGAAACCTTCCTGATTTCGGCAACCTGCCCCCGTCCCGCTCGGGGCCTCCTGCCCAACTTGAGACAGCCGATTTGTTTCGGCCGATCCAATGTGCAGAGGAACGGCGTGGATGGCTGGGTAATCGCTGGAGGTTTCGCTCAGGCGGGTGCATGGCACGGACGGCCGCGACCGCCCAGCTCGGTTTGAAATCGACCCAAAACGTTCCTTTGATGCACTGCCTTTCAGCCACTTTCGCGGTCATCATTCAGGCGTGAGCGATTCCCGCAATACGTTTGAGTTCTCGGCACGAAAATCGGGCGTCAAAAAAAGTGCGAGAATCCCGGACGAGCCAGTCGGGGCGCTCATCTAACGGTCCATTGATGGCGTTCCCGAAAAATGGTTGAGATTTCGAGAGGCCGGCGAGTGTAATCACAAATTCGGCTGGCGCCGTTGATACGGCACGTTGCCAGAAGGGAACCCTCCGACAGAGGCGGATCCAACGACGATTGACGCGACGCGGGCAGCCGAGCGACGTGAGTGAGCAGCCAGAGACGCCGGTGCAGAGTCGTTACCGCCCCTCGCATCTGATTTCACCTTGTTCCGTCGCGATGTCGAACTCGGCGGCTGTTCCGAGAACTGCCCGAGCCGGCGAACTGCATTGCCAGTCCAAGGACGTTCACACTCACTTCAACTCGGCTGTCACTCTTTCGATCTGTCCGGTTAAGGCAAATGGAAGTTTATAGGTAAAGCCGATGGCAGCATCCTTGTCCGGAGATCGCTTCAGTGCGATTGCTGTCGGAACGCGGTCGAGAAAGAAGTTACAAGGTGCCGGAAGCGGGTGACAATATCCTCGACAGTTGAGCGACAGTTTCATTCCGTTATGGTCCTTCGTCGGGCCGCTGAACTCTGTTGGTTCGAACACAATCCTTCGAAAGTAAAGGCCTGGGCATCCCAGACCGGCGGTCATTTCGATATTATTGCCAGGATCTTCCCCATCTCAGTGCCATTGAATGCCCGAGCGGTCGTGGTCTGAACGTTGCCCGAAGAGCCGAGATGCACAAGTGCGGCCGACGCCGTCTCGTCATCGGGAGCGTCGAAAATCAGCGCCCCGTCAAAGCTCCCAAGGGTCCAGTAGATGTCGGTGACTTTGACGCCCATCTTCTTGGCAGCGGCCTTGAAAGGCATTTGCCCGCTTCGTTGACTCGCCAATCGCCTTAATCCCCTGTTCGGTGAACTTGATTGTGGTGATGAAGGTCGGCAGGAAAGCACTCCTTTCGCTGTGACCATTGGGACGGAACGATTTGAACTCGGGACCATCTCATCGAACGTCAATCTGCCGAAGCGCCGCATAGCCATCGGTTGGGGCTCCGAAGCGAACGTCTCAACACGGAAGTGACGATGAGTCAGGCTGAAGCAGCGTAGGATGGTGGTGGGTTGGTCGTTCACGTCTCTTGATATTGAGAGGGCAGGCCGGTCGAATCCGTTTCACATAGTTGAATCGCCATGGGACGGCTCTTCGGGAAGAGCACAGAATCTCGGCCAGGTACCCAGCCTGCGTCGGAGATCGAGGTGGAACCATCGGGCCAAAAGGTCTTCAACTCAA
This sequence comes from Planctomycetaceae bacterium, assembly GCA_035687365.1. Taxonomy (GTDB): domain Bacteria; phylum Planctomycetota; class Planctomycetia; order Planctomycetales; family Planctomycetaceae; genus DASPSM01. Next base: position 1,761 of record DASRXU010000514.1, on the reverse strand, counting down.
CCAAAAAAAGGAGATATGCCCGTCAAAAAGCTCAGGGAGTTTCTCGATTCGAACAAAGTCAAGTACGTGCAGATCTCGCACTCCCCCGCTTACACTGCATTGGAAATTGCGGCGTCGGCCCACATCCCGGGCAAGGATTTGGCCAAGACCGTAATCGTCAAGGTCGACCACAAAATGGCAATGGCGGTGCTCCCGGCCTCGTACGACGTAGATTTGAACAAGCTGGCGAAAGCGGCGGGAGCGAGCAAGGCGAGTCTCGCCTCTGAGAGGGAATTTGGGGCCTTGTTCGCTGGGTGCGATGTTGGCGGTATGCCGCCCTTCGGGAATCTGTATGGGATGGACGTGTTTGTCGCCAAGCCCTTGCCGGACGACGACGAGATCGCCTTCAACGCCGGTTCACATACGGAATTGGTGCGGCTGCCGTACAGGGATTTCGAGCGACTGGTGCGGCCGAAGATCGCCGATTTCGCCGTGGCTGGATAGACCCGTATCCGTTTGAGCGACTTTTTGTAAAAACTTGTCCAACAATCGCACATTGACCTCGACGATTTTGCCTCTACGATTTGAAACGCATGAGGAGTCCTGCCGCTCGAAAAGCGAGTCTCCTCAGAAAGGCGTCGGACGGTGATAGGTTCGGGGGTTTGGTTCCCACTTTGAACCCGAATCAAGCCACTGACGCATAGGATGTCCCTGCCAGCTCCGTCGACTGGCAGGGTTTTTTATTTGAGCCCAGCAGGACGATGAGAACGAAAAAAGCCCTCGTCGCAAAAGAGAAGACGAGGGCCTCACGATTGATGGAGAGAGCCGAACTGCCTGCCGCCGCAAATCCTCGGGCTCGATCGAGCATTGCCCTTAACGGGCGTTTCTCGCATCACAAGCGCTACGTGAAGTAGTGCGGGATGCTGAGTTACGGAAATCGCAGGACGAAGCCGGAGTCTAAGAGCTCGGTGGGACAGAACACGCCTCGACAGGCAAATCGGAGGCAGGCTCTCTCACACAAAACTGTCCGTCGGTTCTTGCATAGGCGTCCTCCAGCTAGAGGAAAAACGCAGCAAAAAACCACTGACACGACGCTTCTTCGAGCGTTCGTTTCTCTTGTAATCCTACCGTCCTCGGCGAGCGTTTCAAGAACTTTCTTCGAACGATTTGTGGCCGCTTGGGATGAATTTCGACGACGATTTCCCGTCCGTCTGCGGCTTCATTGCTTTGGGTTTCGCCGCCTTGAGCCCTGAATCGCTCAAATGTACTGCTCCGCCGACCGGCGCACGACTGCCTTGGCATCCCTGAAGACGACCATTCCCGACCAGTCTCCGTAAAGGCGGTCGAACTCAAAGGTTTCGACCCCCCTTGACGATTCGGCGAATCGCAGACGCAGGAGCGGAATCAGGTTTGGATACGAGTCCATGAAGCTCACCCATCGGCGGTCCTGGACAACTCGAGGATGTCGCCGGTCAGCACAGCGCCTTTGCCATCCGCTCCCTTCTGCCAGTGCAGCACCGTGCCGCCATCGAAATGCCCGCCGCAACGGATCAACGTCAGGCCCTTGCCGATTTCCTTCGTCTGGCCCTCCCAGAACTTGATTGTCGCATCCGGTCGCATTACCCATTGCCGGTCAGCGGCGTTGAGGTAAATCGGACAGTCAAACGCTCGGCTCCATTCGACCATGCTGGAGTAAAAAGTGGGGATGGGAAATTGCGATCGCTGCAATCCCGCCGATACCTCGGATCAGCCGGGCTGAGATCTGCTAGCACCCCCGGTCGT
>DASRXU010000513.1:0-23015 GCA_035687365.1 Planctomycetaceae bacterium | reverse complement strand
CGCGGGCCCACGCTCAAGGCGCTTCGTTCAGTTGTGCCAACGCTCGTCGAATCGGGAGAGCTGGCCTACACCATCGCCGACGGCGTTCGCTATTTGTGGCGGGCCGACCGCGTCCCACGCAACGGGCCGAATGAAACCGTGCGATTCTTGTCTCCGTTCGATCCGATCGTTTGGGACCGGCAACGGTTCGAGCAGTTCTGGGGCTGGCCCTATCGATTCGAAGCCTACGTCCCCGCCGCCAAGAGGATTCTGGGTTATTACGCGATGCCTCTGCTGTGGCGAGACGACATCATCGGCTGGGTCAACGTCTCGAACCAAGACGGCAAATTGACGGTCGAGCCCGGGTTCAAAAAGGCCAAGCCGAAGGGACCCGTATTTCGAGCCGAATTCCAAGCAGAAGTGGAACGGCTGCGGATGTTCTTACAGCAGCGCGGCACACCGTCGCCGTAGGGTGGGACGAGGCCCGCTTCGGGCCGAAGGCCCACCATCCTTGATCCTAGTGGTGTCCCGATAAACGGTGGGCCGGCGCTCACCTTCGGCGAGCTTGTCCCACCCTACAATTCATCACCGGGCGCCTGCCTGCGACCACTGATCAGGAACAACAGAATTCCAATCAATAAGGGCACAATCCCCAACAGGCACAGGGCCTGCGCGTAGACCACGCTGGAGTAGAGCATATAGCAGCAGGCTGCAATGAAGACCAGCGGCACGACCGGGTACAGCGGCACTGTAAAGGGGCGCTCGCGACCTCGATCTTTGCGGCGCAGCACGAACAAAGAAATGCCGGTCGACAGAAAGAAGAACCAGAAAATCGGCGCGGTGCCGGTCACCAACGTGTTGAAGCCTCCGTCGTATTTCTTCCACGGCAACGCGGAAAGACCGATCGCAGTCAGGCCGCGATCGATCGAATTGCGACCCCCATCGGTTCCCACCCCCATGATCAAGAGCATCGACACACACGCCTGCGTTACGAGCGAGCGGACGGGCGAGTTGAATCGCGAATTCCAGTGACCCATCCAGGAGAAGATTCGGTAGTCGGCGCCGAGACGGGCGTGGAGTCGGGACCCGGTGAGCACGAGGCCGCTGACTGCGCCCAGGGCAGAGACCATCACCAACAGGCTCATTCCGGCAGCTCCCTTCCCACCCAGCCAAAGCCCCAGCACATCGGCAGCCGGAGCCTGCGCGCTGCGTAGGCCGGCGAAACCGAGAGCGTGCACGTAGGCGATGTTGACCAGCACATAGAGAACCGTGACCAAGAGCGTGCCGATGATCAGCGCTCGGGGCATATTGCGTCGCGGCTCGCGCACGTCGGCCGTCACCAGGGCCGAGTCGTTCCAACCGCCGTATGCAAAGAGGACCAGGATCATCGCCAGGCCGATTCCGGGTCCGTCAACCGGTTGGCTCGCCTGCCACGAAGACGTGCTCCCTTTCAACAACCCAGTTGTCAACAACCCCGCCAGGCCGAGCACCTTCGCGACTGACAGCAGATTCTGCAGCGTTTTGCCGGCCTTCAGCCCCATCGCATTAAAGAGCGTGACGGTGGCGACCGCCGACACCGCAAACCAGACCGCGGCGCGCGGATCGCAGTCAAACAGGCGCACCGCGTAATCCGCGAACACGTAGGCCATGGCTGCGATGTTGCCGGTGAGAACGGTGGTGAGCCAACTCCAAGCGAACAGGAAGCCGGCCATCGGACCGTAGGCACGCGTCAAGTAGATGTAATCACCGCCGGTGCCGGGGTAGGTCGTGGCCAACTCGCCGTAGCACAACGCGCCAACGAGGGCGACCATTCCGCCAATGCACCAAACGCCGATCCCCTTCCACGCCGCATCGACGTTGCTGAAAACGGTCGGTGGCACCTGGAAGATCGAGACGCCCACCACGATGCCAACGATTACGCTGACCGCGTCCCAAAGCCCCAGCTCGGCTCGTCGTTTCTGTAAGGGATCGCCCTGCGGATCCATCGCCTGTCCTCAACCCGCGCTCGCACTACGTCCAAAGGGTCTACATTGTGGTTCGAGCGAGTCCGCTTCGCCAGGGGGGGCCCGAACCACTGGGAACGGGCTTCCGAGTTTCCGTACGAGCGAACTTGCGGGCGCCTTGCCCGAAGCCCCCCTGACACGCGACGATGTCGCCCTAGACTCTCGAATCAGGAAACCAAATGAACCTCGCGCGCCGCACTATGATAATTCTCATGATCCTTACAGGGGCCGCCCTGAGTCCGGCCGGGCCTGCTCTTGCGCAGGCGACATCGACCGCACCCAAGAGTTCAGCAACGGTGGAGAAATCCGTCGCGTCGACCAGCCCAGCCTCCTTGCCATTCGATCCGGTCGCCGCCACCGAGGTCTACGTGGCCCGGCTCACTCCCGAGCAAATCGCGAAGTCCGACTCCTACTTCGAGGGCGGATACTGGCTCATCCTCTGGAACTTCCTGCTCACATCGGCCCTCTCGTTGATCCTGCTCACCACGGGCCTTTCTGCTCGGATGCGCAGCCTTGCGGAGAGTGTCGTGGACTACCGCTGGGCGCAGACGCTGCTGTTCGGGGCCCAATATTTTCTGTTTACAACGATTTTGAGCTTTCCCCTGTCTGTCTACGAAGGCTTCTTCCGCGAGCAGAAATATGGCCTGTCTAACCAGACGCTCGGTGCGTGGCTGGGCGAACAAGCGATCGGCATCGCCATCGGTGCCGCATTGGGCGGGATTGCGATCATGATCCTTTACGCCATCCTTCGCCGAGTCAAACAGACTTGGTGGATCTGGGCGTCGGTGGCATCGCTCGCACTGCTGTTCGTCGTTTCGGCCCTTGCACCGGTCTACATCGCACCGCTCTTCAACACGTATCACACGCTCGACGACGCGAAGATCCGTGATCCGATTCTGAGCCTGGCCCGCGCCAACCGGATTCCGGCGCGGGAGGTCTACGTGTTCGACGCCTCGAAACAATCCAAGCGGGTCAGCGCCAACGTCAGCGGCGCCTTGGGAACCATGCGGATTTCGCTCAACGACAACCTGCTTGATCGCTGCTCGCTTGCCTCGGTGAGGGCGGTGATGGCGCACGAGATGGGGCACTACGTCATGAATCACGTCTACAAAGGTTTCCTGGAAATGGGCTTGGTGCTGACGATTGGGTTCGCCTTCTGCGCGTGGGCCTTCGATCGCATCGTCGCACGCCGCGGTGCGGCTTGGGGCGTTCGTTCGATCGCCGACCCGGCCGGCCTGCCCCTGATCGTCCTACTGCTAACGGTCTACATGTTCGTCATGACGCCGGTCACGAATAGCATCACCCGCACAGAAGAAATCGAGGCCGATGCGTTCGGCCTGAATGCCGCCCGAGAGCCCGACGGCTTTGCCGAGGCCGCGCTGATGCTTTCGGAATATCGCAAGATGCACCCGGGCAAGTGGGAGGAGATCGTGTTCTACGATCACCCGAGCGGGTACAACCGAATTCTGACGGCAATGACGTGGAAGGCCGAGAACCAGCCGTCCGCGGCCCACTGAGGGCGACGACCGAAAACTTCCCAGAATGTTTACGATTCTGCAGCGTTCGTTCTCCTGCTTTCAGCCGGCGACCGCGTTGCAGCGTAGTTAATTAGAAATAGAGGGCACTTCCCGTGAAGCTGTATGCACCTTTCGCAGTACTTTTGCTCTCGTTGCCACTTGCTACCCCGGAAGCGGGCCCGCGGCCGCCGGTCGCCCCGACCAAGCCGTTCAGCTACGACTTTCACGGCCAGAAAATCGAGGATCCGTACCATTGGCTCAGGGAAAAGAAGAATCCCGAAGTCATCCGCTACATCGAAAGCGAGAACGCTTACCGGGACGCGCTCACGAAACCGCTCAAGCCGCTCGAAGACAAGCTCTACCGCGAGATGCTTTCGCACATTAAGCAGACCGACTTGGGTGTCCCCGTCCGCGACAACGGCTACTGGTACTACAGCCGCACTCAAGAGGGTCAGCAGTACCCGATTCATTGCCGGAAGAAGGGCAGCCTGGCCGGTGCCGAGGAGATCTTGCTCGACGTCAACAAGCTGGCGAAGGGGCAGAAGTACGTCTCGATTCGCCCGATCGGCGCCAGCGACGACGGCCAGCTTTACGCTTATCTCACCGACGTCACGGGATTTCGCGAATACTATCTTTCCGTCAAGAACCTGAAGACGGGGAAGGTGCTCGAGGACAAATTCGTCAAAGTGTCGGACGTCGAATGGGCCGGGGACAACAAGAGCCTGTTCTACGTGACCGAAGACGCCGCCAAGCGACCGCATCAGCTCTTCCACCACACCGTCGGGGAGCCGAAGGAAAAGGACAGGTTAATCTACGACGAGAAAGACGAACTGTATCGGCTCAGTGTGAGTCGCACGCACGACAAAAAATACCTGCTCCACACCTCGGTCAGCTCCACGACGACCGAGCAGCGTGTGCTCGATGGCCAGACGCCCGATGGCGAGTTCAAAGTCATCGCGCCGCGGAAAGAGGGGGTCGAATATTCGATCGATCACCGCGACGGGCTGTTCAACATCCGCACCAACAAAGACGGAGCCGTCAACTTTAAATGGATGACCTGTCCGGTCGGCGACACGAACTCGAGCGGCTGGAAAGATTTCGAGCCGTATCGGCCGGACGTGTTCCTGGAGGGCATCCTGCCGTTCAAGGACTTCGCCGTCATCACGGAGCGCGAAGGCGGGCTCCCACAGTTGCGGGTCTACAATTTTGGCTCAAAGACCGCGTATCGCGTCTCTTTCCCGCAACGGAGCTACACGGCGAACCTCGCGGCAAATCCCGAATACGACACGGCCAACATTCACTTCGCCTACACGAGCCTGGTCACGCCCCCTTCCGTGTTCGATTTCAACCTGGCGACGCGCGAACGCACGCTGTTGAAGGCCCTCGAAGTTCCCGGCGGCTTTGATCCGGCCAACTACGTCAGCGAACGCATTGACGCGACGGCCCAGGACGGCGTCAAAGTGCCCATTTCGCTCGTCTACAAGAAAGGCCTCGTCAAAGACGGCAGGGCGCCCATCTACCTCTACAGCTACGGTTCCTACGGCTTCAGCACTGAACCCGTCTTCGACCCGACGCGGCTCGTGCTGCTGGATCGCGGGATCGTTTTCGCGCTCGCCCACATTCGCGGCGGGTCGGACATGGGCCGGCAATGGTATCTCGACGGCAAGCTGATGAAGAAGAAAAACACGTTCACCGATTTCATCGCCTGCGCGGATCACCTGGTCAACGAAAAGTACGGCGCCCGCGACCGAATGGCGATCGAGGGACGTAGCGCCGGCGGCCTGTTGATTGGGGCCACGCTCAATCTGCGTCCCGACCTGTGCAAGGTGGCCCACCTGGGCGTGCCGTTCGTCGATCTGATCAGCACGATGCTCGACGAGTCGCTGCCGCTGACGGTTCAGGAATTTTTGGAATGGGGCAACCCGAAAGAGAGTGCGGCCGGCCATTACATGTTGGAGTATTCGCCGTACGACAACCTGGCGCGGAAGGACTATCCGTCGATCCTGGTCACGACCTCGCTGAACGACAGCCAGGTCTTGTACCACGAGCCGACGAAATACGTGGCCAAGCTGCGCACGCTGAAGACCGACAAAAACCCGTTGCTGCTGAAGTGCAACATGGACGCAGGACACAGCGGGGCCAGCGGCCGCTACGAGGCGCTGAAGGAAAAGGCCTACGAGTACGCGTTCATGTTGAATGAGATGGGCATCAAGGACTAGATGATCACAGGCTGAAAGGATCGGGCGGCAACGCAACCTTGATTGTGCGCGATTCTGGACAACCCACTTGATCGGGTGGCTGGGGTCGAGTCTTCGAGCCCCCAGTCATTCTTGGTGGCTAACTGGGGGCGGCCCTCACTTCGACACTGACCGAGATATCCTCCGCATGACTTCCATCAACAGGTCACGCCGTGCGTTCTGTAAAGCCTCCCTCTCCTTGGCCTCGGCAACGACGTTGGGCAGTCGTTCGCTGCTGGCGCAAGGGGAAAAATCCGCCGGCCCCCTGCTCGCCTACGTCGGCACCTACAGTTCTCCGCTTCGCGATATGCCGGCGACGCAGGTCGATCTGCCGTCCGGCAATGGTCGCGGCATTCACATCTTCCAGGTGAATCGCACCACGGGCGCGCTGTCGCCGTTCGACATTTATGAGTTGGGGACTAGCCCCAGTGATTTGGCTCTGAATGTCGACGGTACGCGTCTCTATTCCGCCAACGAGACCGAACGAGTGGGGCGGGATAACGAAGGCACGATCACTGCCTTCGCCGTTGATCGAACCAACGGGAAATTACGGCCGCTCAACACGGTTCGGGCGGGTGGAGCGGGTCCGACCTACGTGAGCCTGCATCCGTCGGGACGATTCCTGTTTGTGGCCAACTACTTTGGCGGCTCCGTTGCCGTGCTGCCAATTCTTCCCGACGGGCAATTGGGCGCTCCCAGCGATATCAAGACCGACCATGGCAAGGTCGGCCCCACTCGCACACCGAACGCGCCGCCGGGCAGCTTCGCTTTCAGCGGCCACGATCGGACTCACGCGCACATGATCGAAGCCGATCGCTCCGGCAGTTTCGTGCTGCATGCCGAACTGGGCCTCGACAAGATCTTCCTTTGGAAGTTCGATGCCAGGCGCGGCGTGCTAACCCCAAACGATCCGCCCGCCGTCTCGCTACCACTCGGCGACGGGCCGCGCCATTTCCACTTTCATCCCAACGGCCTCTGGCTCTATTCAATTCAGGAAGAAGGCTCGAACATCGTCCTGTTCGACTATGCCTCCACGACAGGCCGGCTGACCCCGCGGCAGACAATCTCCACCTTGCCCCCGGGTTTCGCCGGCAGCAACTTCTGCTCTGAGATCCTGGTCTCGCCCGATGGCCGATTCGTCTACGCCGGCAACCGGCTCCACGACAGCATCGGAATCTTTGCGATCGGCCCAGACGGTAGGCTGACATTCGTCGCCGATGAATGGACCCGCGGAAACTATCCGCGCAGCTTCAACTTCGATCCGACCGGCCGATTCTTCTATTGCCTGAACCAGCGCGGCGACAACATCGCCGTCTTCCGGGTCGATCGCATGACGGGCGGCCTGAACTTCACGGGCCATTACACGCCCGTCGGCAATCCATCGAGTATTGTGTTTCTCGATCTAAAAAAAGAGGACTAAGTTCGCCTCTCGCGACTGGCGACGGTGGCCCGTTTCGGCCGGCCGTACACGGCAACTAGCGGCCCACGAGCACCTCGGGGTTGGCGGCCCAGATGGCAAAATAAGGGGCGTCGGCGCCGACTTCCCGCATCATGAGCAAGAACGGCTCATCAAAGACGAATGTGCGCCTGACGGGTTTACTAAGGGAAGCCTCGCTCTTCGCTTCGGCCATCGCCTGAGATTCAAGCCGCGCGCCGTTTTCGTCCAGATGAAAGAAGATGTCTTGAAGCGCGACATCGATCGAAAGCCGCTGACCTTTCAAGTTCTTGCTGATCAGTTCCGAATATCTGCGGCGGATATTGAAATCGATTAACGGGATCGCGAGTTCTTCGCTGCCGAACGCCCAAGTGGATTGTTCGGGGGATGTCGGGTGCTTGTCGATTCGGGTTTGGACCGCGGCAATCGTCGCGGCGAGCGTCGAGGCCGGCGGAAGTTTCGCCAGAATCAGCTCGTCTTGTTTGGAGTTAGTTTTCAGGCTCAGCACGAAGTCATGGTCGCTGGCATAAGCCAGGATTTTGACCTGACCGACGAGTTCACTCAGTTGCCGTTCGCGCCGATGCGGATCATGCACGCCGAAGCACGCGATCTGTGCCGTGCGGTTCCCAGCGTGGAAATTGATCGGGTGTGGCAGACGGTCGAACGCGACCTTGAATGCAAGCGACTTAGCCAGATAGGCATAGGCGACGAGGCCGGCGCTGGGTGGGGGATCGGGAAAAGTGAGATTGGCGTTTGGAAAGCGTGTCCCCATTTCCCGCCGAATGCGGTCCAAAACGCCATCGTCGACGCGGCCCACTACGGCGAAATAGCTGGCCGGTGAGAGTCCGTTTTTGTCGAAATGCGTCCGATTGAGTGCGACCGCCAAGGGCGGATCACCTTCGAGATCCAGGTGGCCGTCGAGTTGCGCTTTCAATTGATCCCAGGCGATTTGAAAGGTCGAGCAGTAGATCTCGTTTTGATCAGGCCGCAATGTCGCGTCGATAACCGGCGAGACTACGGTCTCCTTCAAAGAGCCGGCGTCGATCAAAGGGGGCGGTTGGACCGTCGAATTTGAACTGTCCGAGCAGCCGGTGATGACGATCACAACAAACAGTATCACCCAAAACACCTGACGCGATTGGAAAATGGCGTCCACGAGAACTTCCTCGAATGACTGTGAAGGCGCTGTTTTTCGCACCCGTGAGTCGTTACCAAATCGCTGCACGCTGGCTCTTCGGGCGATCATCGCCTTTTGCATCACCCTTTGGCTACAGAATCACCGTCCGGGCGCTGAGGAAAGGGAAAGGGTTCTGAAACTGGGACGGCGGCGCGGCCCTGGGCGTCAAAATCAGAAAACTCGAACTAGTCGTTCCAGACCGATGCCAATCCGTGGGCGTCGAAATCGGTTCGCCGCTCTGCCCGGCGGAGCCGAGCTAGAGTCATTCCGGACGCCCGCTTTGCGCGCGTCTCCCTAACGACCGGTTTCGAGTCACCAGCGCCGGGAACGCTTCATGACCGACGACTTCCGCGTGAAAGACGTGCTTTCGCTTTGCGTCGATTGGACCTCCATCGCGTCGACTCGTGCGTCCGTCGATCAGTTCGTCGACGCCGTCGACGGAGGCAGCGATCTGTTTGAAGATCGCCGCTCGGCAAAACGCAAGCCGGCGATGATCGATGTCATTGCCGTCCCGCTCGACGCCGAACGCAAGCCGTGTGGCGACGCCTTCCTAGCACTCACGCGAAACATCTCGCACGGCGGAATTGCCATCCTCTGCACGGAAGCGACCAAGGCTCCGTACTTATTGCTGCGGCTGGAGATGGCTCGCTACCGCTGTCTGCAGGCCGTGGTCCGCGTGATCCGGTCGCGGTCGTTCTATCAGTTCACTGAAGTTTCTGCCTGCTTCGCGCTGAGCGAAGAAGAACAGCAGACGAGTTCGAAGCCGAAGAAGGCGAAGGCATCTGGAGCCCGAGCCGCCAAGGCGCCGTCGGGTCGCCGCAAGGTCAAGCGGGCCGTCGCCAGCAAGCCGTCGAGGGCAGTTTGACCGATGGGCACGCCAACAATGGATCCGTCCTCGATCGATTGGGCCGGCCTGCGAGCCGAAGGGCTGAGCGGTTTCAGCCTCTCCGTGATGCCGCCGACTCTTTCGCTGCCGGCCCTTCCGCATGCGGTTACGGTTTTTCTCCAGAGGTCGGCCGATGAAAGCGTGCCGCTGGAAGACCTGGCCCGCATCGTCGAGACTGATGCCGGCCTCACGGTTGAGCTGCTCAAGCGAGTGAACTCCGCGTCGAGCGGCATCTCCGTTCGCGTGAAGTCGATCTCGCAAGCACTCGCCCTGCTCGGCCGACGCCCGACTCGAATGTTTTTGACTACGATCGGCACCGAGGCGGCGATCCGCGCGCGCAAATCGAAACTGATCAATCAGAACTCGTTCTGGAATGTTTGCCTCCAGCGAGCGCTGTTTGCCCGAGAAGTCGCCCGGCTGTTGAAGACCGACGTCGACGCGGCTTTTGCCGGCGGACTCCTGCAGGATTTTCTGCTGCCGATTTTGAGCAACGAGCTGTTCGACATTTATTTGGAATTTGTCGGGCAGGGGAACACGGCGCCCGAAGCACTGGCCCAATTCGAGCAGGCGAAGTTTGAATGGGACCATGCGATGGCCGGCGCCTGCCTGGCCTTCCAATGGAACCTGCCCGACGAGCTGGTTTGCTGCCTGCTGTACCATCACGCCGGCCTGCGGATGCTTTCGCACCCGAAGCTGGGCCGTTCGCCCGTGGCCGCCGTCGCGCTGGCCGCCATGATTCCTGATCCGCTGCACACGCATCACGGCATGGAGCAGCTGGTCAAGCTCGAAAAGATCTGGCCTGACTTCAATCTCGAGATTCTGGCCGCGGCCGTCGACCTTCAACAGGAGCAAGCCGCCATCGGGGTGCGCAACGATTTCCCACTCTCGCGACGCGTGAAATCGCTACGGGGAGAACGGCAGCAAGCGAGCGCCGAAGCGACCGCCTCGGCCATGCCGGAATCGAAAGAGCGTCGCCCGATCGCGCAGCGCGCGTCCTGACGGGGAACGCAGCGCTCGCAAAGCTGTCTGGCGCCGGCGCAGCGAGAGCCGCGCGCTGGCCCAAAGAGCAGTGCGGACGAGAGGACTTGAACCTCCACCCTCTTACGAGGACTAGCTCCTGAGGCTAGCGCGTCTGCCAATTCCGCCACGTCCGCGAAGTTGCTCTTGGTCATCATGCCGAAAGAATGGCATGAAGCGGAGTGAAAGGCTTCGGCCTCGACTTGGCATTACGAGAGCCAGCCATTTCGGGATGTAAATTACCCGGCTGAGCGACTTGCGACAAGCGAAGCGGTCGCTTGTGGTCCGCGGCGATGATTCGCTTTTTGAGGGACGCCGAGTCGACGCTTAGGCTGCCGAGCGACGGGAAAGTCGCGTGGTTCGCTTTGACTTAACACGCTGTCCGCACAGTTGTTGCAGACAGCGCGCCGGGTGAGTAGTGTGAGCGGGTTGCACGGCGGCAACAGTTCGAGGCGGCCCTTCGACTGAGAGGTCACGTTTTGGTATCGCCTGCGGCCATGCTCAGGACGAGCACCAGCGATCAGCAAGCGATCTCCGATCGACTCAGCCTGCAGGTGCAACAGGCTGTCGAAGTGCTGATTCGGTCGCTCGACCGGGCCGATCAGGACAGTCGGCGAGCATTGCTGAAAGTCGTGCCGGCGAGCGAGCTGTACGAGGCTGCGGTCACCGTGATGATGCGGCTCGTGTTTCTCTCCGCCGCGGAGGAGCGCGGTCTAGGGGGCGATCGGCTGTATGACAAGAGCTACTCGCTTTCGACCATCGAGCGCATCGCGCAGGGAAAGGTCTCGCCTCCCCGCAGCGCCTGGACCGATCTGCTTTCTAGTTTTCGAGCGGTTTTCTGCGGCACGCACCACGAGCGGATGAAACTCTCCGCCTGCCCCGGCAAACTCTTCGACCCCGACCGCTTCCCCTTTCTCGAAGGCCGGCCGGCCAGCACGTCGTGGCGAACGCAGGCGATCAACCCGCTGCCGATCGACAACCGCACTGCGTTGTACCTCCTGCGGTCGGTGCGTTCTGTCGAAATCCAAGGCCGAACCCGTAAGATCTCCTTCCGATCCCTCGACGTCGAACAGATCGGACACATCTACGAATCGCTTCTCGACCAGACGGCCAAACGGGCCACGGAACCGATGATCGGTCTCATCGGCTCTCAAGGAATTGGACCCGTCATCGAACTGTCGCGGCTCGAACGGCTGCGTGAGGCGGGAAAGGAGCTGCTCAAGTCTCTCAAAGAACAAACCACCCGATCTCAGGTTGCGATCCAGCGAGCTTTGGATACACCGCTCGCAGAAGGCGACGCCCAGGAACTGAAAGCAGCCTGCGGGAAGGACGAAACGCTGTTCGAGCATGTGCAACCGTTTTCCGGACTGATGCGAAAGGATGTCTGGGGCCGCCCCTTCATCATTCACGCGGGGGATTTGTCCGTCACCGCGGGAAACGAACGCCGCTCGACCGGCACGCACTACACGCCCGCGAGTCTGACGGAACCAATCGTTCGCTACACGCTCGAGCCGCTCGTCTACGACGATCCCTCCGATGCCAAGCCGGCCGACGAGTGGAGATTGCGGTCGGCCCGGCAGCTCCTTGATCTCAAGATCTGCGACCTGGCCTGCGGCGCCGGGGCTTTCTTGGTGCAGGCCTGCCGCTACCTTTCGGAGCGATTGCTCGAAGCCTGGGAAGACGCTGAAAAGCAGCATCCGGACGTTCCCGGCGTGCTGCCCTACGGAGACGCCTCCACCCAAGCGCCCCACGAAGAGTTGCTCCCCAGGACCATCAAGGCACGGCAGACCGCAGCCCGGCGGATCGTGGCCCAGCGTTGCCTCTACGGCGTCGACAAGAGTCCGCTGGCTGTCGAGATGGCCAAACTCTCACTGTGGCTGTTGACGATCTCGAAGGACCAGCCATTCACGTTCCTCGACCATTGCCTCCGCAGCGGCGACTCGCTCGTCGGCATCGATCGCATCGAGCAACTCACGCGATTCTCACTTCGAGTGGATGACACTGAACCCAAGAGAGACCCGCCGCCGCTCGCCAAGGACGAGATCGAAAACTCCCTGAGGGCGGCCACAGAACTGCGAAGGCAGATCGCCGAGCAACCGTCGAGCACGTCAAAGGACATCCAACGCAAGCAAACTCTGCTCAAGAAGGCGGACGGCCAAGTGCAGCGCCTCACTGCTGCTGCCGATCGACTCCTCAAGGCGAATTGGATGCCGACAAGCGAGTTGAAGTGCCGGTCACCCTCAAAACGCATGATTGAGGCGGACTCGCAGGAACATCTGAATCGAATCAGCGTGAGCGCACGATTTCACTGGCCGCTGGAATTTCCTGAGGTGTTTCTCGAGCGCGGTGGATTCGACGCATTTCTCGGCAACCCACCATTCATCAATGCGATCCAAGGCGGATTGAGCCCCCGTTATAAGGATTGGTTGGCAAGTCGGCCGCACGATTTGTCCGGCACGGCCGATTTCGCTTTCCACTTTCTCGCTCAGGCGCACCATCTCGCTCGACCGGACGGCGCCGTGGGCCTGTTGATGCCACGTCCGTTCCTGAATGCCAAGGCCGCGGCCGCATTGCGCCAGACGTTGCTAACCATACGTCCGCCGGCGGTCTTATTTTCGCCCGAGCACTCGTCTCCGTTCGCGTCCGCGAATGTCAAAGTTGTCGCGATCGTGCTTTGCAATCGGCGCGCGGGTCGCTGCACGAGTTGGTTAGACGGCAGCCCACGAGAGGTCGAGATCCGGTCGGATAATTGGTGGTCAGCCATCGCGGTGCGGGGTGGTGCTCAGCAAGCCGCAGTGAACAATGCGCATCGCGTGGCCGATGTGTTCGATGTGGCGGCGAGCATGACTACCGAGAACGCCTACGATCTGAAACCGATTCTGCATGATCGTGCCGATACCGTCTGGCCCCGACTCGTGACGACAGGATTGATTGATCCCGGCAAGTGCCTTTGGGGCGACGTGAGGTGCCGATACCTGAAGTCGGTTTACAGTCATCCCGTCGTTTGCCCTTCCGGGCCTATCTCAGCAGACCTGAGCAGACGTCTCGCGACGGCAACGCGACCAAAGATCTTGGTGGCAGGCGTCGCCGGACCGGGCGGCGGACTGGAAGCTTTCGTCGATGAGCGCGGGCTGACCTGCGGTGCCGTGTCGACCTACACGATCACGCACCCGGCCGACTCAATTGCCGCACTGCGGTCCTTGTGTGATTTCTTGAACAGCGCCGACGTCGCCGCACGCGTTTTCACCGAACTCAACGCGTCTGCGATGGGCAGCGGATTGCTGACCATCAAGAAAGCGTTTCTCAGCGACCTGCGTCTCTCAGCTCCAGCAGAGGCCCACTGAGATTGGCCTCTTGGCCCCCAGGTTCACCACCAGGTCATTCCCGACGGGCTCATCTGACTGGCATTCAGGTTGTGACGAGGGCCGTACGGTCCACAGCCCCAATCGTTGGGCTGAATCGGTCGGTAAACGGGCCGCTCCCAGAACGTGTGCAGGGGGCCGCGATGCCACGACCATCGGGAACCCACGCTTTGACCGTACGAGGGATCTTGGACGACATTGGGACCGGGGTAATTGCCCGACCGGGAATCGTATGGCCCGTAGTCTTGGCTGAGGGCGACTTGCGGAGCGCAGCAGGGAACACCGGCCGTGACGGTTGTCACCAACAACGACATCATCGTACGTCGCACGTTCATTTCCGACTCCCTACGGCCAACTCGCTCGAGGCGGACCTTCGTCTTGCCAGAGACGCCAAAACGGATCGTGAAGACTCGCGCGCGAATCGAGGTTCGTCCGGTTGAGCGTTCTCGCACGGACAAATCATTTCTCGGGTCGGCGTTCGCTCAGTCTATTGTTGGAACGAGCTGGCGCGGAGCGAATCGCGAGATGTCGTGTCGAGCGTGACAAAGAGACGGAAGGAACGAATTGCGCGCTTGCTCACAGAAGCCGCGGGACCGCTTCGCGTTCCTTGGCGCGCGACGCATGGCGGCCTGATTTCGTACCCTGTTGGGTCAAAGAAAAAGGCCCGCTGACGGATTGAGTCAACGGGCCTTGTGAAGTGGAGCGGAAGGGAGTTGAACCCTCGACCTCTGCATTGCGAACGCAGCGCTCTCCCAACTGAGCTACCGCCCCAAGACCGTAAAACGCAGTCGCTTACGGCTGCATCGGATTCTTGCAGGAGCGCCATTCGAGGTCAAGCTTTCCCTCGGCACGCTCGTTGCTCGCATCTTAGCCGTCCTCACATCGATCCGAAGTGCCGATCCCCGCTCTGCGAAGAGATTCGTCGCGCGTTCCGCTAAGATTGGGTTCCCGGCCACTCCTCTTAAGGCTCGCCAGCCATGATGCACCGCCTGGTTGTTTCCTCGATCTGCGTCGGTTCCCTGCTTGTGACGTCCGTTTTCGCCGCGGATTGGAAACCGGCGGCAGGCCCGCTCATGACCCGTTGGGCGAAGGACGTCACTCCGGCAACCGCGCATCGCGAGTATCCGCGACCCCAACTGGTGCGCACCGAGTGGGAGAACCTGAATGGCCTGTGGGACTACGCCATCAAGCCGCGCGGCGACGAGCGACCCGCCGCCTATGAAGGGTCGATCCTGGTCCCCTTCCCCGTCGAGTCGGCCCTGTCCGGGGTCATGCGGCGAGTCGGCCCCGACAATCGCCTCTGGTATCGCCGAACCGTTACCGTTCCGAAATCTTGGATGACGAAGCGGGTGCTACTCCACTTCGATGCCGTCGATTGGGAAGCCACCGTCTGGTTGGATGGCAAGCAGGTCGGTGTTCATCGTGGCGGCTATTCGCCTTTCACGTTTGACGTGACCGAGCAGCTCGCCGGCGATCGACCCCACGAACTTGTCGTCGGAGTCTGGGACCCCTCCGACGCCGGAACCCAGCCGCGCGGCAAACAGCAAAACAAGCCTCAAGGAATCTGGTACACGCCGAGTTCGGGTATCTGGCAAACGGTCTGGCTGGAGCCAGTAGTCAAAACACATCTTCAAGATCTGGCGTTTCAGCCCGGTGGAGCCCCGAACACGGTCCTCTTGACGGTGAATCCAACCGATGCCCCGGGTGAGCTGCCCGTCGAGGTGGAAATCTTCGACCGCATCGCCGACTCAAACGGGAATGGAGCGAAAATTGGCTCGAACAGCGGGACGTCCGCGATTCCCATGGTGCTCACGGTCCCCTCTGACTCAACAACGTATTGGACGCCGGACACGCCGCAGCTGTACGGCGCCACGATCAAACTGTTGAGTGCTGATCGCAAACAAGTGCTCGACGAAGTTCAAAGTTATTTCGCGCTCCGCATGATCGACGTGCTGCCGAGTGGCAACGATCAGATCGCGCGGATCCGCCTCAACAACCGGCCCGTCTTTCTGATCGGACCGCTCGATCAGGGGTTCTGGCCCGACGGCCTCTATACGGCCCCGACAGATGAGGCCCTGCGCTCAGACCTCGAAACGACCAAGCGGCTCGGGTTCAACATGGTGCGAAAGCACGTGAAGGTCGAGCCGGCCCGGTGGTACTACTGGTGCGATCGGCTGGGACTGGTTGTCTTTCAGGACATGCCCAGCGGGGACCGATCCGCTCCCGAAACGTCCTCAACTAAAGCCGAGATTACGCGTTCGCCTGAATCGACCCAGCAATACGAAACAGAATTGTTGGAACTGATTGCGTCCCGCCGGCAATTCCCCTGCATCATCGGTTGGGTGCCGTTCAACGAGGGTTGGGGACAGTTCGACACAGCCGGCGTCGTGCGAACCATCAGAGATCACGACACGCGGCGGCTGGTGACGCCGGCCAGCGGCTGGAACGATTTTCCGGTGGGAAACATCCACGATATCCATTCCTATCCCGGACCGGCCGCACCGAAGGGTGATGCGTCGCGGGCCGCAATGCTGGGCGAGTTCGGCGGTCTCGGCCTGCCCATTCCCGATCATCTCTGGGTGACCGGTAACAAGAATTGGGGATACCGCAAATATAAGACGCGCGACGAACTGACCGCCGCCTATCTGGACTTGACCACGAAGCTCGCCCCGCTCGTCCAATCGCGACTCTCTGCCGCGGTCTACACGCAAACCACCGACGTCGAAACCGAAGTCAACGGTTTGATGACGTACGACCGGGCGGTGATCAAGATGGATCCCGACAAGCTGTACCAGGCCAACCGTGGACTTATCGAATTGTCCAACGGGCTGCCCTAGTCCTTCCTCATCTGAGATGGGCCAAATATGCGTAGCACCTACTCGGGCTCCAACATTCCCTTTGCGCGGATCGCTCGAGGAAGATTGCGGATGCTGCGAGCCCTGCTGATCGCGGTCAGTCTCTGCGCTTTGGCTCCGTTTGCCGCCGCGGACGACTCTGTCGAGTTCCCGCCAGAACTGACGCACTTCGAGCCGGCCGCTCAGAATCCGATCTTCACCGCCGAAGGACCGGGGCACTGGGATGTCAAAATGCGCGAGCGGGGCTGGATCCTCCGCGAGGGTGCGAACTGGCATCTGTTCTACTCCGGCTACGATGGCACGCGCGAGGGAATCAAGCGGCTCGGGCACGCGACCTCTCCAGACGGGCTGCACTGGACTCGCGACCCCCGCAATCCGATTTACGGCGAACATTGGGTCGAGGACATGATGGTCGTCAAACACGACGACACGTATTACATGTTTGCCGAAGGAGTTCAGGATCACGCCCACATGTTGACGTCCAAGGATCTGATTCACTGGACCTGGGCGGGCTTTCTCGACATCCGCAAGGCCAACGGCCAGCCGATCGAGCCGGGCCCCTACGGCACGCCGACCGCCTTGTTCGAGAATGGTCGCTGGCTCCTGTTTTACGAGCGACGCGACGCCGGCGTCTGGGTGGCCCAATCGAGCGATTTGAAGACGTTCACCAATCTCCAGGACGAGCCCGTGCTCGTTCCCGGTCCGGACAAATACGACCGCAAGCTCATTGCGATGAACCAGATCATCAAATACCACGACCGCTACTACGCCTGTTACCACGGCTCGCCGGGCGATTCGCGACCGTCGATTTGGTCGAGCAACCTCGCGACGTCCACCGATCTGATCCATTGGAAGAAATATCCAGGAAATCCCTTGCGCCCGTTGTCTGAAAACCGCTCCAGCAACCTCCTGATCGACGACGGCAAACAATTCCGCCTCTACACGATGCACGATTCGGTTTGGGTCTATTTCCCGTCCCCAGCTAACACTCCCCGTGGTTCCAATTGAGGGTGCGACGCAGGGCGCGGTAGAATGGGAGGCTGGTCAATGGGTTACGGCGCGTCCACCTTTCTCGCTGCGTGACGTTTCTTTCTCGGCAAGAGGCGCCAACGGCAGACAAATCGGCAGTGGTTGGCCGTCATGATCGGGGCCAGTCGGCGCGATGGGCTGTCAGCAACGGCGAACTCTAGCGAACACGGGGGCCAATCTTGCGAGCAATCCCCGCTTCTTCAAGCACGCGATGGTTGGGGACCGCGGTGCTGGTCGGGCTAACCTGCTGGGGTTGGTTCGCGGCCCAGACCTCAGCCGCCCGAGATTCCTCCCCACATTCGGACAAGATCGCCCCTCAGGGTCAGCCCGGTTCGCACGAACCCGCCGATTCGGTCAAGCTGGTCGCGGCGGCGATCGACCGCCACATCGCCGCGCGTTGGACCGAGGAAAATGTTCCGCCGGCTCCGGCCGCCGACGATGCGGAGTTTCTTCGTCGCACCTATCTCAATATCGTCGGCCGCATCCCCACCGCTTCGGAAGCCCAGCTATTTCTGGATGAGAGCGGAACCGCGAAGCGGAGCCGTTTGGTCGAAGACCTGCTAGCAAGCGCGGCCTACCCCACGCATTTGGCCGACATGCTGCGCTCTGTGATCGTGCCTGAAGTGAATGCCGATCCGGCCTTGTTGCAGCAATCGGAACGGTTTGAGCGTTGGCTGCGAACGCGGCTCGCTGAAAACGCGGGCTACGATCGAATCGTCACAGAGTTGTTGACGCAAGGCCCGCGGAGCGCCGACGCACAGTTCTATTATCTCGCCAAAGGCAACAAGCCCGAAAACCTGGCGGCCGGCGTCTCTCGCGTGTTTCTGGGAGTTCGCATCGAATGCGCACAGTGCCACAACCATCCGTTTGCCAAATGGCACCGTGAACAATTCTGGCAGCTCGCCGCGTTTTTCGCCGGCGTCGAACCCGAATCCGGCTCGATGATGGTTGACCGAGAGCGCGTCGAATTGCCGATCCCGGGTACCGGCAAGAAAGTCGTGGCCCGTTTCCTGGATGGGGAAGATCCGGCCTGGAAGACGGTCCGACGTCAGCCGCGGACAGTCCTCGCCGAGTGGATTACCGGTCCTCGGAATCCCTACTTCGCCCGGGCGGCAGCGAATCGCATCTGGGCGCAGCTGATGGGTACCGGGCTGGTCGATCCGGTCGACGATTTCGACGAGTCG
This sequence comes from Planctomycetaceae bacterium, assembly GCA_035687365.1. Lineage (GTDB taxonomy): Bacteria > Planctomycetota > Planctomycetia > Planctomycetales > Planctomycetaceae > DASPSM01. The sequence continues at coordinate 4,334 of DASRXU010000513.1, read as the reverse complement.
AACCCGCCCAGCCACCCCGAGATTCTCGATCTCTTGGCAGACGAGTTCGCCCATCACAAGTACGACGTGAGATTTCTGATCCGCGCCATCTGCGCGAGTCACACTTACCAGTTATCGAGCGCACAGACGGATCCGCGGCAAGCGAATCGTCGCTTGTTCGCTCGCGCTCCGATAAAGGGACTGACTCCCACCGAGCTGGCGGCCAGCCTGTCGCTAGCGATCGGCGAACCGGAGGAAACCGGCCCGATGCAGCCCGGATTCGCCCTTCCAGACCCCAACTCATCTCGGTTGAAGCCGCTGGTGATGGAGCTGTTCAAGAATGAAAACGCCGACCCGGTCGATAGCGAGACGACGATCCTGCAAGCCTTGGCACTGATGAACAGTTCCGTGATGGACGCTTCGACGGCGCCCGGCCGCGGCAACACCCTGGCTGCCCTGCTCGACGCGCCGTTCTTGGACACGGCCGGACGCGTCGAGACACTTTACCTGTGTACGCTCAGCCGGCGACCAACGGCCGCGGAGTCCACGCGGCTCATTGACTATGTGGAACACGGCGGAGCCCATACGGCCTCCAAGCCGAAGCTGGGGAATGTCTTTCAACAAATGATCACGACCGACAGATCCAAAACTCGCAGCGATCACGAAATCGCCTTAGGCGACGTGTTTTGGGCCCTGCTCAACAGCAGCGAATTCCTGACGAATCATTGAGACCCCAATCGCGGCCACGCGCCGCTATAGCTCTCGCCGGTGTGCCGTTCTGAGGGATGGATCTGAGGTGACGTATGCTCTCGCGTCGTGATTGTTTGCGGATGGCGGCGGCCGGCGTGTCGTTCACGTCAGTTTCTGGCTGGTTCGGTTCGTTTGCAGCCCAGACGCAAAAGCATCCGGCGCGTAAACGCTCCTGCATCTTGCTCTGGATGCCCGGTGGGCCGAGTCAGCTCGACACGTTCGACCCCAAGCCGGGCCATGCCAACGGCGGCCCGTTCAAAGCAATTCAAACTGCCGCTCCCGGTGTGTCGATCAGTGAACATCTTCCCGGCCTGGCCAAACAGATGGGCCACGCCGCCGTCATCCGTTCGATGAGCACCAAGGAGGGGGATCACAATCGGGCCACCTCGCTGATGCAGACCGGCTATCTCCCGCAGGGGCCGATTCGTTACCCCAGTTTCGGGTCGCTGTTCTCCAAAGAGCTTGTCGACCCGCATTCCGAGATGCCGGGCTTTGTCAGCATCGCGCCGTCCGCCTTCTTTCGAACGGGCCCCGGATTTTTGGGTCCGCAATATGCGCCGATGGTCGTGGGGGGCGAACCGGTGGTCCCGCGGAAGCCTGAAGCGGAGACGCCGGCGGAGACATCGCCCGACGACTTCGGTCCGCCCTTGCGCGTGGCCAACTTGGGTCGTCCCTCGGGCGTGACGTCGCGGCAAGCCGAAGCTCGGCTCGACATCCTCAAGCATCTCGACCAGCAGTTCTCGGCAAGCCGTCCCTCCCCGCCCATTGCCAGCCACCTCTCCGCGTACGAGCGGGCCTTGCTGCTGATGAAGGCCCGGGGAGGCGAGGCTTTCGACCTGGACGAGGAGCCGCAAAATCTGCGCGTGAAGTATGGTCGCAATCAGTTCGGCCAAGGCTGCTTGCTGGCCCGCAGGCTCATCGAGCGCGGCGTGCCCTTCGTCGAAGTCTCGCTCGCCAACAATGGAAATGCGCTCGGTTGGGACACGCACGTCGAAAACTTTAAAGCCGTCCAATCGCTGAGCGAAACGCTCGACGCGGGTTGCTCGACGTTGATTGCCGATTTGGCTGAGCGCGGACTGCTCGCGTCGACCCTGATTGTCTGGATGGGTGAGTTCGGCCGCACCCCGAAGATCAACGCGAACAACGGACGCGACCATTTTCCATCCGCCTGGTCGACGGTGCTGATGGGGGGCGGCATCCGGGGCGGCCAGGCGATCGGCAAAACAGACCCCGACGGCATGCGCGTCGCCGAACGTCCGGTTGCCGTCGGTGATTTCCTGGCCACGATTTGCGCGGGCCTGGGCATCGATCCGACCAAGCAAAATGTTTCCAACATTGGCCGGCCGATTCGAATCATCGATCCCAAGTCCTCGCCGATTCGGGAAGCGTTGGCATGATCGCACCGCTGCCGCGCGTCTGCCGTCCTGCGAGCTGTTTCGTCGCGGCACTTGTGATGCTGACGTCGCTCGCAACTTCGATGCGAGCGGCCGATTCTGACAAGAGTCCCAAAGCGACAGTAGCACAGGCTGACCGTCAGGACGCGGCCGAGAGCGTCGATCTGATCTGCTTGTCCACGAAGCGTCCGATCCTCGTCCGGCTGCACATCTCCGTCGACGGCGGGTCGATCTCGCAATACCGAGCCGCGATCGCCCGGCGACTCTTCGACGCTTTGGACGCCGACAAGAATGGAATCCTCGAGGGCAACGAGCTGAAAGCGCTGCCGACACCGCAAATGGTGGCAGCCGCCGGCAGAGAACCAGACGAACTCCCGCAGAGTACTACAGCCTCGGCCCCGAGCTTGTCTGCCAAGAGCCGAGTGACTCGCGAAGAGTGGGTTCGGATGCTCTTTCCCGTGGCGCGCAGCCCGCTTTCGCACATCTCGTTCGGGCCGACGTCGCCTGCGATGTACCCCGGCATGGAAGAGTCTGCCAACGGCGGCGAACTTGCAGCTCTGCTGTCCGCCATCGACTCGAACGGCGATGGTCGATTGAGCACCGCCGAACTCTCTCGGTCGGACAGCTTATTTCGCCTGCTCGACGTCAACGACGATGAGCAAATCTCGCGATCGGAATTTGTCGCTCCGGTCGATTCCCGCTGGAGAGCCGATCGAACCGACCGCGATTCCAAGCCCCTGGCGGTTCCACTGGAACGTGTTCCCCGCTCGGCCGACAGGGCCGCATTAATCCAGCGCTTGATTCAGACGTTTGGCGGGTCCGCCACGAAACCGAACGTTGCGAAAGAAGCTGCGCAGAAATCGACCGTCAAGCAACCTGTCAACACGCGCGGCGTGCCCCTCGCCGCTTTCGCAAAGTCCGATCAGGCGACGCGCTTTGATAAGAACCACGACGGAGTGCTCGACGAACAAGAACTCGGCGTCTGGCTCTCGGAGGTGCCGCCGCATTGCGAGTTGGTGATCGAGATGGCTGTGTTGTCGCTTGACGAGCCGCACGTCCGCGTTGCAAGCAAGCTTCCCCTCGCTGCCGATACCGACATCTCTGTCGAGACACCGTCAGCCGGACATACGCTCTTACGGCTTGCCTCGATTCCGTTGGAACTGCGAGCGGCGGAGGGGACTCGGCGAATCACGCGGACCAACCGCTACCGCGCGCTCTTCAAGCGGGCCGATCAGAACAACAACAATTACCTCGGAACCTCCGAAATTCCCAATCTGGGTCCGGGACTCGACTCGCTCGATTTCGCCGCTATGGATCGCGATCACAACGGAATGGTGTTTGAAGACGAATACATCGCCTACATGCGCCTGCGTGACGCGCTGTCCGACAGCCGCTTGGCGTTATCGATTGCCGTCGAATCGATCGATCCGATTGGGCAATTTGACGCCAATCATGATGGCCGATTGAACCGGAGTGAGTTTGGGCGCCTGTTGGCGGCCATTGCCGCTTGGGACGTTAACCATGACGGCTTCATCACACCCGAAGAGATCCCGCGAACGCTGATCGGCACGTTCCAAATGGGCGATCAGCGGGGACCCTCAATGCGGCGTTCGCGATATAGTCGCATGGCGGAGCCTAAGCCGGCGCCCGCCGAAGGGCCAATTTGGTTTCAAAAGATGGATCGCAACCACGACGGCGAAGTCTCGCTGCGCGAGTTTCTCGGCCCGATCTCCGTGTTTCGACGGCTCGACACCAACGGCGATGGCCGACTCGACCTTCGGGAAGCCCAATCGGCGCAAAAGTAGACGCCATTGCATTCGGCGGGCGACAAGCGGCGAAGAGCTGACCTTGGATTTGCATACTTTTCCGACTATATTCGGGCTCGTCGGTGGGGCCGTGCCGGGCCTTTGCCGATCGTGCCGGAGAGATGGCTGAGTGGCCGAAAGCGCCGGATTGCTAATCCGGTATGTCGGGAAACCGGCATCTCGGGTTCGAATCCCGATCTCTCCGCTTTGTCCGCCTCGCCCTTCGCAAGTCATGGATAACCTTTGACTTGCGAAGGGCGAATTCGTTTGTCCCACTCAGTGGGGACAACAAGGCCGCCGACCTCGCCTCTTCTCCGCTTTCCCTTGGAGCGATTTGTACGCCGCTCGCGTAGGCCCTTCGTTTCTAAGAACAAAAGCTTCAAACCGAACGCGAGGCTGCGACATT
>DASRXU010000512.1:0-8463 GCA_035687365.1 Planctomycetaceae bacterium | reverse complement strand
CGACTATCAACGGCTCACCCGAGACGGGCGTCTCCCGCGCGATCGCATGGTCGCGTTGCCCCTCCGCGAGGCGCTCCGCGATGATCGCTTCAAGCGAAACACCGTCCGCGTGACGGACGCCGATCGACGCGTGTTGCGCGAGCAAAACGACTTCCGCCGCAAACTGATCACCGAGCGCACGCGTCTGGAGCGGCCGGATCGCCAGCCCGATCGACGACCGGGTGAGAAACCCGAGCGTCCTGTTGTGCGCCCCGGCGAACGTCCGGAACGACCTGTTGTCCGCCCGGGGGAACGCCCCGAGAAACCGGTTGTTCGTCCGGGGGAACGCCCGGAGAAGCCAGTTGTTCGACCCGGCGAGCGACCGGAGAAGCCAGTCGTGCGTCCGGGAGAACGTCCCGAACGGCCGGTGGTGAAACCCGGCGAACGCCCCGAGCGACCCGTCGTGCGACCGGGTGAGCGACCTGGCGTAAATCCAGAGTTACGTCGCGATCGCCCGGCAACTGCGGAAGCGCCCCGCGCTCCTCGGACGCTTCATCTGCCGAACGGCCGAACTCCCGAGCCGGCACGAGCCGGTCAACCCGAGTTGCGTCGCGAGACGCCTCGCACGCCTGCCGTGCGGCCGAACAATCCGCCCCGAGTCAATACCCCACGACCTCCCCAGCCAGACCGTGCCGTTCGGACTCCCCCGGCGCGACCGGCACCTCAGCGCAACGAGCGCGAGAAAAAATAGGAATGCAACGGAAGTTTCCGAAGGTTTTGGGTTTTTACGGAGAATGAGAATGCGATTGCAACCAAGTTTGAAATCGGCCCTGCTGCTCTTGGGTGTTGCCGGGACGATCGTCGTCGCCAGCGGGAGCGCTCAGGCCCATCATCGGCACCGCGGGTGTTGTGGTGGCTGCGGTGGATACGGCTACTCCGGCGGCTGCGGCGGCGGCTACTACAGAGGTGGCGGGTGCGGCGGAGGATGTGCGACTGGTGGATGCGCAATGGGTGGGTGCGCGACTGGCGGGTGTGCAACCGGTGGATGTGCCACTGGTGGCTGCGCAACTGGCGGATGTGCCACTGGCGGTTGCGCGCCGCAAGCGATGTACATGAACCAGCCGGCTGGGACCTACGTTACTCAAAAGGGTGGCTGCGGCCCGACGAACGCAGCGTATGCACCAGCAGGTCCTGCCCCGGGACAGCCGGGTGCGTATAACGGAGCAAACTACGACGGCGCGCCGCCGACTCCGAGCTATGCACCGGGAACCTATCCTCAACAGACGTATGCTCCCGGGACCTACGCTCCCGGAACTTATGCTCCTGCAGTAATCGGCCAGCCGCGTGACACGGCCGAGCAACACGATGCGGCCAAACCTCCGACGATGGGAGGCGCTCCGCAGCCGGGATCAACCGGTGATACCGCCAGAGAGCACAATGCGGCCTCTCCTCCGGCTCCGGCGCCCGCACCGAGCGCCGGCTCAGCGACTGACACGGCGAAGGATCACAACACGTCGCCATAGGCGTCGGTTGAGGTTGACGCAGTCCGGGAATTCGAGGCTGGTAGTTGAGGTTTGTGTGCCACTGCTGAGCGGTCGCCGCTCAGCAGTGTCTTCAATGCCGATAACGCATTGGAATGTGAGGCGAAATCAGGATTGTCTCGACGTTAATAGCTTCCGCACTGCTGAGCCGAAACGTCTCAGCAGTGACACACGATCCCGGATAGTCCCATCGGTGACATTGACTCAGGAGTTCCAGGAGGGACGCGCCAGGAGGTCGCACCACACGGACGCTCGACAGCAGCCATCCGAGGCCTTGCCGATGGCTGCTGTCCTTTCGAACGGCAGCGATTTGAGCTGGCGCGGAAACGATCTTTCGATCCGTCCCTCTAGTTCACGCTGGCCGGCCGATCGGCGATCGCGCGGCGGACGGGAGCCGGCAGCGGCGCGTTCACTCCCTTGATCGCCCGCCACAGGATTTCGTTCAGCTCGAAGTCGTCGACCCGATCGTATTCGCTGAAATCCATTTTCATCGAGCGGCTCGCACCGTAGGCGACCGAGCTGTTGATCGCATTCACGTCAACCTGCGCCGGCACGCTGTCATAAGGTGCGAAATCCGCGTGATCGCTAAAGGAGCCGAACATCGGTCGAGCCGCGGCGTCGTACTGGCTCAAGGGGGGAAGACCCAGGATGAGCCCGATCGTGCGAATCATACTGACCGTGCTGTACTGCGTGCTGTCGACCGCGTGGCGCCTCACATAGGGGCTGATGACCAAGCCCACCGTGCGATGTGCGTCGACGTGATCGGGGCCGTTTTGTGCGTCGTCCTCGATCACGAAGATCGCCGTCTCGCCCCACGATTTGCTGTGACTGACGGTTTCCACCAGCCGGCCTAACGCCAAATCGTTTGAAGCGACGCAGGCCGCCGGCGTGAATGTGTCGGGACGCGTGCCGGTCGTGTGGTCTTCGCCCAGGCTCATGACCATCAGGCTGGGCAGTTTGCCTTGTCGCTCGAGATCGCGAAACTCTTCGAGAAAGATGTCGACGTTCGACGTGTCGCGCTGCTTCTTTCCCGGAACCTTGGAGATTCCATAGCTGGCGCACATGTGACCGACCAAACCGGGAACGGCCCCTTCCATGCGGAACTGACCGTCGGGCTGGCTGACGCGGCGGCCGTATTCGCCGTAGTTGCGATAACTCAGCCCCGCACGAGCGCACGCATCCCAGATGTAACCCGAAGGAGCCTTGGCGAGATTGGCATCGTCATCGTCGTCGACCCCCTTGCGGCTCGAATACGTAAGGTGCCAGTCGCGCGACATGTAGTCGGTGTTGTAAGCCATCGTCGACCACGGATGCCCGTCGCGCGAGACCTGACCGTTGCAGTAGAGATTGTCGAGCAGCACAAAGTCGCGCGCGAGCTTGTGATGGTTGGGCGTCACCTTCTCTCCGAACATCACCAGTTGCGGATCGCCGTTCCCCTCCTTGACGTCGCCGAAGACCTGATCATAGGTCCGATTTTCCTTGATGATGTAGATCACATGTTTGATTGGGCAGGCGTCTCCCAGGCGGCTGGGAACCACGGTTTTTTCCGACGTCGTCGAGCCGGCCAAGAGTTTGTCTGAATAGGGGCAGTTGGCGTAAACCTGGGCCGTGTATTTCGCCAATTGAGGCTCGTCAGGAATGGGCACGATCGAGAGGGCCCCCGAGAGCGTCGTGCCGATGTAGCGGTATGGCAACCGCAAAGTTCCGGCTTCTTGCTCGGCCTTCTGAGTCGTGCCGAGGGGTCGCCCCGTCGCGTTCGGATGCGATTGCAATCCCTTTCCGACGCCCACCAGCAGTTTCTTGCCGTCCGGCGTCACGGCAACGGACGTCGGATACCAGCCCGTGGGGATGAATCCTTTGACCTGGCTGCGACTCGGCTGCGCGATATCGATCAGGGCGACGCAGTTGTTGTCGGCGTTGGCGACGAACAGGGTTTGGCCGTCGGGCGTAATTGCCAGCGCGTCGGGCGTGCTGCCCTCGGGTGATTTCGGAAAGAGCGGCGTGTAGATCGTCTCGGTCACGGGTCCCGCGAGCGTATCGATCACCGACACGTTGTTGGTCGAACCACACGTGACGAACAGCCGATTGTCTTTGGGATGCAGCGCGAGCTGGTTTGGATGTTCGCCGACGGCAATCCGCGAAATCACCCGCAGATCGTCGGGTCGCACAGCGAGCACCGCGCGCCCGGCCCAATCCGAAACGAACAGCAGGGCCCGATTGTGGGCGAGCACGACGTCGTAAGGCCGGCCGCCACAGGGAGCCGTTTTGACGATCTTTCCGCTCGCAAGATCGATGGCATCAATTCGGCCCGCGTTGATGTCGAGCGAATAAAGTGTGTGCGACGCGGCATCGATCAGCAGGCCGCTACGAAAATGGTGCTGGGCGGCCCGTTCGCCGGGGCGCTGCGCTTTCAGAGCCGGTTCGAACGACTCGCGCGTGAGCGACGTGTCGCGGACCGCGTATTGAAAGATCCGATTGCTGCCGCCACCGGCCCACCAGACATGATCCTGTTTGGCGGACGCGACTAAGCCGAACCAACTTTCGCCGACGGCCTCCCGCGCGAGTTCCTTTCCCTCGTTCAGGTCGATCAGCGAAATCAGGTGCCGGTTGTAACCATCCGTCCCGACGATCGCGCGGCGATTGTCCGACAGGGGGATGATGTTGAGCGGCAAGTCGGTTAGCTCAACGTGCCGGCCGGCGGGAGTCAGCAGCCAGCCGTTGGGCAACACGAAGCCCTTCTCACTCGGTCCTGCCGTTCTGGGCGGCTCGGCGAAGACCGATCCACTACCGAGGGCGACAGTCGTCACCCCGAGGATCAGCCCCCAACGGGCACGGCTGAAAGTGGGCAGATGCGGCAACAAAGCGATCAGGCGACGGCCAATCCAGAATTCCATACCGATCATCTCCGTTTGAGGAGCGACTCGAAATTGAAGGAAGCAAGTCGAACTCGAAACCGGGCAAGCCTTCGCGAGGTCAGGTGGCAGGATTTTAGTTCTAGCAAGAATGGGCGACTCTTTCACTGACCCGGCTACCGGCCACATCGGAATTTCACAGACGGGAAAACACCCCTCGCCCAGGGGTCGCACTCTTCGCCGACAAACCCCAAATTGCCAAATCTACGGGAATCTTAAGGGCAAGTCATTTACGGCTCGCGGGCGGGCGGCTGGTTGATTGATTTCCATTTGACCCACGCCCACAATGTCCGTGCGGCTCGTCATTGGGGTGAGAGTCGCACACGCTGATTGAGCGATTCGACCGAATCGCTCCGCCACATTTGACTCGTTCAGAGAGCGAGGATGATGGGACGTTGTCTGGATCGACCGGCGGTGTTCCTCTTGGTGCACGATGCGCAGCTTGGTGTATTCGTTGGAATTCGAGCTCGAGATGTTGAAGGCTCAGGCGACCCATCGATTGATCGTCCCGATCAACGAAGACGGGCGGTCGCCCCACTGGCGGGCTCACGAGCGCAATAAACGGCTCGTCGACGTTGGGCCGGGCGACTGGATCGTTCACAACTACCGACGCTATCGCGTCAAAGCCGTTGCCCCGTTCCGGTCGCGTGAACTCACAAGCGATTTCGCAGGCTCGCGGCACGGATTCATCCGCGAAGCGTAGCGTCGTCCGCGAGAACTTGAGTCTTAGGTCTGTGTGCCGCCTGAACGCTCAGTCGAGCATCACGCCCAAGAAGTTCTTGCGGTTGCCTGCTTCGCGGATCTTCTCGGCGATTCTGGCCAGCACTTGCTGGGCGCGCCGTTCGCCGTCGAGTTGGGCGATCGAGAGCGCGTTGGTCATCTCGACGTGCAAGTTCGTGACGATCTTGCGGTAGGTGCCGAACGCGCGGTCGGCTTCGAGAAAGCCCTCGAAGTGCCGGCGGGGACCGATGTATTTTTCGTACGTTTCCTCAAACCAGCGGCGCTGACCGGCCGAGCTGGTGTAGCCGATGTCGTGGGCCTTGACGCACTTCCAGAGCCGGTTGGTGCAATCTCTCAACATCCGCCGGGCCTGCTGCCAGTCCTTTTTCTCCTGATTATTGGAGTGCACACGCTCCGGCCCGGTTAGGTCGCGGTTGAGCGTCTTGAGTCGGCCCATCATGTCCAAGAGTTGCTGCCGCAATCGCGACAGGTCTCTTTCAGCTTCGTTGCAAGCCCGCCAATCTTGCTCGACGTGCTCGTACGCTTCCAAGAGATGGGCTGGCGCGGGAATCACCGGCTCATGTTTGTGATTGCCCCTAACCGGCAGTCCAGCGTGAGGCCCAGCCGCGATCGGCGAAATTCCCTGAGGCATCCCCGGCCCCAGGGACGGAACTCCAGGCCCGGCAGGCATGACTGGTGCAGGCATAACCGGCATCGGATGAGGCGGGACAAAGTTGCCCATGGGCATGGGGAGCATGGGCGCACCCACAGGATGTCCGTTCGGCCCTGCAGCCGGAATCGCACCAGATAGATTTCCGCCGGCTAAAATTCCACCCGGCAGACTTGCGCCGGGCGGATTTGCACCTAGTACCGGCACTCCCGGGGGAAATGCTCCGTACAAAGCGGGCAGCGCCACGGCCACCATAATGTTCGGGTCGGCGCCGGGCAGCGGGGCGGGCACCGGCATATCGAGCAGCGGATTCGTCCCGCCTGCCGCGGGGAAGGCCACTCCATTCACGCGCCACAACACCACGCACGTCGGTTCAACGTCGGCGGCAAGCAGCAGCTGTCGCATTGTCCACTGGGAAGCGGGCGACGCCGATTGAAACGCCTCGGGCGCAATCCTCAGGAGCAATCCCGTGGGGACCGCCGGCGGTTTGAACCAGACCCAGGCCGAGTTGGCCGGACGATCCGTGGCCGCAACAGCCTCCCATGCCTGAGACGGCGGTCGCCGGACGAAGCGTTCACGGGGATCGGCCGCTGGATCGCGGGTCACCTCGGCTTGACTCATCGAATCGCCTAGCTCCTCGAAACGGACGCTCCGCCGAGCAGCTGCCCGTCCCGAGCGGCCTGCGATCCACAGATCGGCCGTTCCGACGAGGCACTGCCCCTGCCGTTTATTTTACCGCCCACACGGAGCGTCCTCCAGGTCGCTTTCGGCCACGCGACCTTCGATTCAGTCGCAACCCTCGGATTCGTCGACCAATACGACGACTAACGACGCTCGGCCGCGTGAACGCCGGACGCATTCCCCGCAGTGTGATCCTGGATCCATTTGCCGATTATCTCGAGAGCCTTGGGCGAAAACGTCTCTTCGATTTTTGCGTATTCAGTCACGCTGCCGTTCTCGCAGGTCTGAAACAGATGGTTGAGCTTGGGCAACTCGCGAACAGTCACGTCCCTGTTGCCGCCCGCCCGCAGCGCTTTTTCCAACTCGGGAATGTTGCCCTTGGGCGGAACCTGCATGTCCTTCTCGCCAATCAGGGCCAGCACGGGGCATTTCAATTGCGTGAGCGCGGGACGTGGATCATAGCTTAGGAAAAATCGGAACCAGGGCAATCCGAGCACCTTCAGACTCGCGTCTGCGGATTGTTCACTGGCGCCCGACTGCGCCTTTTCCGCGTCCGTCATCCCGGACAAATAGTCGTGGTAGAGGGCCTTCACCTTTTTCGCCAAAGGGGCGGCTTCATGCTCTTCCTTCACCGCCGCGTAGAGTTTCTGCTGGAAGGCGCGCGTCCGTGCCACAAGCGCATCCGAAGCACCCGACTGCTTCAATAAGAATTCCATTTGGCCCAGCACAATCTCGTCGCCCGGCTGGCCGGGGCCTGCCAGGAGCACGATGAAAGCGATGTCGGAAGTCTGGTTCGCAACCATGGGTGCGATCTCGCCCCCTTCACTGTGGCCGATCAATCCCATCTTTTGCACGTCGATGTCAGGCCGCGTCTTGAGATAGGCGATGGCCGCTAACGCATCCTTCGCAAAATCCTCGGTGGTGGCGTGCATCACGTCGCCCGTCGACCCGCCCACGCCACGATCATCGACGCGCAGCACGGCAATCCCGTGCCGAGTCAGATAGTCGGCCAACACCAAAAACGGGCGATGCCCCATTATCTGTTCGTCGCGATCCTGTTGACCCGAACCGGAAAGCAACAGCGCGACTGGATACCGACCCGGCCCGCGAGGAATCGTCAGCGTTCCCGTAAATTTCGCGTGAGCCGCTTTGTTCTCATACGTCACTTCTTCCGCGCGATACGGATAGGGGGGATGCGGTTGTTGCGGCCGCTTGCGGCCCTCGACCGGGTGATCCAGCTTCTTGAACTCCATGGGCAGCGAAGCTCCGCCTTGCTTCAACTTCGCTGCGATGTCTGTCCCCGCTTCGTTCAACGTTCCCTCAATCACCAGGCCGGCTCTTTTGAAGGCGAAGCGGACCGAGTTCTGCTTGAGCGAGACCTCGTCCAGCGGATGCGGTGTGGCGTCCTGATCGAGGCTGTTCAGCGTGCCGGAGTAGGAACCGTCGGGCTTGGCGACGACTGTCACGGCCAGACGAATTTTGACCGCGCCGACTTTCAGGGTCCCCATCCAATCGCCGACCAATGGCTGAGGAGCGACCTTGCCGGTTGCCGGATTTTCCTTTGCTGAGACGGGGACCGTTTGACCGATCGCCGCGCAGAAAACGCCGAGGCCGAGGACGAACTTCGATAACTCTCGCATGATGAACCACTCTGAGTTTGGAGATTGCGTTCTGTCAGATGCGCCGCGTTCAAAATTTTGCTGATCGATTTTTCGAGCCGGGAGAATCCGGCCGGACCGGTTGCTGTTGGCTGCTCGGAACTTTGATCAAAAAACACTTGTCACCTGGTGACTGTTCGGGAGCGGTGTCGGCGATTGCTTTGCCGCCCTGATCCACTCCATCAATCCAGACGCTCCACAGGAGCCCCTCGATGGAATTGGCTCCGCGACGGTAGTGAAACGGCTCGCCTTTACCGAACGGGTCGGCCGGAACGGATTTGAAGTAACCCGCGGAGACCAAT
>DASRXU010000511.1:0-25040 GCA_035687365.1 Planctomycetaceae bacterium | reverse complement strand
CGTTCCGAGCGGTCGCGGACGATGGCCGCATAATCTTGCGTCGGCTCGTATCCGAAGACCGACAGCTTGAATCCCGCTTTGCCATACTGCGACGCGTGGCAGGCTCCCATATTGCAGCCAGCCTTGGCGATGATCGGCACGATGTCGCGCGAGTAACTCACGCCGGGCGACGGGGCAACGTCTTTCACATTCACTCGGACGCGCACGCTCGGCATGGCATTCGAGGATTTCAGCGCGATGACGACTTCCGCCGTGCCGTTGCCGACCGCGTAGAGCGTTCCGTTTCCATCGACGCGAACGACCTTAGCGTCGGAGGAGGTAAAAGTCGCATGCGCGGTGAGGTCGGCCGACCGTTCCGTGGCGACGCCCGAGGGATCGGCGGCTGACGCGACGAGCTGCGCTCGGGCGAAGTTGCCAACCAGGTCGACCTGCTTCGGCTCGACAATCATCCCGTGCGGAGCCGCGACCGGAGCTAGCGGTGCCGACTTCGTGCCAGCTTGGGAAGGCCATCCACCAACACAAACCAACCCAAATGCGGCCGCGGCGATGGTGGGAAGACGCACAAAAGAACGGGTCATCCCAACAGCGGGATAAAGCGGTCGTATCGAATGCGCCGGTTTCATCGGAAATTTGACTCCGATTGCGCTCAAAGGTGGCAGGATCGCGGGCGGTTGGTCGGTCGTGTCACGCCGTTCTCGCGAGGCATCAGACGATGGGAGAAGGCGTGGACTTCGAGGCAGGTGTTCTTGAGCATAACCGCTCCCGTTACCTTTCGGTAGTTTCAAATCGGCTCATGCAGCCTAGTTACGCCTCAATTCAGGTCCCGCGGGAAAAGCGCGTCCACGCCGCAAAGTCGAGCGCCTCCCTCGTCCCGCAGCCGCTGCGATCGAAATCGTCCAGAAACTCCAAACCTCGTCCGGCACCGGTCCGGATGAAAAAAGTGGAATTTCCAAAAATTCTGGGTCAGAATCCACACACTTCTCGCCGCGACTGGGGCTTCTTGGGGTGACGAGCAAGCGGCGGCGATTCGAGTGGATCAACGCCAGCCCGTCGCACGAAACGCTGGAACGTTCTTGACGTCTCGCGGCTGCCGACGCGACGACTTGAACACTTAGAGAGAAAGGCCCGAGCCATGAGACACTTGTGCGTTCTTGGATTGGCGGCGGTGATTGGTTTGACCTGTGCCGGGCAGAATTTGGCCCTCGCTCGCGGCGGCCATGGCGGGCACGGCGGTGGACATCGATCCCACAGCCATGGAGGTCATGGACATCACCCACACGCGCACGCCCACGGTGGACACGCTCACCACGCGGCCCATCCGGGCCACCATGTTGTGCACCATCACGGAGTCGCCCATCGACACGTCGGACCCCACAACGCACACCACGTGGCGCATCACGGCGCGTGGGCGCACCACTACGCCCATAACCGACATGGGTGGAACTATCACAACCACTACGGTTGGGGCCACCACGGCTGGGGGTATCGCACGGGGTGGGGCTGGGGTGGCTGGAACTGGTATGGTGGCGGCACCAATTATGTTGGTCCGAGCTACGTGAATCGCTACGCCGGTTCCAATGTCGTGGTCCAGAATTCGACTCCCGCACCGATCCTGTACTCCGCGCTGGGAACCATCGGCACAATCCGAGGGAATGCCGTCTCGATCATTCCCGAAGAGGGGAGTCCGATCACCATCAATGCAACGCCGAACACGACCATCGTTCTGAACAGTCAGCAGTCGACTCTCGCCAACCTGGTTCCTGGGGACCGAGTCAAAGTGCGCTACACTCCGAATCTCAATGCGATGACGCTAGTAGCCCTCCGCTAGCCAAGGCGGCGTCCGTCAATTAGTAAACGAGTTCGACAATCGGGTCCGGAAGACGACTTGTAAGACAGCGGAACTTCCGCCTAAGGGGATCACAAATGTCACGCACGCGTACCTACCTTGTTTGCCTGGCCGCGTTGCTCGGCGCTGCCACGTTGCCGCTTTGCGAATGGACGTGTTCGCTGGCTCGCGCACAACAACCGGCCGGGCAAAATCAACAGAGCCGGCCGGTTCGCAAGCCGCGGCCTCAGACTCAACCGGCGGCGCCGACAAGCGAAGCGAAACCAGTCGCCGTGGACGCAAACCTGCTCAGTATGGAGCTCAAGGCGCTGCGAATCCTGCGAGGATTTGACGCGACGCACGGCCAGCTCCAAGTCATTGCTCGCGTCGCCAAGACGACGGCGGGCAAGCCGGGCAACCGCGAAGCTGCTAAAGCTTCTGCTCAGTATGTCCAAACGCTAGGACAGATGCGGCGCGCTCTGATCGCTAATGACGATGATCAAATCGAGAAGCTCCGCACTCAGCTGGACGAACTCGAGGAGAAGAGCCCGCCCGACCTCGATGACGAAGTCGAAGTCACCGACGGGGCCGAGATCGAGGCCGTCCGACTGCTGAACATCTTCAACCCGTTGCAGGTCGTCGGTTACGCCCAAAGCCTGGAGGACGAGTTTCCGGATCCGGTGCAGATGATTCTCGAAGGTTTGGACGAGGGTCGGGGATTGAACAAAGCGGAATGGGAAACGGCCCGCAACAGAATCGCTGGCGAAGTCGGCTGGGTCATCTGCGGCACGCAAGGCGAGAAGGCAACCAAACTCGAAGAGCAGGTTTCCGCTTTCCTCGACAAAAAGCACACGGAAGAGGCCGCGGGCGGGAATCGCGAAGCCGAGATTCGCAAACTCTTGGGTTCGCCGGGACCGGTCGTCGTGTTGAAGAACGTCATGGAGCACTCTCTGGCCGAGCTGCTTTCCAATCCTCAAGTTGAAAAGGCCGTCTCAGATTGCCTGCGGCCGCGGACTCCGCGCGGGAACGCTGCTCCAGCCCCGGCTGGCAAAGGCGCAGGAACGCCGGCCCGACGACCTGCTCCTGGGCCGAGAACTGATGCCGGTCGGCCGCGCCGTTCCGAAGCGTCAGCCGCGACCTCGACAGCCAAGCCGGTTGACCTCGACGACATTCTCAAATCGCCAGAAGACTACGAGGGGCAAGAGCTGACGCTGCAACGCGTCACGGTGACCGGCACGGCTCACGGGAAGTTACCCGCCAATTTATGGCTGGCGGTCAAATCCTCCTCAGGGGCCGTTGTGCCCGCGGGACTTCGCGGACAGAAGCTGACGTTCGTGCTGCCCAAGGTGAACGCGCCCGAAGCGATCAAGTCCATGTCGGAAGGGGACGCGATTTCGGCGACACTGACCTGCACGCTGCGCAATGATCCCCAAACCAAACACTGGACCGCGCGCGTGCATACGGTCCAAGTGCTCGGCAACTGATTGCGCCTTCGACCGGGTGGCACTGGCGGCTCGTCCGCCAGTGTCTTCGATTGATCCAGCCTCGCGTCTCCAGCATAAAGGCACACTGGCGGACAAGCCGCCAGTGCCACCCGACCCAGCCCATCTCACCCGTTCGTGCCGACTTGGGTCAGGTTTCGGGCTTAGGTCGAGTTGTCCGCCGGTAACACTCCTATCGGTGGAATGGTTCACGGTTCTGTCCGGTCTCAAGATCCAGCCGATTCTCCCGAGGGCCGACTGACTGCCAGCTCGCAGGTTCGTGCTCGCCAGCCCTATCAAATCGGAATGCGTTGATTCGTCGCCTTGCCATGATAAAATGAAGTCCCGCTGGACTTGCCAAGCCCAATGTCCGGCGCGCCAAGAATCCCCCTGCCGCCAAAAATTGCCCGCCTGAACGGCCCCGCCTTTGCCTTTCGTCCTCGGAGACGGCCATGCTCGATCTGCTTTGCGGCTCTGCGCAGACTTGTGAGGGTTTGTCCCGACGCAGTTTCTTGCGCGTCGGAGCACTGGCCGGTCTTGGGATGTCACTACCGGGATTCTTGCGGGCCAGGTCGCTGCAAGCCGCAACGAGCCGTCGCGACGTCAACTGCATCTTGATCTGGACGCACGGCGGAACCAGCCACCACGACACGCTCGATCCGAAGCCGAATGCGCCCACGAGCGTGCGCGGAGAATTCGGCGCCATCGACACAGCAGTCCCCGGCGTGCAGTTTTCGGAAATCTGTCCGAACATGGCAGCCGGCCTCAAGCGGTTCGCCGTGCTCCGCGGTTGGAATCCAAAGAACGGCTCACACGGACATGCCGACGCCTGGATGATGTCGGGCCGACAATACAGCCAGGCCGTGACTTATCCTTGCTACGGTTCGGTCATCAGCCACGAGAAGGGCTTCCGCAGCGCGCTGCCCCCGTTCGTGCAGCTTGGCGACTACATGGATCACCGGTTTAACGGCGGCAGCGCCGGCATCCTCGGGCTGCAACACAATCCGTTCGAGATGCTGGCCGATCCAAACACCAAAGAACTGAACGTTCGCGACATCACGCCACCATCGGGAATCTCCTCGCGACGCCTCGGCGTTCGCAAGCGCATGCTGGGAGCCATCGATGGGCTCGAACGCCATTCGCAATTGCAGCCGGCCGCCTACCACGCGCTCGACGAGCACTACAAGACGGCCCTCAACATGATCACGGCCCCAGAGACCAAACGGGCCTTCCAGATTCAGGAAGAAGATCCCAAGCTGCGCGATCGCTTTGGCCGCACGCGGTTCGGCCAAAGCTGCCTGCTCGCCCGCCGCCTGATCGAAGCGGGCGTCCGTTTCGTTACCATCACCGACAGTGGTTGGGACACGCACCAGAACAATTTCACGGCGCTGAAGCGGCTGGTCCCACCCATCGACAAAGGCTTGCCGCAGTTGGTGACCGATCTAGCCGAACGCGGCCTGCTCGACACCACGCTTGTGGTCTGGCTGACCGATTTCGGTCGCACGCCCCAGGTCAACTCAGCCAGCGGCCGCGACCACTGGGCCGCGGCGGGCTTCGCGGTGATGGCCGGAGCGGGCATCCCGGGCGGCGCCGTCCTTGGCGCGACCGACGACGAAGGGGGCAAAGTGCTCCGCGACGAATATTTCACCGACGACATCGCCGCGACCATCTACGCCAAGCTGGGCCTGCCCGCCGACCTGACGGTCAACTCACCCGACGGCCGCCCCATCCGCCTGGTCGAAGGCCAGCTCATCAAGGAATGGATGTAGGGCCGATTCGTAAGTCGCGGCCGGCGGGCCGCCGCGTGTCACCGGCCGGCTCTGATTTTCCGGGCCTTAACCCTGGCTGGGTCGCGGCCTTTCGGCAGTTAACCGGCTTAATCTTGCCCCCCGGCGTTCCGGCTTCTAAACTGACCTGTTCGCAACGGGGTTTGAACGATTCTTAGATGCCGACGTGTCGGCGAACAGGGCGATGCGATGAAAGCTGGAATTCACCCGGAGTACAAGTCGGCCGTCTTTATGGACACGTCGAGCGGCCAGAAGTTCTTGTCCCGCACCACGATGACCTCGAAGGAGACAGTCAAGTGGGAGGACGGCAAGGATTACCCGCTGATCAAGGTGGACATCAGCGCGTATTCGCACCCGTATTTCACCGGCAAGATGAAATTGGTCGATGCCGCCGGCCGGGTCGAGAAGTTCCAGAAGAAGTACAAGTGGAACCGCAAAGGCACCGAAGGCGAAGCGGCCAAGTAGCAGTCGCGGCCTGATCGCAAGTGGCGGTTTCGCGTTGGGCTTGCATGGGAAATTCGGGAGGGCGAGGCTCCGGCCGAGCTGCCTTTTCGTAGAATAGTATTGGCTCAGCGGGAGCTTCACCCTCCCGCATGCGCGGACTGGCTCGCTCCACCGACGGATCGTGTGTCGCTCGAAGGCCTCTTCCGGTTCGCAATTCCCCCGGCTCTTGATTCATTATGTATCCCAGTCTGGAAACTAAGGCTAAACGCTATGACGAACTGGAGCAGATGCTCCAGGACCCGGCGATTTCGAGCGACCCGGCCAAGTTCCTGCCGCTGCAGCGCGAGCAGGGGGGACTGATCAAGGTCGCTCGGGCCATGCGCCGCTATCACGCACTCATGGACGATATCGCGAGCGCCCGCACCCTCCTCGAAGAGGAGAAAGACCACCAGGCGCGCGAATACGCCAAAACCGAACTCGATCAACTTCTCGGCGAGCAAAAGACGGTTGAGGCCGAGCTAGAAGACCTCGCCTCGGCGGGTGACTCGGCCACGCGCGGCAGCCTGATCATGGAAATTCGCGCCGGCACGGGAGGCGACGAAGCGGCTCTGTTCGCCGGAGAGCTCTTCGATATGTACAAGCGGTTTGCCGATCGCCGTGGTTGGAAGTACGAAGTGCTCGACTTGAGCACGACCGAATTGGGCGGGCTGAAAGAAGTCGTGTTCTCTGTCACGGGCGACGGGGCCTTTCAGCAGCTGCAGTTCGAGAGCGGCGGCCATCGCGTGCAGCGCGTTCCCGAGACAGAGGCCCAAGGTCGCATCCACACCAGCGCAGCCACCGTCGCCGTGCTGCCGGAAGTGACGGAGGTCGAAGTCGACATCCGCAACGAAGACCTGCAAATCGACACGATGCGTGCCGGCGGGCCCGGCGGTCAAAAGGTCAACAAGACAGAGAGTGCCATTCGCATCACGCACTTGCCGACCGGCATCGTTGTGAAGTGCCAGGACGAAAAGAGTCAGCACAAGAACAAAGCCAAGGCGCTCCGCCAGCTCCGTAGCCGCATCTTCGAGCACAAGCAGCAGCAAGTCGATCAGGAGCGTTCCGAGCACCGGCGTTCGCTCATCGGCGGGGGCGGTCGTAACGAGCGGATTCGTACCTATAATTTTCCGCAGGGGCGTGTGACCGATCACCGCATCGGCCTGACGCTGCACAAGATCGACCAGTTCATGCAGGGCGAAATCGACGAACTGGTCGGCGCCTTGGTCGAATTCGATCGGCAAGAACGGCTCAACGGCGGCGGGGGCGCCAAGTAATCGGCTGCCGAAGTGCTGGCTTGGAGCGAGCCGCTGGCGATGGGGATGTTCGATTACTACCGTCCAATGCCCGATCTTCCCTGTCCGGTCTGCGGGGCGTCTGAGTTAGAGTGGCAGGGGAAGGACGGACCGTGCGGCTTGTTCGTTTGGGAACAGGGAATCGCAGCCCCGGTCGACCAATTCGTGGACGACGATTGCAAAGTTCCGCCTTCTGATCGAGCGTTGAAGCGGCTGCCATCGCAATTCGACATTTACGCGGGCTGCCAATGCCCTACTTTATTGCAAGCTATTGGGACGACGGATCAAGGAGTTTGGACAAAAACGGAATTGGCGAGTCCAACTAATGCACTGCCGTATGCCCACGAGAGCGAACGTGAGTTTCAATTGAGAAGAGCCGCATACGCAGAACACCCGGGACACGCTAAGTAGCCGACTCCCCAAGTCCCAGCGTCATGTGCGCGCAGCGACAAGAGTCCGGGGGACAGTTCCCTCAGTTCCAGGTGATGTGGTGAGTGTTATGGCCGAAGAGTGGACTGTCCGGCGCGTTCTGGACTGGACCACCGGCCATCTCAAAGAGCACGGCAGCGACACGCCCCGGCTCGACGCCGAAATCTTGCTCGCCCACGCGCGCGGCTGCAAACGGATCGAGCTTTACACGCGGTTCGACGAGCCCCTGACCGACGCCCAGCGGGCCGTGATGCGCGACTTGGCCAAGCGCCGTGCGAAATCGGAACCGGTCGCCTATCTGGTCGGGCACCGAGAATTCTTCAACCTCGATTTTCGCGTTACGCCGGAAGTCCTGATCCCGCGGCCCGATACCGAGACGCTCGTGGTCGAATTGCTGGACGCCGCCCGTCCACTCGAGTTGCCGCGCGTGTTGGATCTGGGCACGGGCTCCGGCTGCATCGCGATCGCAGTCGCAGTGAATCTGCTCCCCGCCCGCATCACGGCCACCGACCTGAGCGAAGCCGCCTTGACGGTTGCTCGCGGCAACGCCGAGACGCACTCCGTTTCGGATCGCATCCGTTTTTTGCAGGGCGATCTGTTTGCTCCGCTCAACGACGGCGAGCAGTTCGACATCATCGCCAGCAACGCACCCTACATCGCAGACCACGAGCGCGAGACGTTGCAGAACGACGTCCGGAAATATGAGCCGCACTCGGCCCTGTTCGCCGGTCCCAACGGAACGGAAATTCTGTTCCGCATCATCGACGGTGCAGGCGCAAGGTTGGTGCCTGGCGGCACGCTGCTTCTGGAGATCTCGCCCGAGCAATCCGGAGCCGTTCGCGAGCGCATCGAATCAAACGGAGCCTACCAGGACGTGCGCGTGATCAAAGACTCTGCCGGCCTGGCGCGGGTGGTCTGCGCACGCAAGGTCCATGTCGATCGGTAGGTGAGTCTTCGCACGAAGCACCATCGGGGTTACGCCCGACGCTCGCCGGATCGAGCGCGCTGGCGAGCCGTCAGCGTAAGCTGACGAGTGCTTATCCCATTGGAAAATACGCTCAGCTCTCATTTTGGACGGTAAATCGTCATGCCAGGCCACCACCCAATCGAACTTCGCGGCAGCACGGCCCTGGTGACGGGGGCGTCAGCCGGAATCGGATTGGCCGTCGCGCGTCGCCTTGCGCAATCCGGTGCAAATCTGGTGCTGGCCGCGCGGCGACCGGAACCGCTCGAAGAAGCCGCGACCTCGCTGCGATCTCTCGGAGTCAAAGCCATTGCGGTGCCGACGGATGTCTCGCGTCTCGAGGCGCTCGAAGCGCTTGTTAGCCGTGCGATGGCCGAGTTCGGCACGATCGATGTCCTGGTGAACAACGCGGGCGTTGAAGCTTTTCGGCCGTACGAAGAACTGCCGTTGGATCGCATCGCCGAGACGATCGCCGTCAATCTCACGTCGGCGTTGCTGCTCACGCGGTTGGTGATTCCGCACATGCTGAAAGCGGGCCGTGGGCACGTGGTTAACATGGCGTCGACGGCCGGCAAGTTTGGAATCGCGTACGGCGCCGCGTACGGCACGACAAAATCGGGCCTGGTCAATTTCTCGCAAGCCCTGCGGGCCGAGTACCGCGGCCGCGGCGTCTCGGCATCAGCGATTTGTCCAGGTTTCACCGAGCAGGGCGGAATCTACGATCGCATGCGACAGCAGTCGGGGCGCAAGTCACCCTTCTTTGTCGGTTCGACGACTGCCGAGCAGGTGGCCGAAGCAGTCATTCGGGCCATCGAGCGCGACAAGGCCGACCTGATCGTGAACTGGCCCCCGCTGCGGCCAATGACCGCATTCGCGGCCCTTTTCCCCAACCTCGGCGGCGCGCTGATTCGCCGCGCGTCGATCAAGTTTCTCAAACGGGTGGCCCAAACGAGTTCGCAAGACTGACGCGACTCTTACCTGGTGTAAATCATTCAGGCCACGCGACGGCCTGTCGCTTCTTGCCGCTGGATGTCGATTTCCAGCTCTCGGATTCGCGCCTGCAATGTTTGCACATCGCGCTCCGCCTCCGCGAGCGAATCCTGCAGTTGGGCCAACTGTTTGCGCGGGTTACGGACCAGCTTGCGCTCGACAACCGACGCGACGACCATCCCCTTCTGTGCGCGGACGAGCGAGCCCCGCAGGCGATACAGACGGGTGAAGCGGCCGATCTGGTTGAGGCGGGCGAGGCGAACCAGTCGCAACGAACGCAAGAACGCGACCAACGGCAGGACGATCACCAGAATGTCGATCCAATGCTGCCAACAGTACTTCAATTTGCGGTCGACGACCGCGATCATCACCGTGAATTCCAAGGCGAACGCCGTCCAAATCAGCGCCTCACCGATCCGCGTCGCAAAGCGGACGGCCGGCAGACGGGCCCACGCGAACGCCGCGGGGATTTCAGTCGCGATCGATGACGTTTGGGAGCGGTCTGGCTTGGCTGGCGGCTGCGTGACCGAATTCTGCAACTGGTGGACGACGGGATGGTGCTCGGGTTGGTAATAATCCAAAGCCAGCAGAGGGACGACGCAGAGCGCGATCAGGATCATCGGCACATTGAGCGCCCGCTCCATGTGTTCGCCCAACTCGCGATCAACAACCCTCCAACCCAACCTGGGCAGCCAAATTCGCTCGCCCGTGCAGGCATCGCGGGCGCCCAGCCGGAGCGGCGGACAGAAACAATAGGCCAAGTGGTGTTTCCACCGCGCGCTGCGAGCGACGACATGAGCCAGCGCCTCGAGCAGAAACACCGGCCAGATCACCGCCAAGCCGATGTGGCAGGCCGGCAGCAGCGGAGCGAACATCTGTCCGCGCGAAAAATGCAGCTCGCCAGCCGCCAACAACAGCACGGCCACCGACGCCACAAACATCGGTAGCGGCGCGTCGCGATCCAGTCGCCGGCAAAGCGCGGTCGTCATCGAAGGATCCGCCACGAAATTGGAACGGTCCGGCAAAGAGGCCGCGGATTCTCGGGATCTGGGCGGATTCGATCAAGGCCGAAACCGGGGCTGGCCCTGACTAGCTGCGGGCTCGCAATGCCTTGGGGATGGGTGGATCGCTCGCCAAGGGCAGCGAAACCCGTCGGCCGGTCCAAGACGACTTATAGATGGCGAGGATGATCTCCACGCTTTTTCGCCCCTCTTCGCCGTCGACCAGCGGTTTGCGCCCCTTCTTGATCGCCGAGACGAAGTCCTGAATCTGCTTCTGATGGCCGACGAAGGAGATGGCCGACGGATCGCTGGCGCCGCCGGTGCCGCCGACCTTCTGGGCGAACTTCTTGCGAATGGCCGCATCCCTCGCGCTCGGCTTCTCGAAGGTCCAGAGCAAGATGTCGTCCTGCTCGGCAATGACGGAACCTTGCGTCCCGTGGATTTCGGTCTTCTTCAGCAGGCCGGGATAGGCACTGGTCGTCGCTTCGATCACGCCGAGCGCCCCATTCGCGAATCGCAGCGTTGCCACGCCGACGTCCTCGACTTCGATCCGCTCGTGGGCCAGCGTGGCAGTGACACCCGTCACTTCGGCCACGTCTCCCAGGAACCAGTACAGCAAGTCGACATTATGGATCGCCTGGTTCATGTAAGCGCCGCCGCCGTCGAGGGCCCAAGTGCCGCGCCACCCGCCGCTGTCGTAATACTGCTGCGTCCGCCACCATTTGACATAGGTGTCCGCGAGCGTGAGTTTGCCGAAGCGCCCCTGAGAGATGGCTTCTTTGAGAGCCAGGTTGGCCTCGCTGAATCGTGACGGGAAGATCGAGGCCAGCTGCACTTTGTTTTTGCGGCACGCATCGATAATGGCGTCGCAGCGCTTGAGCGTGATCTCGAGCGGCTTTTCGACGACCACGTGCTTGCCGGCGTTCGCGGCAGTCACGGCTGGGTCCCGGTGTGACCCGCTGGGCGTGCAGATCGTCACGATCTCGACGGCCGGATCGGCGCAAAGCTCTTTCACACTTTTATAGGGCCGGCACTTGTTGGCCGTGGCAAATCGGTCGGTCGAGGCCGGGATGTTGTCCGTACAAGCGACGATTTTCGCGCCGCGGATCTGCTCGATCGCCTTCGCGTGAAAATTGGCGATCATCCCGCAGCCGACGATTCCGAATCCGATGGTCATGATGATCCAGTTCGCTGAAAGCCGTTTTGCGTGGGGGGGCACTGGCGGCTTGTCCGCCAGTGGATCTCTCGTATCGCCCAATGCACACCGGCGGACTAGCCGCCAGTGCCACCCGCCCGACAAGGCCCCACTGCCGCGCCGATGCGCGCAAATCGCGCTCGCAGAATCTAGCACAGTCCACGACCGCGAGAAACGAATCGTCAGCGAATCCAACCGCCGCCCAGTACGCGGTCGCCGTCGTAGAGCACAACAGCCTGACCTGGCGTGACGCCGAATTGCGGCTCGTCAAAACGCACGTGAATCCGTGCGTCCTCCACAGTGACGTCGGCGTCGGCCGCTTCGTGGCGATAACGAATCTGAGCTTGGCAACGAAACTGCGAAGGCACATCGGGAACGAGCCAGTTCGGTCGATCGGCTTCGAGTTCCTGCCGTGCCAACTCTTCATGCGTTCCCAGCACGACGCGCCGCGTTGCCGGCTCGATCGCGACCACAAAACGAGGCGAACCGAACGCAACGCCCAGACCGCGTCGTTGGCCGATCGTGAAGTGATGGCAGCCATCGTGCCGGCCGAGCACGGTACCGGCCCTGTCAACAAACTCACCCGAGAGGTCGTCATCCAGCCCTCGATACTTGCGGATGAAGCCGGCGTAGTCGTTGTCGGGAATGAAGCAGATTTCCTGGCTGTCGGGTTTGTCGGCCACACGCAGTCCAGCTTCGCGGGCCAGCTCGCGAATCGTCGGCTTGTCGAAGCTGCCGACAGGGAAGATCACGCGATCGAGGAGTTCTCGCGAGATGCCAAACAGCACGTACGACTGGTCCTTGCCGGGATCGGGCCCGCGCGCCAGGGCCGGCCGATCTTCGCCGGGGCTTTCGCGCAACTGGGCATAGTGCCCGGTGGCGATGGCGTCGGCGTCGACCTGTTGTGCGAATTCCCAGAGCTTGCCGAACTTCAGCCAGTTGTTGCACATCACACACGGATTGGGCGTGCGGCCGCTCAGATACTCGTCGGCGAAGTAGTCCTTGATCCGACCGAATGCGTCCTGAAAGTTGAGCGCGTAAAATGGGATGTCGAGCAGATCGGCCACCCGCCGCGCGTCGGCCGCGTCGGACGCACTGCAGCACCCTTGCTTATGCGAGGCTTTACGGGGGACGACCGCCGTCTCGGAGCTCGTGCTCTGTGTCGAAACAATCGGGGTCGAAGTAATCGGCGTCGAAATAATCGGCAGCGAGGTCGCGCCGACAGACGTGGCGCAAACAGTTTCCTCTGTGGCACCGGACCGCATGAACAGGCCGATGACGTCGTATCCTTGGCGTTTCAACAGCACCGCGGCCGCCGAGCTGTCGACGCCGCCGCTCATCGCCAAGACCACACGCCGAGTCATTGCCGCCAAATACCTTCTCGAAACGACTAGAGATCGCCCATGGGTCTGGGCTCGTCGGGGGCCGTGTTCCAGTCGTTCCAAATTCGCCAATACTCGGGCAGTTCGCCGCCGTACGTTATCACGGCCAAGTCGTAGGCATCGCCCAGGCGCATTTGGTCCATCGACTCGAGGGTCCGCCCGTTGCGGTCGGCCAATTCTCGCATCGCCGAAATCAGCGCGGGAGCCGCACTCTTACGATTAAACAAATGCTCGGCCGCTTCACCCATGCCGGTTAGCTTAGCAAATCGGTCGGCAGCGTGCCCGGTGCATCCTGGACGCACTCACGTCGATGGTCTCCGGTGTCTTGCCGAGAATACCGAATTGGAGCACCTTGAACGCGATGGCTGTTAAAGCTGTAATCGCGCCGCACCTAACTTGGACCACATAAGAGAGCCCGCCATGCGATTCACACATCTCGGCGCGTCTGTCCTCGGCTTAGCCCTGATTGTAGTCGCTTGTCGCGGCGATCAACCCGACAACCCATCGCCAAAGACAGATAAACGTCCGCCGCGATTGGAGTTGCACGTCTTGTTTCTGGGCAACAGCCTGACTGCAGTCAACGACGTGCCTGCGATCGTCCAAGCCATGGCCGCCACGGGTGGAGTTCAGCTGATCTACCACGCGATCACGCCGGGAGGCGTAAATCTGGAAGACCATTGGCGCAAAGGCGAAGGACGAGCCGTGCTGGCCCGGGGCCGTTGGAACTATGTCGTCATGCAGCAGGGCCCGTCTTCCCGGCCTGAAAGCCAGGTTGATTTGAGCGAGTGGGCGGGGCGATGGGCCGACGAAGCTCGCGCCCACGGCGCCACTCCCGCGCTGTACATGGTCTGGCCCGTTCAGGGCCAAACCGACGGCTTCAAATTGGTGTCCCAGTCCTATCGCCGGGCGGCCGAAGCAAGCAAGTCCCAACTCTTCCCAGTCGGTGAAGCCTGGGACGCCGCGTCACACAGCAATCGTGCCATCCGCCTGTACCAAGCCGACAAGCTTCACCCCACCAAAGCGGGCAGCTATCTGGCCGCTCTGGTCATTACTCGGGGACTAACCGGCATCCGACCGACCGCCATCCCGGCTAAATTGAAATTAGCTGATGGCCGAATCGTCGAGCTGCCGGAAGCGCAGGCTAAGGACTTGCGGCGTTCTGCCGAAAAGGCGGGTGGAGAGCGCAAGGCGGCGTTGCCGTGAAATCAAAGCTTTGACCGCACGGTGTCGACGGGTCTCTGAATCAAATCGTTGCGGAGCAACCTCGGTCAGATACTCAGGAACTCGAGAGCCGCCCGGAACCCAGCCCATTCGGTTTGAGCGTCGGCGGGGGTGGAAGCGTCTCCGTCGAACGTTCCGTCAGCGGCCGAAGAATTGGACGAGCTCAGGCTGCTGGGGAATGAACCCGGATTCACCCGTACCGGCGTCTGGGGCACTGCGGCAGTTCTGACCGCTCGGCCATTGCGGCTGACGGTCAGCGAGATAGTGGCTGAGCCCGTCAAGCTGTCTCCCACATCGGTGTAAGTCAGGGAGATGGAAGCCGACCCGGTGTATGCCCGCGTGGGAGTAAACGTCAGGCCGTTGAGGGCCGCGTTGAGCCGGGTCAGCGTTCCGCTGATCGTCATCGAGGCCGAGCGGTTGGCGCCCGAGACGATGGTGATGCCGGTCGTGGTCGCCAGTCTGAGCGTCCCGTGAGTGGCGGTCAGCGTCAGTCGCTCCGTACTAGAGCCGGCGCTGGCGTCGGCGATGGTGATCGACTTTGAAAACGTCAACGACCCGTTCGTCGCCACCGAACCCGTTGCGGGAGCAGTAATCGTCGGCGCGACACCCGCTTTGACGGTCAGTGCCACGCTGCCCGAAGCCGACAGACCGTCGCCTGGATCGTTGACCGAGATCGAAAGGGAATCCGTTCCGGAGTAACCGGACGTCGGCTTGTAAGTCAAACCGTTCAGAGCGGCATCGAGGCTGGAAACGCTCCCCGTCACGGTCACTGAACTTGAACCATTAGCGCCTGCGGTGACCGTCAAACCGGACGTGGATGCCAACGTCAACGTTCCGTGCGCTACGGCCAGGGTCAGCGAATCGGTGCTGCCGGCGCTGGAGTCGGTAAAAGAGATTGCGTTGCCGTTGGCCGTCGAGAAGGCCAGCGATCCGTTCTGATTGAGAGTGCCCGTGGCGGGCGCTGTGAGAGTCGGAGGGCTGGCGGCCGAGACCGTCACGCCGACGCTGTCCGAATCCGAGAGGCTGTCGGTGGAATCCGCGATCGAGATCGCCAGCGAATCGGAGCCGACAAACCCAGTTGTCGGCTGATAGAGCAACCCATTGAGGGCCGCATTGAGACTGGCCAGTGTCCCGCTGACCGTGAAGGAAGCGGAGCCGTTGGTGCCAGAAGTGAATGTCAATCCGCCGGTGGTCGATAGGGTGAGCGTGCCGTGAGTGACCGCAAGGGTCAGTGAATCGGTGCCGCCGCCGAGACTGCTGTCAGCGACGGTGATCGCGTTACCTTTGGATGTCGCGAAGGTCAACGATCCGTTTTCGATGAGCAAAGCGGTTGCGGGGGCCGTGATGGTGGGCGGCGTGAAGGCATTAACGGTGAGCGCCACACTCGCCGACGCGGACAGGCTGTCTCCCGGATCGGAGATCGAAACGGCCAGCGAATCGGAACCCGTGTAACCGGACGTCGGCTGATAAATCAATCCGTTGAGCGCGGCATTGAGGCTGGCTACGGTGCCGGTCACCGTGAACGAAGCAGAGCCGTTCGCGCCTGCGGTGACAGTTAGCCCCGATGTCGACGGAAGCGTCAGTGTTCCGTGAGCGACAGAAAGTGTGAGCGAATCGGCATTGCTGCCAGCGCTGGCGTCCGCGACGCTGATTGCATCGCCGTTGGCCGACGAAAATGTGAGCGAACCATTCTGGGTCAAGCTGGCGCTTGCCGGCCCGCTGATCGTGGGCGACTGGTTCGTCCCGAATCCTGCCAGGGCCGGAACCAGCAGATTAGCGATCGGCGTGCCCAGACCGGTGACCAGGTCGTACCCGACCGTTGCCGAATAGGTGCCGTTGCTGCCGCTGGTGATATCGTGGAAGTCGGAGCTGGGGAGGGTGTAGAGCATCGGCAGGGTTTGAGTCGCCCCGTTGAGCGAGGTTTGGCCCAACTGGGCCCGTCCCTGATTGGCAATCGCAATCAGTCCGCCCCACAGGGGAGTCGCGAGACTGGTCCCGCCCACCTGGAACCAACCGCCGTCGAAACTATCGAGCACATAGACGCCGCTATTCGGGTCGGCGTTCATCGAGACGTCGGGCACGGTGCGCAGACTGGAACTGGTGCCGTTGACCTTTCCGACTTGGTAGCTCGGCTGGGCCTCGAATTGGCTGATGCCACCACCGCTGCCGGACCAGGCGCCTTCCGCGAGGTAATCGCCGCTGCTGTCGATATCGAGCGTCGTGCCGCCGACGGCGACGACGTCGGGAGAAAACGCCGGATATCCGGACGGGCTTCCGTTATCGCCGGTGGCCGCCAGGAACGTCACTCCCTGGTGTCCGTTGGGAGTGACGAAATTCGAATCGAGACCTGTTTCCGAAGAACTCTCTCCCCCGGACCAACTCATCGAGACGACCGAAACTCCGGTGAAGGCCGCGGCCGTGTCGACGGCCTTGAACAAATTCGCGTTGGAGTTGGACGTGGCCTCGAACAAGATGATGTTGGCGTCCGGAGCGACGGCATGCGCCCACTCGACGTCGAGCGCCTCTTCGAGATCCCAGGTTCCCTTGGCGGAATTGCCCGGCAACGTCGTTCCGCCGGTTTGATTGAGCACTTTCAACGTTGGCCCGCCGCTGACATTGAACTGTTGCAAGCCCCACTGGCTGCTGAAAGTGTTGGCGTCGGCGATGATGTTCGGGTCGTTGAAAGCGTCGACGATC
Source organism: Planctomycetaceae bacterium (assembly GCA_035687365.1). GTDB lineage: Bacteria > Planctomycetota > Planctomycetia > Planctomycetales > Planctomycetaceae > DASPSM01. The sequence goes on along the minus strand of DASRXU010000511.1, from coordinate 8,293 downwards.
GCGATCGTCTGGCCCGCTCCGTTTCCAACCACTCCGTTGAAGGAGATGGCATTGATGCCATAGGCCGCATCCAATTGAGCCGGATCAATCGGTGCGACACCCGCCGTCACGGCGGGCTTGATGCTGGCGGCGGCATGCGCCGAAAGCACAAACGTGGGAGTCGCGAATCCCGTAACGGCGGCCACGGCAGATAGCATCTGCCGCGCCTCGAGCGATTCGACGGCCGGCCCGCAGCAGATCGGTTGTTGGATGAACGCTGCATTTCTGCGATTTCGCCGACCCGGATGACTGGCGATCTGCGAAGCAGACTGATTGAACAGTTTCGAGAGAATTAACAACCGTTTTGAGAACAACATCCGGCCGGACTCCTGAGGCGATTGCAGAGTTCAATTGTCGAAAATGTCGACAACCACAGGCGAGGCCCGACGGTGCGGGCCCAACCATCCGTCTAAACAAGAGAACTGACTCGCCGCAAACAACTCAACCTGCCAGCAGCTCGACCGCGGCGGAAAGTCCTTTCCACTGAGTTTGTGAGTCGGCTGGTGTCGAGGCCTGCGTGTCGGGACTCGCGACGGGGGTCGAGATACTCAAACCACCGCCTCCACCCCCAATCGGACTGCCGAACAGCTCGGTCACCGTGATCGTGGCCGTTGCCGAGAGGCCATTGCCAAGATCGGTGTAAGCCAAAGTGAGTGTCGCAGTCTTAGTTGCCGGTGTGAACGTCAGGCCGCTGAGGGCCGCATTGAGAGCGGCGAGCGTCCCGTCGATCACCATCGACGCGGAATTGTTAGTCCCGGAAACAAACGTGATTCCGCTCGTTGTCGCGAGTTTCAAGAGGCCAGAAGTGCTCTTGATCGACAGTTGCTCGACACTACCGCCGGCATTGGGATCGGAAATGCTGATCGTCGTGAACACGAACGGACTGGCCCCTTTGGTGGTCGCCGTAGCGGGTGCCGTGATTGCCGGTGCGGTCGAACCAGCATTGACCGTCAGCGCGACACTGGCCGAGGCCGACAGGCTGTCGGCTGCGTCACTGATCAAAATGGCCAGCGAGTCGGGGCCCGTGTAACTGGCCGTCGGCTTGTACGTCAGCCCGCTCAGAGCCGCGTTGAGATTGGCCACCGACCCCGTCACAGTGAACGAAGCCGAGCCGTTGGTACCCGCGGTAAAGGTCAATCCCGCGGTGCTGGCGAACGTCACCGTACCGTGTGTGACCGTCAGGGTCAGCGTATCGGAGCCGCTGCCAGGACCGGTATCGGCGACCGAAATGGCGTTGGTCGATGTAAAGGCCAGGGTTCCGTTCGCGACGACCGACGCACTGGACGGAGCGGTAATCGTAGGCGGACTGGCCGCTGTGACGGTGATCGCCACGCTCCGCGAACCGGTCTCGCTGTCGCCCGGATCCGTAACTGAAATCGCCAACGAATCGGACCCCGTGTAACCCGCCGTCGGTGTATAGGTCAAACCGTTGAGGGCCGCGTTGAGATTGGCAATCGTTCCGCTGACGGTGAAAATCGCCGAGCCGTTGGTTCCGGACGTAAACGTCAGGCCGCTGACCGTCGACAACGTGAGCGTCCCGTGTGTGACGGTGAGCGTGAGTGAATCGCTGCTGCTGCCGGCGGCCGCATCAGAGGCCGAGATCGCGTTGCCGTTGGCCGACGAGAAGGCCAGCGACCCATTCTGTACCACCGACACAGTCGCGGGCGCCGTGATCGATGGAGGCGCCAGACCGTTGATAGTCAGGGCGACGCTCTTGGAGGCGGACAGGCTGTCACCGGAATCGTTCAGTGAAACCGCGAGCGAATCGGAGCCGGAGTAACCTGCCGTTGGCGTATAGGTCAAACCGTTCAGCGCCGCATTGAGATTGGCGACCGATCCCGTCACGACGAACGAGGCCGTCCCGTTGGAGCCCGTGGTAAACGTCAATCCGGTTGTTGTGGCCAACGTCAAGGTTCCGTGCGTGACCGTGAGCGTCAGAGAATCCGGGCCGGGCCCGAGATCCGTGGCACTGATCGCATTGCCGTTGCCCGATGAGAAGATGAGCGAACCGTTCTCGCTCAGCGACGCTGTGGCAGGAGCGGTGAGCGCCGGCGCCAGCGGACTGATCGTCAAGGCGACGCTGGTCGAACCCGACAGACTGTCTCCCGGATCGTTTACCAAGATTGCCAGCGAGTCTGATCCGGCATAATTGGTCGTCGGCGTGTAGGTCACGCCAGCGAGGGCCGTGTTCAGGTTGGCAACGGTGCCCTTCACCGTGAACGATGCAGAGCCGTTGCTGCCGGCCAGGACGATCAATCCGTTCGCCGGGCCGAGGGTCAACGTCCCGTGCGAGACCGACATGGTGAGCTCATCGGCCCGATTGCCAGCCCCATTATCGGTGAACGAAAGGGCGTTGCCGTTGCCGGCCGAGAAGACCAAGGACCCGTTCTCGCTCACCGTGGCGGTTGCGGGGGCGGCGATCGTCGGCGCACTGATCGCGTTGATGGTCAGCGCGACGGTCGCCCCTGTATTAATGGAGTACGTGGAATCGCCCAAGATGACCTGCATCGAATCGGAGCCGGTGTAACCGGCGTTCGGCACATAGGTCAGACCGTTGAGAGCCGCATTCAGACTGCCGAGCGTTCCATTGACCGTGAATGAAGAAGTGCCGTTGGCGCCGCCCACAAAGGTCAAACCCGTTGTCGATCCCAGGGTCACGGTTCCGTTTGACACAGTCACCGACACGCCGTCGGAGGCGTTAGAAAATGCATCCGTCACCGTGATTTGGTTACCGTTGGCGGAAGAAAAGGTCAGTGCCGTATTCTGCGTCGTGCTCGCGCTGGCGGGAGCGCCGACTATGAAGCCGACAACTGTGATCGCGGCGCTGGCCGTTCCGGTGAGATGAGTGGTCGTGTCCGTATCGGAGAAGTTCAGAGTGTCCGTGCCGACATAGTTGGTCGTCGGTTGGTAGAAAAGTTGCCCCAGGGCATTGTCGAGATTGTTGATTGATCCGATGAGGTTTACCGACGCGGTGCCGTTGCCAGTGACCGTCAAGCCGGTGGTGGTCCCCAGCGCGATCCGGCCGTGACTCACCGTCATCGTCAGATTCTCAGCGGTCCCGCCGAAATCTCCGACGTCAACGAAGGGAGCACTGATCGGAGATTGGAAGAGCCCGTTTTCGGGCACGGTAATCGCCGGTCCAAACGGAAAATCGAACGAGGGTACGAGCGAATTGACCGTGATGGCAGTAGTCGCGGTTCCCGTGAGGCCGTCGGAGGTGTCCACATCCGAGACGCTCAGCGTATCGGAACCAATGTAGTTGGTCGTCGGCGTGTAGGTCAGGGTGAACAGATCGTTGTCGAGACTGGACAGCGATCCCGTGAGGATCATGCTGGCGGTGCCGTTGCCACTAACGGTGAGACCGGTGGTCGTGCCGAGGGTGAGCGTCCCGTGGCTGACGGAGAGCGTCATCTGCTCGGCCGTTCCATTGTCCGACACACTGACGGAGCCGTTGCTGAGAGTAAATGTGTGGCTGGTGTTCTCGGCCATGCTGAGGATCGACGGCGCCGAGACAATGGGAGCCACGCCGCCGACTGTGATCGCCACGCTGGCCGAAGTGGTCAGGTTTTGGCCCGGATCCTTGAGCGATAACGCGAGCGCGGCAGGGCCCACGTAATTTGTAGTCGGCACATAAGTCAGATTGTTGACTGCCGCATTCAGGTTGCTGATCGTTCCCGTCACGATGAGCGAAGAGCTTCCATTTGCGCCGCTCACGAAAGTGAGCCCGGTTGTCGAACCCAACGTCACTGTTCCATTTGAAACCGCGACACTCAACGAATCGGTGCTGAAGCTAGCGAAGCCGTCCGTCGCCGTGATTTGGTTGCCGTTGAAGGAAGAAAAAGTCAGTGACGCATTCTGCGTGGTGCTCGCCGTGGCGGGAGCGCTGAGTGCGAAGCCGACAATCGTGATTGTGGCGCTGGCCGTTCCGGTGAGACTCGTCGTCGGGTCCGTATCGGAGAAGTTCAGCGTGTCGGTGCCGACATAATTGACCGTTGGGAGGTATTGGAAGAAGGCCAGCGCATTGTCGACATTTTGGAGTGATCCGACGAGGTTGAGCGTCGCGGTGCCGTTGCCCGTGACCGTCAGGCCCGTGGTGCTCGGGAGCGTGAGCTTCCCATGACTCACTGTCATCGTCAGATTTTCGGCGCTTCCACCGAAATCGACGATGTGGACGAAGGGTCCGATGCTCGGCGATTGGTAGAGGGTATTCTCGGGGATCGTAATCGCCGGTCCAGACGGAAACTGGAATTCGGGCAAGAGCGAATGAACCGTGATGGCAGTCGTCGCCGTTCCAGTGAGGCTGTCGCCTGTGTCGGTGTCCGAGAGGTTCAGGGTATCCGGACCAATGTAATTCGCCGTCGGCGTGTAGGTCAGACTGGCCAGATCGCTATTGAGACTGGACAGCGATCCCGTGAGCACCATGCTCGCAGTGCCATTGCCACCAACAGTCAGACCGGTGGTCGTCCCGAGAGTGAGCGCTCCATGGCTGACGGAAAGAGTCAGCTGCTCGGCCGTTCCGCTATCCACCACGCCGACCACAAAGGGGCTGGTAAATGCGAAACTGGTGTTCTCGGCGAGGTCGATGCTTAGCGGCGCTCCGACAGTCGGGGGAGAGCCCGCATTGACGGTGATTGCCACGCTGGCTGAACCTGTCAGGTTCTCACCCGGATCCTTGAGCGAAACGACAAGCGAGTCGGAACCGACGTAAAGGTTATTTGGCTGGTAGCTCACGCCGTTGCTCAGATCAGCATTCAGATTGGCAATGGTGCCGCTGACGGTGAACGTCGCTGAGCTGTTGGTGCCTGACGTGAAGATCAAGCCCGTCGTGGTACTGAGCGTGACGGTCCCATGCGCAGCTGAGAGCGTCAGCGAATCGACATTGCCGGCGGAAAACGGATCGGTCGTGCTGATTCCGTTGCCGCCAGAAGTCGAGAATGAGAACGGAGTATTTTCCGCCACGCTGGCGGTCGCCGGAGCGCTCACGCTTGGTGCGGTCGTTCCGTATCCGGCCAAGGCGGGCACGACCAGATTGGCGATCGGCGTGCCCCGACCTGTCACCAGGTCGTAGCCCGTACCGGCCGAATAGGTGCCGTTGTTGCCCACGGTGATATCGTGGAAATCGGTGCTCGGCAGGCTGTAAATCATCGGCAGAGTTTGGGTCAATCCGTTGAGGGAAGTTTCGCCGGCGAGCGTGCGCCCTTGATTGGCGACGGCGATCATGCCCGCCCAGAGCGGACACGCCAGACTGGTGCCGCCGATCTGGAAAAAGCCACCGCCCTGGCCTTCGTTCCAGTTGTCGAGCACGTAAACGCCCGTATTAGGATCGGCGTCGGCAGCGACGTCGGGGACGGTGCGGAACGTCGAACTGAGCCCGTTCACCTTTCCGACTTGATAGCTGGGCTGCGCCTCGACGGTGCTAATTCCACCTCCGGTGGCGTGGCCGTTGTTGTTGTTCCAAACCGACTCAGAAAGGTAGTTGCCGCTGCTATCAATCTGAAGATTGGTCCCGCCGACCGCGACCACGTTGGGCGAAAACGACGGATAGCCGGCGGGTGTCCCGTCATCGCCGGTGGAAGCCAGGAACGTGACCCCTTGATGGCCCGTCGGGGTCAGAAAAATCGAATCGACACTCGTTTCGCTCGGATCTTCGCCGCCGCCCCAACTGTTGGAGACGACAGACACGCCATTCCAGCCTGCGGCGGTCGCTTCGGCCGTTCCCAAGTCATTGAATGAATTTGTGTTGGCCTCGAACAGGATGATGTTGGCCTGCGGGGCCATCGAGTGCACCCACTGCACGTCGAGCGCCTCTTCGATATCCCAATCGCCGGTCGTGGTATTGGTATTCATCGGCAACGTCGTTCCACCGGTCTGATTGAGCACCTGGAACGTGGGCCCGCCGGCGTTGAACTGTGGCAACCCAAAGTCAGTGTTGAAAGTGCTAGTGTCGGCGATGATGTCGGGATTGTTGTACGCGTCGACGATCGCCACGGTCTGGCCGGCCCCGGTCCCGGCAATACCGTTGAAAGAAATCTGGTTGATGCCGTACGCCACCTGCATTTGACTGGGATTGATGGGCGCGACGGTGTTGGGCTGGATGTTGGGCGAAAGCTTGGGGCCTAGATTTGCCCCGATCACCAATGTTGGCTTGGCCCCCAACAGAGAGTTGGTCACCGCGACCGTCGCGGAAAGTAAGGTTCGGCTCTCGAGTTCTTCGACGCTCAGACCGCAGCAGATGGACTGCTGGACGAATTGCGGCTGCCGTTGAGTTTGCCGGCGCGAACGGCGACTTCGGCTCGCGGTCTGTCGGGTGTTCTTGCGGGGAATCGTGAGCCGCCTCGAAAACAACATCCTTCAGACTCCTGCAGTAGGGGCGCGGCCTCGGGGAGTAAAGGAACACGGCCCGACGGTGCGGGCCCACGCAACCATCTCGAAGAAAGAACGGTTCACGCCATTCGGTGAGGCGCGCCCCTCAAGTTTGTGGAATAGCGGTTTGGAGATCAGTTCTGCGGAGAGTCAATCACTATCGGCAATTCGGCAGACTTTTCGCGCCCATCCGGTTATTGACGCGACAGTCGCCTGACAATTTCTCGCTTGAGCAGATTTGGCTCAACCTGCCAACAGTTCGACGGCGGCGGAGAGCCCCTTCCATTGAGTTTGGGAATCGACCGGGGCGGAGCTTTGCGTATCGGGGCTGACGGCGAGGGGGGTCGAAACATTCAACCCGCCTCGGCCGGGAGGGCTGGTGATCAGCTCGGTCACGGCGATCGTGGCCGTAGCCGACAGACCATTGCCAAGGTCGGTATAAGCCAGAGTGATGGTCGTGTTTTTGGTCACCGGCGTGAAGGTCAGCCCGTTCAGGGCCGCATTGAGCGCCGCGAGCGTTCCGTCGATCACCATCGATGCCGAGTTGTTGGTCCCGGAAATGAATGTGATCCCGCTCGTAGTCGCAAGCTTGAGAATCCCAGACGTGCTCTTCAGCGACAGCTGTTCAACGCTGCTACCGGCATTGGGATCGGAAATGCTGATCGTTGTGAATACAAACGGATTAGCCCCGACCGTCGTGGCCACAGCCGGAGCTGTGATCGCAGGCGCGGTGGAAGCCGCATTGACTGTGATCGCCACATTGGCTGAAGCCGACAAGCTGTCAGCGTTGTCATTGATCGAAATGGCCAGCGAATCAGCACCCGTGTAGCCGGCGGTCGGCTTATAGGTCAGCCCGCTAAGAGCCGCGTTCAGATTGGCCACCGAACCGGTCACAGTGAACGACGCTGAGCCGTTGGTGCCCGCGGTAAAAGTCAGTCCCGTGGTGCTGGCAAAGGTCACGGTCCCGTGGGTGACCGTCAGCTTCAAGCTATCGGCACCGCTGCCCGGACCCGTGTCGGCAACCGAAATCGTGTTCGTTGAGGTAAAAGCCAGCGTTCCATTCGCGACGACCGACGCTGCGGACGGTGCCGAAATCGTGGGCGGACTTGCGGCAGTCACGGTGATCGCCACGCTGCGTGAACCGGTCAACGTATCGCCCGGATCGGTGACTGAAATCGCCAGCGAATCGGAGCCCGTGTAACCGGCCGTCGGCTGATAGGTCAAGCCGTTGAGGGCCGCATTGAGGTTGGCGACGGTCCCACTGACCGTGAATGTCGCCGAACCATTCGTGCCCGATGTAAACGTCAGGCCACTGACGGTCGCGAGCGTGAGATTTCCATGGGTCACGGCCAGCGTCAGCGAATCGGGGTTACTTCCGGCGCCCGCATCGGTCACGGTAATCCCATTACCCAATCCCGAAGAGAAGACCAGGGAGCCGTTCTGAACGACCAGAGCCGATCCAGGAGCTGAGATCGAGGGCGCCGCCAACGCGTTGACGGTCAGCGCGACGTTCTTCGCAGCCGAAAGCGTGTCTCCCGGATCCACCAACGAAATGGCCAAGGTATCGGATCCGACGTAGTTGGTCGTCGGTTGATAGGTCAACCCGCTCAGGGCCGCGCTAAGATTCGCCACAGTACCGGTCACGGTGAACGTTGCCGATCCGTTGGAACCGGACGTGAAGGTCAGGCCCGAAATCGATCCCAGTGTCAGTGTGCCGTGCGCCACCGAGAGCGTCAGCGAATCAGTGCTTGGGCCGGCACCGGGATCACTGACCGAAATAGGGTTGCCGTTGCCGGCAGAGAAGACGAGCGAGCCGTTTTGGGTCACCGAACCGCTGACAGGGGCGGTGATTGCGGGCGGCAGGGCGCTGATCGTCAACGCCACGCTGCCC
>DASRXU010000510.1:0-21340 GCA_035687365.1 Planctomycetaceae bacterium | reverse complement strand
GTGTCGCTTGGTCCCGACGGTTTGCTGTACGTGCCCGATCAGGGAAACAGCCGCGTGCAAAAGTTCACGACCGACGGCAAATTCGTCGGCAAGTGGGGCAGCCACGGCAAGGAGCCCGGTCAGTTCGGCGGCAACTCGGGTGCCGGAGGGCGCTTCGCCGGACCGCAGTTCGTCGCATTCGATTCAGCGGGCAACGCTTACACCACCGATGCCGATCTCAAGCGCATCCAGAAGTTCACACCGGACGGAAAACTGCTCTCCCACTGGGGAAGTGGCGGCACGGAGCCGGGCGGCTTCGGCCCGGTTCCGCTGCAAAAAAACGGCAAACCTTCCAACATGGGCGGCCCGATCGGAATCTGCGTCGATTCACAGAATCGCGTCTGGGTCGGCGCCACGAATAGCCGCGTGCAGCAATTCACAAACGACGGAAAGTATCTGCGCGGCATCGGCGGCTTGGGCACCAAGCCCGGCCAGTTCCACGTGCCGCACGCGTTGGCGATCGATAGCCGTGGGTTTCTGTACGTGGCGGACACAATGAACGGCCGCGTTCAGAAATTCGACGTGAGCTAAAGTCGCAGTTCGTCGAAACCGAGCCCCGGGCATGAGCCCGGGGTGGTTTGTCATCGACACGGCGCCGGCGATTCTGGTCAGGTCGTGCGGCGATGGCTGCGTTTCGTCGTCACACAGATATCGACGACGCGCCCGGTGTCAGACAGCGCAACGTGGGAACGTTCGCGTCCTTCGATGCGGTGGACCGACAGATGATACGACTCGTCGGAGACGGCCAAGTAAGGCCGCTGCTGGGGAGTCTTGGGCCGGCGGATTTTGCCCCAGGAACCGTCGCCTAAATAGACGATGCCGTTCTCGTTCACACGGCCGTCGAGCATCGGACGCGTCCGCTTGAACGTGTGGTCGTGATGCTCGAAGACAGCATCGACGTTGTACCGCTCGAACAGCGGGCACCAGAACTTGCGCTGGTCGGCCCCGACGCCCCCGTCCTCCTGCCCGTCAAGCGCGAATGGTCGGAACGAAGGATAAGCCGGCACGTGATTGAAAACAAAAAGCGTCGGGCATTCTTCCCGCGCTTGAAGCGTGCTGGCCAGCCAATCGGTTTGAGCCCCTTTGACCGGCGTCGTGTGGCCCGTGTCGAGAAGGATCAGCGACAGGTAATCGCCAAAATCGAGCTTGGCGTAGCCAGCGTGGTCGAACAGGCCATCAAACAGGGCGTAGAAGAACGGTGCTTCTTTCCGCGACTTTGCATAGCCGCCGTTGACCTCATGATTGCCGATGCAGGCCAGCATGGGGATCAGGCGGCCCTTGTCATCTTTCACATCGCGAGCGTAATTCTTGATGAACTGCAGGAACGTGTCGGGTGACTTGCCGTTCTCGTAGGCTAGGTCCCCACCGATCACGACGAACTGCGGCGACTGTCGGGCAGCGACGCGATTGTTGTTGATGGCGTGGTGGCCGATGCCGCTGTCGCCTCCTGACACGAAATGAATCGTGTTAGTCGCCTTGGCCGGCATCGTCCGAAACCGCTGTTCGGCCGAGTCGAGGCCGACACGAAACCGGTAATCGGTGTCGGGTTCGAGCCCGACCAGTTCCGTGCGAAAGATCCAGCGAGAAGTGAGCGGAAATCGACGTGACTTGGCCGACACGCTACGCCACTCCTCCGAGTGGTCCTTGGCGTACCAGATCGGACGGGTCAGGCCGTCCTTTTCATCGTCGCCGATCCATTGCACGGTCATCGTCGTCGTCGGATCGTGCTGCCACGTCAAAAACAGCCCGGCCGGATCGAATGTCGGACGCGGGGCGAACGTGGGCTTCGCGTCCGTGGCACCCCCCAAAAGCGTGCCTGCGTAACCGCAACCCGCCAACAGCGAGGCCGATTGCAGAAAATGACGCCGGTTCAAATCGATCATGGGCGGGCACCCCGGGGTGGCGGAAGTTTGGGACAGTCAGCGGCCCCCTCATCTCTAACATGAGCCATTCTGGTCTTCAACCGGTTCGATGAAGACGCGTTCACGCGTCGCTCACTGTTTCCTGCGTCGCGATGATGGCGATCACGACCAGAAGTTGGCTCAAGCTGAATCCCCGCATGTGCTGGACGGGGGGTTGTTCGGTGTGGGGGCCGATCCTGGATCTCCTGGCTGGCTTGAGCCTTTCTCCGACGCGGTGTCGACGTGTAGCGACACATGTCAATTTCTTCACGATTTGGGCGTTTTCGACTTGAGTTTCGGAATACGAAACGACAAACTAGGGGGGCGCGGCGCTTTGAAGGGCTAAAGCCGCGGTTCACATTTAGAACACACAGGTAAAGCTACGCATGATTTCCGGGCCATTTCGCGCGTCGAAAGTCTTCTCCATCGCAGCACTCTTCGCCGCACTTTGCTGGGGCGGCCTAAACCCAAGCGGCGCAAGAGCCGACGTCGTATTTGCGGCGACGGGCACGGGCACTGACGGAGCGCTCGCGGCGACGCTCGACTTCAAAGCGGTTAACGGAGGCCTCGAGGTCACTGTCACCAACTCGCTGCCGAGCACGGCTACGGTCAAGCGCGGCGAGTCGATCAGCGCCTTCGGATTCAGTGTCAGCGGCTTGAGTACGCCGACCGCGTTTACCGAGCTGTCGGGTAACACGGTTAACTCGGCGGGCTTTGGCTCGACGTTTCCCGGAACTTCGACGGTCACGGCCTTTGACGACACTTCGAGCACGAACGTGATCGACCACTGGGGTCTGGCGACTTCCGGCTCCAAGGTCGCGTTGGGGACCGCCGGCAGCGCTGCTGCGCCGGGGAATCCGATTTACATGATCCTCCCCGCGGCTGGGATCACCGGTCCCGGGGCTTCTCTTTCAAACGGCCATTTCGATCCCTATGTCCTGGGCTCGGCGAACTTCTTTCTGGCCGATGCAGGGATCACGGCGAGCACTGTGCTGACGGCCGCGAACTTTAGCGGTGTCACTGTCGGCTTTGGGACGACTCCTGACACGACACTCACCGCGCAGGTGGTTCCTGAACCCGCCTCTCTGACTCTGCTGGGTATCGGCTGCGTGACGTTGGGAGCGATCGGCCTTCGCCGCCGCCGACAACGCTTGTCGTTAGCGACTTCTGCTTAATCGCTTCAACGCTGGGCTCGCGCACGACACAGCGACTCATACGCGGACCATTGCGCCCCCGACCGGCCCGAATGCGGGCAAGACTCGGACCCACGATTCGAGCTGGCGGGCGTGACAAGGACGCGTCACCGCAACCGCCCCGGTTAAGTCGCGGTCACGTACCTTCTTGATTGACCGAAATCTCCTCAGCGCCGTTGCGGGTGCCCAGCGCCTGCCAAACGGTCACGTCGATCGAGTCGCCGGTGAAGTCGACGTGCCCGTCGCAATACAGCGCGAACACTCCCTTCGAGTGTCGGCTGCGGGCCGCGATGTTGTGAGACAGCAGGTCCCAATAGAGGTTGATGCCGGTGCTAAAGGGCAGACCACCGCGGCAATCGACGTCCACGTCGTTGGGGACGCGGATGTGGTTGTACAGCGAATGCCCCGGAGCGCCGTAGAGCCAGCCACTGCCGCGCTCCTGCATGAGCACGAGCCCTGCGGAGTGGCACTGTCCGGCGTAATTGGTCAACTCGGGACCGACCGTGCTGTTGTTGTTTCCAAACGTGAGTACAAAGCCGTCAATTACGCTGACGCCGTCCCAAACCGTCTGCCCGTTGACGCCACCCTTCGTCGAGCGAATGGTTTCGCTGATGCAGACGGTGTATGACGTGCCATCCGTGACGTCGCGAAGCTTCGTCGAAGAGTTTTCGTAGAAGATGCCGTTGATCGGCACGTTGCTCGGGTTGCGGGGAGAGACGGGAAAGGTCGTCCCCGTGTTCAACGGATAATTATGCACGGCCCGGTTGAGCTGCTCGTTGATGGCAGTGTAATCGGTGGGACACAGCAAGCCGGGCATCGGGAAATTCATGATCGGGATGTTCTTGGCGTCCTCGGGATTGAGCTTGAAGTCCACTGTGCGAAACGCGTTCGCCTGTTCGAGCTGGGCCAAGAGATGGGCGTAAGCCGAATAGCAGCGTCCCTGACCGTTTACCATGCTCCGCTCGCGACCCGGCGGAAACATCCGATGAATGTCGTGATAGTTGTGGAGCGCAACGCCGATTTGCTTGAGATTGTTGCGGCACTGCGTGCGTCGGGCCGCCTCGCGTGCGGCCTGCACAGCCGGGAGCAGAAGTGCGATCAGGATTCCCATGATCGCGATGACTACCAACAGCTCGATCATCGTGAACCCTCGACGCAAAGCGTTGCACTTGCAGGAGTGGCGGGACAAGGTCACTCTCCTGGACAGACTTCGTGAATGAATCGCATCATGAGGACGTGACACGATCGTGTCACTATAATGACAGCATAGTGCCAAAACAATGGCGGGATCATGGCCCAAAAACAGTCTGCAAAGAATTCCGCCGGAGCCAATTCTCGACCCGGTCAACGAATTCGTGACGAACGGCTGCGTCACGGCTGGTCGCAGGCGGAACTTGCCCGCCGGGCGGACATCTCGCGAGCGGCCGTCAGCGCGATCGAGGTCGACCGCCTTGTCCCTTCGGTCACCGCAGCGCTGGCGCTCGCCGAGTGCCTTGGCTGCTCGGTCAGCGATCTCTTCGGTTCCGAGCGAAGTGCCTCACCCGTGCAGTGGGCCTGGCCGCCGCGCAAGGGACGCGTTCGCTATTGGCGCGCGGAAATTGACGGTCAGGTCCTCTCATTTCCTATCGAGGAACCGTTGACGACCGAGTTCGCGCACGACGGCACGGTGGTCGACGGAACCGATCGCTGCATGGCCGACGACACACCCTCGCGAACCCTCGTGCTGGCCTGTTGCGATCCGGCGGCCGGTTTGCTGACTTCGCAGTTCGCCCGGATTTCTGGGATGCGAATGGTGGTGATTGGCCGCTCCAGCAGAGCGGCGCTCAAGCTGCTGGCCGAAGGCCGCGTGCATGCCGCCGGCATTCATCTCTGCGCCGTCGGCGGTCGGCCCGACAATGCGGGAATCGTCTCACGAGAATTGGGGAAGCCGGCCGGATTGCTGCGAATCGCCCGTTGGGAGGAAGGCGTGGCCTTTCGCGATCAACACCAGACGACGACCTTACAGGGTCTGCTGCGGCCGCGGATTCGATGGGTCGGACGCGAACAAGGCTCGGGTGCGGAGCAGTGTCAAAAGCAGATTTTGGGCGACCGGCCGCTGCCCCGTCATGTCGCCAGCGATCATCGCGGGGTGGCCGAGGCCCTGCGCAGCGGTTGGGCCGATGCCGGCGTTTGCGTGCGTTTGGCGAGCGAAGAGGCGGGGCTCGAATTCCTTTCCGTCCGACAAGAAGACTTCGACCTGGTCTTCGCAAAATCGATGCAGGACGATCCGCGGATCCGGGCCATCATTCGCGTCGTGCGGAGTCCTTCTTATCGACGATTGCTCGGCGATTTGCCCGGCTACGACCCGGTCAACACGGGCGACCTCGAGTGGACAGGCACCAGTCGTGGCTCCACGCACTGAAGTCGGCGTCGCACTCGACCTCAAGACACGGCGGGTTTCGGTCGCGCACTGCCTTTTTCCGATCGCACGATCAGTTCGATGTGCTTCGGCAAACGGCGGGTCACGGTCTTGAGCACGTTGCCCTTCACTGTGCGCCACAACACTCCGTGCTGCGGAGCGGCGAGAATCAGCGTGTCGACACCGAGCCCGGTGGCCAGGCTGAGGATCGCGCGGGCCACGTTGCGCGCCACCGCATAATCGGAATGCACCGTGACGCCGCTTCCTTGAGATTCCCGAGCGACGATCTCAAAGAATTTCTTCGCAGCCGCGTCCGCCTCGTAATCGGGCGTGCTGGGAGTGCCCAGAGCGGGCACCGCCAGGTTCCGCACGAAGACGACGAACAGCTCGGCCTTTTGTCGCTTGGCGCGCTCCAGCGCAAAGCGAAAGACCGGCACATTCCCGCGAGTCGTCAACAAAATGCGACCGCCCGTTCGCTGGGGATTGAGGGCTTCGTCGGTGTCATCGTGCAATGCCGGCACGGTCGTTGAAATCGCCTCCAGCAAGGCGGCGCTCACGCTCGCCGGGTGAGGCGGCGCTGTTGGCAGCAACAATCGAGTCGCGCTGAACTCTTCCAAAATCCAGTGACGAACCTGGTCGCGGTGCCTGAACAGGTATCGGGCGATGAGACCGACCACCAGGACGCAAGCCGCAAAAATCAGGGCATGCGGCTTTTCGATGGCGATCGTGATCCAAATGGCCGTCATCACAATCGCAATGAGCCCCATGCCGATTCGCTGGAAGCGCGTCAACTCGACCTGGAAGTTGGTGGCGCACGATCCGAGATTAATCGCCACGGCTCCCACCACGCCGATCGCGTATAAGTCGGCCAACTGCTCGACGTCGGCGACAGCCATCAGAATGGCGACGGGAAACAACGTCGCTAGGATGAGGGGCAGCACAGGCATGCCCCACGTGTTGAGCAGGCCCAGCGCCGCCGGCAGCTCTTTGTCGCGAGCCATCATGAACTGAATACTGACCAGGTCGGTGATCGCCGTGTTAGCCGCCGAGAGCAATAACATCGCGAAGACAACGGCGGCCACAGCCGCAAACGCCGGCCCCACGTAATACGCCGCGATCACCCGCAGCATGTCGTCCCGGTGCGCCGAGTAGGCAGCCTCGACATTGCCGTCGCCCAATATGTCGAGCGGCATCGCGAGCATGGCCACCGTCAGCACGAGGTTGAGCACGACGATTTCGCACAGCACGGAATAGATCGATTTCGCAGACGTCTTTTCGACCGGTTCCACCATCAAGCCGGTCATGTTGGCGATCGCTTCGACGCCCGAGATGGCCAGGATCAGCGACGTGAATTGCACCCAACAGTGCAACGGGCTGCCTTCGGGATGCGATACGTGAGCTTTTCCCAACGAGGGAAGAGCCCACGTGCCAATCACTAGCGTCAGCGCGACCGTGGCGAGCGCCACGACGAGTGCGAGTGCCCCAGACTTCTTCGGGCCTAGATAATTGACGGCCCCAATCCCAATCAGCGCCGCGATGGCAAAAACTACGGGCCGACCAAAATTGAGATTGAGGTAGTGAAACGCATCGAGCGCCGAAATGGCGGCCGTCACCAGGTAGTCGGCACACAACAGCAGGCCGCCGATCACCGCGAGGGTTGGCGAACGATGCCGAGCCGACGAGTAAACGCCCCCGCCGTCGGGATAGATGCGGCAAATATTCTGGTAGGCCCAACCGACGGCGACGAGAATCACCGACATCGCCAGCATGTACCAGAGCGCGGCGTGCCGTGTGTAGTAGAACGCCAACCCCAGAACGTACAGCCGGCTCGTACCCCAGTCGCCAAACAGCATCGGCCCGGCGTGGTACCAACACAGTTCCCGCGGACGCTTCCCTTCGATGAGCATTCGGTTTAGTCCGTCTCCGGTAGGGGACGCGGTTTAAGTCCGCTTGGCGGTTGTAGCGTCGACAACCAGTGTACGTGCCTCCAAGCTCGCATGAGACATGCCGGCACGCATTCGCACAACTCTAAACCGTCGAATCGATTAGAAAAAGTTGGCGTTCCCTCGCTCGAAGTCAGAGCGCCCGCCTGCGGGCCTGCTTGGGAAGCGTTATGCCGCCGCCTATACTTGGAATAGAAACTGCTGCGCCTGGTCCCGCAGTCGCAGCCTTCCCGAGCAGCATCCGAGCCGAGGACCGAGACCGATGAAGATTAACCGCCTGACGAGCTTCGCGGGCACACTCTGCCTGATCGCCGTGATTGCCCGGCCTGCGTGGCCCGCCGATCAAAAATTCGGCGCGGATGGACAAAAATTCGCCGACTCGCGTCAGAAGGGCATCGATTTTCTTAAAACCGTGCAATCGAGCGACGGCACCTGGACCTCCAACACGTCGAGCGGTGTGACGGCGTTGGCCGTGACGGCCCTTGTGCAAAGCGGCCTCCCGACCAGCGATCCGGTGGTCGCGAAAGGTCTCAAAGCTCTCGAGAAGTTCGTGCAAAAGGATGGCGGGATTTATCACCCCAATACGTCCCACAAGAACTACGAGACCTGCGTGGCCGTCGTGGCTCTTAAGGTGGCTAACACCGACGGCCGATACGACCAGGTCCTGGCCAAGGCCGACAAGTTCCTGCGCGGAACGCAATGGGACGAAGCAGAAGGGATCGACAAGGCGGACGTGCGTTACGGCGGGGCCGACTACGGTCCGGCGACGAAACGGCCCGATCTCTCGAACACTCAATTCCTGGTCGAAGCGTTGAAAACGATGGGGGCCAAGGACGACGATCCGAATATCCAAAAGGCGCTGATCTTCGTTTCTCGTTGCCAAAACCTCGAGTCGCAATACAACCAAACGCCGCTGGCCGCCAAGGTGAACGACGGCGGCTTCATCTACACGGCAGCCGGTGGAGGTTCCTCTCCGGCGGGGAAAACCGCGGAGGGCGGCCTGCGGTCGTACGGATCGATGACGTACGCGGGGCTCAAGAGCATGATCTATGCCGGCTTGACCGCGAAGGACCCACGCGTGAAAGCGGCTTCCGAGTGGATTCGCAAACACTACACGGTGGAGGAAAATCCGGGGATGGGCCAACAGGGGCTCTTCTACTACTTCGACACCTTCGCCAAGACCCTTACCGCGCTGAAGCTCGACCAGTTTGAAGACGCCTCGGGCCAAAAGCATGATTGGCGGAAAGAGCTTGCCGGCCAGCTGTTTCACATGCAGCAGCCCAACGGGAGCTGGGTCAACTCGAAAGAACGCTGGCTGGAAGGTGACCCGAGCTTGGCCACTGCCTACGCGCTCATGGCTCTAAAGTACTGCGAGCCAACCTCAGCGAGCCAATAATCCGCCCGATTCTTGGCGGATTCAGTCCGGCGGATCGGCGGTTAAGACCCCGTTCGAATTGCGGTTAGTTCATCGGAGAGATATCCGATGGCAACCGTCGTTCACAAACGCGCTGGCGTTCATTTCCCGAGCATTTCGGCCTGGTGGCCGACGGTCGTCCTTCCCACGGCGTTCGCGGCGCTCTTTGCCGGCGAGCCCCGTTGGGTCTGGATGTGGGCGTTCGCGTTTGGCATCTACGCCGGCCTCAAGTGGCTGTCGTTCGTCACGTTTCAAGATCGATGCGGCGCGAATCCCTGGCGTTCGGCGGCCTATCTGATTCTGTGGCCGGGAATGGATGCCGCCGCTTTCCTCGATACCCGACGGAGAGCGGTGCCGCCGAGCGGACGCGAGTGGGTCTCGGCCGCCGTCAAAGTCGGGTGCGGACTGGCACTGCTGATTCTAGTGGTTCCCGCGGTGGCCCCGCACAGTCTGTTCGCAGCCGGTTGGATCGGGATTTCAGCTTTGTGCTGCGCGCTGCACTTCGGCCTGTTCGACCTGCTGTCGCTCGGCTGGCGACAGGCTGGAATCGAAGCCGTCGCGATCATGCACGCGCCGGTTCGGTCAGTCTCTCTCAGTGAATTCTGGGGGCGCCGCTGGAATCTCGCCTTTCGCGACCTGGCACATGCCTTCGTGTTTCGTCCACTCGTCGGCGTATGGGGAGTCACAAGTGCCACGATCGCGGTGTTTGTCGCGTCAGGCCTGATTCACGATCTGGTGATCTCCGGCGCGGCGGGCGCCGGCTTCGGTTGGCCCACGCTCTATTTTCTGATTCAAGCGGCCGGTCTCTTCATCGAGAGGAGTCGCCTCGGCAAACGTATCGGGCTAGGCAGCGGATGGATCGGTTGGACGTTCTGCGCGATCGTCACCATTGGGCCAGTTGGCCTGCTATTCCATCGGCCCTTCATCGAACGCGTGGCCGTTCCAATGTTCCATGTCGCCGGACTGATTTGACGAGGTGCGCGATGCACACACTGGAATTGCTGATTCTGGTCGGTGGCGTGCTGCACTTCGGCATCCTGTTGGCAAGCGCCTTGGTGCCGAAAGTCCTCGATTGGAAATTGTCGCTCGGCCAACTCGACCGCCTCTCGCGGCAACTGATCTGGGTGCACGGCGCGTTCATCGTGCTGGTGATCGTCGGTTTCGGGCTCCTCTCGGTGATCTATCCGAGCATTCTGGCCGCCGGCTCGCCGTTGGCGCGGGGCCTGTGTTTGTTCATCGCCGTCTTTTGGGGACTGCGATTGCTGGTCCAATTCTTCGTGTTCGACGCCAAGCCGTTTCTGAAGACGCGATTGCTCCGCACCGGCTACCACGCGCTGACGCTGGTCTTCACCTATCACGTTTGCGTCTATTCGTGGGCAGCCCTCGCGACGCGGTTGTGAGCCGCGGGCCCCGCTTCGACCCTAATTCGGATCTCCAGGCGGCTCGACGCGACCACCCGATTTCAAGACCCGTTCGGCGATTCCGACCGCATCATCATCGACGCCGGCGGTGCTCATCTGTCGCAGCGTCGCGTCGATGTCGTACTCCACGCGCCGTAGCGAGACCTTGCCATTTTCAATGACCGCGTAGGCACATCGTGGGTCACCATCGCGGGGTTGACCGACGCTGCCCGGGTTGATGACTTGGATTTCGCCCAGGTCGATGTGAAACGGGATGTGCGTGTGCCCCACGCAAACAAAGGCGGCACTGATCGATTCGACGCGGAGACGCCACGTTTCGGGGTCTTCCAACAGGTATTCGTCGAGCGGATCGCGGGGCGTGCCATGCACAAGATAAAACGGCTGCTCGTCGACGACGATTCGTTTCGTCAACGGCAGACGGGCCAGATACTTCACTCGCGGTGGGGTCAGCATTCGCCAGTGGATGGGGCGCGTGGCGGCGGCCAGCCCCCGCAGCCCGGAGCCGTGTTTGGCGGGAATCCGCTGCGCCACGGCGTGATCGTGATTGCCGCGGACAGCCGCGGTCGCGTGCGCACGAACCCAATCGATGCACGGCAGGGGATCGGTCGCGTAATCGACCAGGTCGCCGAGGAACAGGCAAACGTCGTACGTTTCCTTGATCGCGGCGAGCGCGGACCAATTCGAATGGATGTCGGCCAGCAGCAGAATCTTCATCGCTCGTCGACCGTCATCGGGTAGTCACCTGGGCAGTTGTCGCTTTGGGACCCGTTGCTCGATTTTTTTGCAGTGCCCAACTAGCAATGCCCGATTTTCGGCTGGCGGTCGCTGGCTCCCGTGCGTGTGCCTTATGGTACTCGGCAGAACGGGCGCGAGCAAAAGAGTGCGGCGGTTTGCTAGAATGGGCCTGCCCACCGAGAAACCGGCCTCGTCTCTCGCCGATCCCAGCACTGCACACCCCGGCGAGGTCCTCCCGAATTGGCGCGCTCAATGAACGGGATGCGAAACTACCGCTGGCTAGGTTGCGCCGTCGCGCTCGCGGCCGGTGCGATCAGCGCCGATTTTTCGCGACCACTGCGGGCGGCCGACCCGGTCAAAGACCCGTATGACCTGTCGCAGTATGACCGCGTCATTGAAGCGGCTGACCGGGATCATTGGGCCTACCGCCCCGTCGCACGGCCGCCCGTTCCCCGAGTGAAGCAGTCACAATGGTGCGCCAACCCGATCGATTGTTTCATTCTGTCGCGACTCGAGACAGCAGGCTGGACTCCCAATTCGACCGCCGAACCGCGGGCGTTGCTGCGGCGAGTCTTTCTCGATGTGGTCGGACTGCCGCCCAGTCCCGCTGACCAACAGACGTTCTTGGCTGATTCGTCGTCCGGTGCTTGGAGTCGTCTGGTCGATCGGTTGCTCGACGATCCTGGATACGGCGAGCGCTGGGGCCGTCACTGGCTCGACCTGGTGCGCTACGCCGAGTCGAACGGTTACGAGCGCGATGCGGCGAAGCCCAGCGTGTGGCGCTATCGCGATTGGGTCATTGATTCACTCAATTCCGACAAACCCTACGACCGTTTTGTATTGGAACAACTGGCTGGGGACGAACTGCCCGACGCCACCGCTGAGACGATCATTGCCACCGGTTTCAATCGGCTCGGCCCCTGGGACGACGAGCCCGCCGATCCTGCGGAGGATCGCTTCGATCAGCTCGACGACCTGGTGCGGACCACGTCGCAGGCTTTTCTCGGCCTGACGCTGGGCTGTGCCCGTTGTCATAACCACAAGTTCGACGCGCTGACGCAACACGACTACTACCGGCTGGTGGCCGTCTTCAGTCCGCTGCAACGCCCCAGTAATGGACGGGGCGATCTCGATTTGCCGGCAGCGCGGACCCGCGCACCGGCAGGCAGCGGAGCTGTTGCCCAGGCATCGCTCGGCGTGCCGCGAGGCTATTTTCTGTATGAACCGCCGACCAAGGTTCCAACCCAGCTGCCGGTCACCCATCTTTTGTTGCGCGGTCGGGCCAGCGCCCCGGGACCGATCGTGGACGCGGGCGTGCCGGCTGTGCTCGCGGCGCGGCAGCCAATCTTCGAGCACGTGGATGGACGCACAAGCCGACGGCGGATCTCGTTCGCCAGGTGGCTGGTCGATGAACGAAATCCACTCGTGGCCCGGGTGATCGTCAATCGGATCTGGCAGCAACACTTCGGCCAGGGCATCGTCCGCACGGCCAGCGACTTCGGTGTGCAGGGCGCGGCGCCCTCGCATCCAGAGTTGCTCGATTGGCTCGCAAACTGGTTCGTACACGACGCCCGCTGGTCGATGAAGAAATTGCATCGGCTGATTCTCACCAGCAGCACCTACCGGATGAGCAAGCAGTCGCGACCCGACTATGCCGCCAAGGATCCTGCGAACGAGCGATTCTGGCGGTTTCCGTATCACCGGCTCGAAGTCGAAGCCATTCGCGATTCGATGCTGACCGCCAGCGGCGAGCTACGCCGCACGATGCACGGACCCAGCGTCCATCTGGCGATTCCCAAGGAAGCCGTGGAAGCCAACAGCGATCCGCAAACGATCTGGCCCGCGTTCAACGAGGACGAGGCGGCCCGCCGCACGGTCTACGCGTTCGTGAAACGCTCGCTCGTCGTGCCGATGCTCGAAGTCCTCGACCTGTGCGACACGACGCGGAGCGCCGAGCGCCGCAACATCACCAGCGTGCCGACGCAGGCACTCACGCTGCTCAACGGCGATGAATCGAATCGCCAGGCTCGGCATCTGGCACAACGGTTGGTGCGCGAAGCCGGCCCCGACCGCACGCGGCAAATCGAGCGGGCCTTCGAGTTGACCATTTGCCGACGACCGTCAGCCGACGAGTCGCGCGATCTCTTGGCATTCCTCGAGCGAGAATCGCGGCATTCGCAAACAGCCCCGCATCAAACCGCGTCCTCAGACGTTGCCGCTGCCAGCGAGCGTCGCGCGCTGGAACTCGTGTGCCGAGCGATTTTCAACTTGAACGAGTTTGTGTATCCGGATTGATCGCGTCATGGACAACCGCGCTAGACGATTCACGCCGAACGTGACCCCGTGCCGTCGCACGCGGCGGGAGTTCCTCTGGGAAGTCGGCGGCGGCTTCGCCGGCTTGGCGCTGATTGATCTGTTGTCGCATGACGGCTTCTTCGCATCGCGCGCGGCCGCAGGATCGTCCGCGGCGGCTCGGGGCGACGCGCTGTCGACCGCTCAAGTGCCGCACTTGGCGGGCAAAGCCAAGCATTGCATCTTCCTGTTCATGAACGGCGCTCCGAGCCAGGTCGACACGTTCGACCCCAAGCCGATGCTCGACAAGTTTGACGGCACGTCTTACAGCGGCCCGCTCAAAGTCGGATCGAACGGCCGGCCGATCGGCTACCTGATGAAGTCGCCCTTCGAGTTTCGCCGCCACGGCCAAAGCGGCTTGCCGATCAGCAGCCTGTTTTCGCATACCGCTCGCCACGCCGACGACTTGTGCGTGCTGCGGGCCATGTACACCGACACGGCAGCCCACGCGTCGGGCTGTCTGCAAATGAACACGGGCAGCCCGCTACTGGGCAAGCCGAGCCTGGGCGCGTGGCTCAGCTATGGTCTGGGAACGCTCAACGACAGCTTGCCCAACTTCGTTGTGATGACCGACCCGCGCGGCGGGCCGATCGGCAGCGCGTCGAACTGGTCGTCGGGGTTTATGTCTGCCGCCTATCAGGGGACTTTGTTCCGCGGCACCGGTTCCCCGCTGCTCGACCTGGCGACGCCGGCGGGCATCGGCGATCGGTCACAACGAGAGTCGATCGACTTGATCAACCGGCTCAACCGCCGACATCGCGACTTGCGCGGCGGTGAATCCGAACTGGCTGCCCGCATTCAGAGTTACGAGTTGGCCTACAAGATGCAGACCTCCGCGGCCGAGGTCGTCAACTTCGATCGTGAACCGCCGGAGACCCGCGCGCTCTACGGCCTCGATCAAAGGATCACGCGCAGCTTCGGCCGCAAATGTCTGATCGCCCGGCGGCTGATCGAGCGGGGCGTGCGATTCGTGCAGCTTTATTCCGGCGGCGGCCACATCGAAGACACGTGGGACGGTCACACCGACTGCATCACCAATCACAAGCTGCACGCGGGCGAAACCGACTGGCCGATCGCCGGTTTGATCACCGATCTCAAGCTACGGGGACTCTGGGAAGACACACTGCTCGTGTGGGGCGGCGAATTCGGTCGCACGCCGACGAGCGAGGGAGTCGGCAAGCCGGGCCGCGATCACAACTGGCACGGCTTTTCGATGTGGCTGGCCGGCGGACCTGTGAAAGGCGGCCAGGCGATCGGCGCGACCGACGAACTGGGCTTCGGTGGCATCGAAGATCGCGCCCACGTGAGCGACCTGCACGCCACCATCCTGCATCTGATGGGGCTCGACTATTCGCGGCTCAGCTACTTCTACAACGGCCTCGATCAAACGTTGATTGGAACCGAGCGCAAGGCGAATGTGATCGCGAAGGCAATCGCATAGCCATACCGCCGGTAAGTGTCCGCATCAATAGTCCGGCCGAGATACTTCGTGACCGTCATTGCGCTCGAGTAGAAGCTGCAACTGCTCGACGGGAATATCATCACGCAGGACATCGGCGCTTCCGTCAGCAAATACAACGCACGCGCCGCCCCCTTTGTGGTGACTCGAAATGCCCCAGCCCGATTTCGGGTTGATCCCTCGAACGGCTTCCACGTAGCTCAGATCTCGCGGCTCGAGCCAGTTGATGCCCGAGTCTGCCGCTTCGACCAGAAGAATCGTCTTAACGGTGCCGTCAGTGATGTCCTTGATGCGAACGGGACCCGCACCGGGAAAGACTGTGTTCGCGCCGACGACCGCGAAATAGCTCGAATCGGTCCCGCGTCCCGTATCGGCCGGACAGCGAAACTCGTCGACAGGCTTCTCCGCCAATTTCCGGTTATGCGGCCCATTCCAGGGCTCGTCGAAACGATACTGAGCGTACAAGGGGCGAAGATCCAGAAAGGGCAAAAGCAGGGCGCGCCAACTGTGGATCGGCCTTCCGTTCTTGTCGGCAATGTAGGGCGGCGGGAAACAGTGATAGATGTCGTGGTAATTGTGCATCGCGAGCGCGAGTTGCTTGAGATTGTTGCGGCATTGGCTGCGAATCGAGGGCGGTCCACTGCCCGGCGCCGGAAGCAACAACGCAATCACGAGCAGGCAAATGAGTCCGATTAGAACCCAACCGACCACCGTTGGGAGTGTAATACCTTCTGAGGGTCGATTGCCTGAAGTCGCTTGCATTGGACCCAACCGCTGCGCGATCGAACGCCGGTCGATCATCTGAGATGGAAAGAGACTGGCAGGCCGTCATCGCGCTCCAACATCCGTCGCCATTGTTCAATAGGCGTATCGTCGTCCAGGGTCCTCACGGATCCATCCGCAAAGGCGATCTGGGCGCTGCCATCTTTGTGCCGGCTCGAGATGCCCCAACCCGATTTGGGGTTGATGCCGCGAACCGCCTCTTCGTAGCTCATGTCTCGCGGCTCGAGCCAATTGATCCCCGAGTCGGCCGCTTCGACCAGCAGGATCGTGTTTGCTGTGCCATCCGGAATGTCCTTGATCGCAATCGATTTTGTCCCGGGGAAGACGGTCTTAGGCCCAACGACGACGAAGTAGTTTGTTGTGGCCGTCGGACCATTATCGAACGGACATCGGAACAGCGCGAGGGGTAGCGCGGCGAGTTTCCGGTTGTGCGGCCCATTCCAGGGCTCATCGAAGCGATACTCGTCGTAGAGCGGGCCAAATTCCATAAACGGGAGAAGGAGCACGCGCCAACTGTGCATCGGCCGTCCGTTCCTATCCTGGATATACGCAGGAGGAAAGCAGCCATAGACGTCGTGGTAATTGTGCATCGCGAGGGCAATCTGCTTGAGGTGGTTTTTGCACTCGGTTCGCGGAGCCGCATCCCGACTTCCCACTCTCGGGAGGAACATCCAGAAGAAGAAAACGCCGAGTAGAACCACCGCACCCCAGGCGATCGTATGGTTAACTGGCAGACGCTTGGGAGAGGGCGTTTCCATGGGGCGTTGCGCCGCTACGTCATAAGCGCGGTTTGATGCTGGCAGAACGGCTCGAATCGCCTTGCCTCATCGCGTCGTCGATGCGGCCGGCGGCCGGTGCATGTAGGCCGGGCGGCCGTCGTTGCGTTCCAGGAGAAGCCGTAATTGTTCGAGCGGAATGCGGTCAGGTAACAATTCTCGACTTCCATCGGCGAAGGCGACCATCGCTCCCCCGTCGTGGTGACTCGAAATACCCCGTTCCGCACTGGGGTTGATTCCACGACGGCCTTCCTCGTAGGTCACATCCTTCGGCTCGAGCCAGTTGACCTGCCGATCCATTGCTTCGACCAACAGAATCGTATTTACGGGGCCGTCTGTGATCTCGGCCTTACGAATCGGAACAACGCCGGGAAAAACCGTATCCGGACCCACGACCACAAAATAGCTCGTATGGTTCTCGGCACCGACGTCGGCTGGACAGTGAAATTCTGCGGGCATGTGCGCCGCCAACCGGCGATTATTCGGCCCGTTCCAGGGCTCATCAAACCGATACTGCTCATACAAATCGAGATGGCCCAAGAAAGGCAGGAGCAGGACTCGCCAACTGTGCATCGGCTTGCCGTCTTTGTCCGCGAGGTAGGCTGGCGGGAACGCACCGTAGGTCTCTTGGTAGTTGTGCATCGCCAGGGCGAGGATGCCCAGTTTGTGGCGGCACTCGGTCCGTGCCAGAGCGGGGTGCGAGCCCGTCGAAACCGGAATCATCACCAGCATCAGAAAGCCGCCGAGCAGTACGATCGCGCTGACCAGAATACCGCCCTTGAGGGTTGGGCTCGGCGGGCGCGTCTGGGTCGGAAGCGTTTCCATGGACGTTAAACCACTGCGTCACTGAGCGCTGACCCCGACACCGGGGCGCGGTCGACCGGCTGGCCGAAGGCCGCACAGATCGCTTCAACGAGGTCGACCTCGGGCTGCGAAAACCAAGTAATCTCATCCGCCTTGAGGGCGGCGACGGGCACGCCGTCGAGATAGGCGACGCGGTTCGAGGCGAAGCTCGGCACGCGCGGGTGCGGCGTCACAATGCCCACCAGATTGAGTGGATCCGCTCCCGAGACGATGATCAGCTGTCGCGGAGCCGGCTTTTCGCGAAGCGCTCGCAGCTGACCGACTGTGTCGGCCGTGCCGAATTGCTCACCGGCGACGCCGGCAATGAAGCGGCCGCCGCGAATCTCACCGCGGGCCTCGAGTCGACGATAAACCTGGAGTAACTCGTACCAGCGGGGCGCACCCGCCTCGCGAACGAGCAAGTCCCGAAAGACAACGCCCCAGCGTCGCAGAAGCTGCCAGGCCCACTGCTCGACGACGTGTTCGTGCGCCGAGCGCACTTCCGCTGGCGATTCGCTCGTGGAGGTCGTCGGCCGCCACAGCGACCAGCGTCCGGCACCACCGCCCATCCGCTTCCGCAGCAAGCCCGGCCGTCGGTGCCGCGTCGCCGAGCGGGTCGAATTCTTTCGTTGATTGACCAGTTGCCGCAGACCGCCGAATCCGTCGGCCGTCAGCAGTCCCCGCGTCACCAGTTCGCCCAGCACGTCTTCGATCTGAGAAGGAAGCATCTGGGTCAGTCGGGCCAGGTCGTCGGCGAACATGGCTCCCTGGGCGGTGAGCAACTCGAGCGCCTGCTGGGCCGGACTGCTGAGCTGATCCGACGAGATTTCCGGTGGTTGCGTCGCTGCCAGCCAGTCGAGATCCGCCCTCAAATAAATCGAAATCGGCGCGATGCGCGTGATCGCCGCCATCGGCCGGCTGCGATCGACGTTGAGCGGGGACGGATAGAGTCGTCCCCAGCCGACGTCACCGGTGAGGCACAACTCATCGAGCCATTGCGGCTGATACCCTGAGACGCGTGACGGCAGCAGATCGCGTTCCCACGCCACGGTTGGGGCATCGATCCCCTGCAGCATGGTAATCACGTCGAACAAGCCATTGGCGCCCGTCTTACGAGTATCGGACAAGAGACCGTGGTGTCCGGCCAGAAATCGCCAATACGTCGCAACGTTCACCGGTTCGATCTGCTTGCGCAAACCGTCGATCGTGAGTCGATGGATGCGGGCCAGGAGCCGTCGATGGCACCATTCAATCTCGGCATCGGCGGTTGGCGCGAGACTATTCTTGTTCTCAGCGGGAGCGTCGCCCTCCCGAAGACTCTCGGACGGAGTGAAGCGACCGCGGAGGACGACTCCTTCTCCCTCAAGCGCTTCGAGCGTCGCCTCGGCCTGGCCCAAGGTGAACGATAGCCGCTGCGCAACCTGAGACGCTGTTGTCGGGCCGCACGTTTCCAACAAGCCGCGAATTGTCGCGATCCGCGCATCGACCGACGTCCAATCGTGTCGGACTGTAGCCGGGGCTTCAATCGGCGGATCGATCGGTGCGTCGGGCAAGAAGGTTCGCACGGCCGGCAGTCGTTCGGCGGGAATCCAAGCGGCTCGTCCGTCCGCTAACTCAATCTGGGTCGCCCGGCGGTCAGCAGCCAATTCGTCAAAGAACGACCGCCATTCGCTGGCCTCGTCGACCGGCAGCAAAACGCGGCTCAGGAGCACATCGTGCAGCTCGTCGGCATCGCGGACGAAGGGCTGCGATTCGCGGACGACTTGTTCGATCGCAGCGGAGTCGAGACGGCCCAGATCGCGAACCGCTTCGATCGACATCACCCGCGGCGTCGAGACGGCCCGTGCGCGGCGTTCCTGGATTTCGCCCCCATCCAGGAAGGCGTACGGATTCGCGTTCAGCAATTCGGCCGCGAAAGGTGACGGCTCACGCGTGTCGCGGGCCACATAGGTGATTTCGCCCCGCTCAACCTGCCGTAGAATTTCGGTGAGCCCGTCGATATCAAGCGGCTCGTGCAGGCAATCTTCCATCGTCTGTCGAGCGAGCGGATGATCGGGTAATTCGATCTCGCCCGCCGTGTGTTCCTGACACCCGGTGAGCCGAGGCAAAACGGCCGATAGCAAGTCGTCGGCACGAAATCGCTGCAGGGCGGGAGGAACTTTCTGGGCCCCGCGCCGACGCAGCACTTGTAATGCGCGGGTGACATTCCAACGCCAGCGGACCTGGAACATCGGAATCCGCAGCACGGCCTGTTGAAGCAGTTCGCGCAGATTCTCGGGCTTCACGACGGGAAACAAGCTTTCGATCGGAAAACTGTGCTGCGGACCGATCGAGAGCATGTAACCGTCGTCGTCCGCGGTGGCCTGCAGTTCGAAATCGAATGCGCGGCAGAAGCACTTTCGCATGGCGAAGCCCCAGGCGCGGTTCACGGCCCCGCCAAACGGAGCATGCACGACCAGCTGCATTCCTCCCGTCTCGTCAAAGAACCGCTCGAAGACAATGCGGCGACAGGTGGGCAGCAATCCGATCGCCGCCTTCTGCGCGGTGGCGTAGGCGACGATCTGACGGGCCACTTCCTCCGAACAGCCGGTTTCGGCGATGACCCACCCTTCGGCGGCAGAGGGATCGTCCAGGCGCGGCTCGAGATCTTCGCGAAACCGCGAGACTTCCCAAGACAGTTCAAGCGTTCGCCCGGGCGCTTCACCGAGCCAGAAGGGAATGGTGGGTGGCGCTCCGCGCGCGTCGGCCACGTGCACCTCGCCCCCGCGGACGTGCAGGATCTGCCAGGACGTGTTTCCCAGGAGGAACACATCGCCCCGCATGCTTTCGACCGCAAAATCTTCATCGAGGGTGCCGACGACGGTTTCATCAGGTTCGGCAATGACTCGATACGAACCGATGTCCGGGATCGCACCGGCGTTCGCGATCGCGGCCATCCGCGCGCCTTTGCGAGCTTTGATCCGCTTGCCGACGTGATCGTGATGCAGATAGACGCGGCCGCGGCCGCTCGTTTGCGCGATGCCCTCCGACAGATACTCGATCGTGCGATCGAATTCGCTGCGCGCCAGATTTCGATAGGGGTCGGCGCGACGAATGAGGGCGAACAACTCGTCCACGTTCCAATCCTGGGCGGCCGCCTCGGCCACGATCTGCTGAGCAAGAATGTCGAGCGGCGCCTGGGGAATCGCCACGCTGTCCAACAGTCCGCAGCGCACTGCCCGCAACAGGCCCAACGATTCCCCCAGCTCGTCGCGCGTGAGGGCGAAAAGTCGGCCCTTGGGAGTCAGGCCCAGCGAGTGTCCCGAACGACCAATCCGCTGCAGGAACGCGGCGATCGACCGGGGCGAACCGATCTGCACGACCAGGTCGATGTAGCCGATGTCGATGCCCAGTTCCAACGATGCGGTGGCAACGACGGCCTTGAGTTCGCCGGTCTTGAGTTTGCGTTCGGTCAGTAGCCGCTTGTCTGCGGCGACCGACCCGTGATGGGTCTCGATCTGGCCCTCGCCCAGCTTTTCGGTCAACTGGTGCGTGAGCCGCTCGGCGAGCCGCCGAGTGTTGACGAAAATCAGGGTGGTGCGGTGCTCGTGGATCAGTTCGACGAGTCGTTCGTGGATCTCGGCCCACTGCTCGTGCATGCAGACGGCCCCGAGTTCCGTCCGTGGAAGCTCGATCGCCAGGTCGAGCGTCCGCATGTGCCCGACGTCGAGAATGCGGCAAGGAGGCGATCCATTGGCCGGCGATCCGTCGACTGTCTCCCTTGTGCCGGCTCCCACCAGGAAGCGAGCCGTGCGCTCAATCGGTTTCTGCGTCGCTGACAGCCCGATTCGTTGCAAGGGACGCCCCACCAGCGACTCGAGTCGCTCGATGGTGATGGCCAGGTGCGAGCCCCGCTTGTTGCCGACCATCGCGTGAATTTCATCGACGATCACCGTCTCGACGTTTCGCAGCGTTTCGCGACTCCGAGCGGCCGTCAGCATCAAGTAGAGTGACTCGGGGGTCGTCACCAAGATCTGCGGCGGGCGACGCACCAAGGTCGCCCGCTGTGACGCCGTGGTGTCGCCCGTGCGCAGTCCGGCGCGG
>DASRXU010000509.1:0-2966 GCA_035687365.1 Planctomycetaceae bacterium | reverse complement strand
GCGCACGGTTCGACCGTGATAGAACTCGTCAAAGACGACCGGACGACGCGGGTCGGCCAGCAGATTGGCAACCAGGACCGCGTTGTCGTCGCGACCCAAGAGCGCATTCTGCGCCAGCCGCGCGTCCGACAACACGGCAATCTTTCCGCGGCCGTGCGGATAGATGGCGGCCAGAATCTGCGACGGGCCACCGGGCTCCAACACGGCCCGCACGTGGCTCCCGGGGATCTTTTTGAGTTCGCGAATGACGCGCGGGCCTTTTGCCGGAACGGCGAGTTGCAGTCCCTGCGGAAATCGAGTTGCAAACTCGCCGTCCACCGTCGCGTGAACAATGGAGACGGGAATGTCGAGCTTTTTCCCCAAGGCAAAGTCGAGGACGTCGTTGGGACTTCGGAAAGTCGATCGACCGGACGATTTCCTGGGTTTCTGCTTCGGCTTCGCTCGAGGTGGCGCTTGGGTTCCCCCCTCGGCGGCTTCCGACTTGGTCTCGGCCTCGTCTTCGTCCGGTGTCTCTTCGTTGCTCGCGTGAGAGATTTCGGTATCGACGTCGGTCAGTGACAGTTCCTCGAGAGCCGTCTTTGGCGGCCAGTCCTGTAGGCCCCACATCATTCTCGAGGGGGTGGCGACCGGCGGAGCGACCACGACTGTGCCCCCGTTCTCGACCCACTTGCCGACAGTATGCAAATAGGCTGGCTCCATCGTCAGGAGCATCGGGTCGGGCTCGAAGATCGCCAGCGTGATGTCGCGGTCGAGCAGGCCGTCAGGCGGCGTCAGTTCCCGCTCGACGGGCACGTTGAGTTCCTCCAGCGTGTCGTACAGACCGCGAAAGCCGTAGGACTGCGTCCCATAACTGTCGCGGCCCGTCACCACGCCGCTCGGCGACCGCAGCAGCGAAATGGCGGCGCTCACGATCGAAATGAGCATTACCAAAATGACCACCGTCACGACGTTACGCGTGGTGAGCATGGGCTCTCCCCCGCGCGAGCAGAGTGATTCGCTCGTACGCGTCGCGGCACTCGGCGAAGTCGCTCGCCAGGCACGGTTCCGAGCCGTACCACTTCATGTCGATGATCGACACGAATCGAGCCAGCCAATCGTAAAGCGGAGTCGCCCGATACCGGTTCAGATGTTCGCGGTTCGTCGCCCCCGGCCGAAACGCCCTTTCCTCCGTTTGCTCGAGCCGCGTGAGGCATGCGCGATAGAGCAGACGCACTCCCAGAATGTAATTTCCGCTCGCCCCGGCGTGGTCTGCCTCGCGCGCCAGTTCGGCGGGGTCGACTTTCCGACGCGAGAGTTCCGCGAGTGCGGCCGCCCCACGCCGATCTCCGCGGGCCACAGCCACCAAGGTCCACCCGATGTGTCCGAGTAACAACAAAACCGAGACGACCAGGGCCAGCACGATGAGTGCCGCGAGAATCGGGGACATTGCCGCCAACCAGGCAAACCAGAGTTGGATCGCTCGTAACACGTGTCGAATCAAGTCCCAAAACTGAGCGATGAAGTCGCTGAAATCGGTCGGGGGATCGAGTTGATACTCAGGTCGGGCCAGGACGTCTCGCGCGGTTTGACGCACAATCTGCGGATCGGGAAGCGGCCCGGCGCTCTGTGCTAAGAAAAGCGGCCCGCCGCTCTGCGCTAAGAGAACAGAAAATAGGATCAGTCTGCCCGGCACAGTTAGATTTTTGTCCCCGATACGCGGTTATGCCTGAGCCGGCACGACGGACTGGTCGTTCGGCGTTTCGGCGACAATTCGCGCCAGATACAACAGGTCGAAGCCCTCGTTCCGACAACGGCACGAATAGTAGAAGACGACCTGGGCCACAATTGCAAACGTGATACTGATCGATCCGAAAAGTCCGATGGCCGCCGCTCGCAAGTGGAGTTGTGGAACGAAATTGGAGGCCGCGTTGATACCCCCTTGAATAAAACCGAGGACCACGATCAGACCGAAATACTTGAGATAATTCGTGTATCCCTCGCTTCGCATCAAGTCGGCGCTGCGCTGCAGGGCGCCAAACCCCGAAACGCGCTCGAGAACCGCGGCGTTCGGCGCCAGCGCAAAACGGAAGGCCAACAGAATACCGGGAAGGATGCAGCACAACGTTCCAAGAAAGACGATCATCGCGAACAAGACTGTCGTCCAGACATAAGGGAAGTAACGGCGCAGGGCCATCCGCAACGCCTGCCAGACCCCGATCGGCTCGCCGAGATAAATTCGAGCCGTGGCATAAATCAGCGACGCATTCGTGATGGGGGAGATCAACAAGAGGTCGACCAGCAGTGATGGGCCCAAAACGAACAGGTACAGCCGCATGAAGCGTCCGAAGAACTCGTTGAGTTGGGCGTCGTTGGGCTGCATGGGGAAGTTCGCCAGGTTGACGAGCACGTGGTATTGCAGCACGGCAGTCAACGGAATGCGCAAAATCAGCGTGATGAGCACGAACAGACCCGGGCGATCCTTAAAGATCGCAATCGCCTGGTCGAGAGTGCCGCCAACGCCCAGTGGCTTCAGCTCGTAGCGCATAAATCCGCTTCGCGTCCCTCATCCGACCGGGGGGTAGGATGGCTGCAAGCCCTCCGTCGGAATCTGCCCCCAATGCGACGACTCAGAATACTGGAGTTGTTGAGGCAGGTCCAACAGGGCTGCGCGGATCGTGGCCGGATGTCTCGCGGATAGAGTCATGGGCCGAACGCACGAGCGACAGGCACCTCAGGTGAACCAGAAGCGTTTGCCCTGTCGGAACGCTTCGACGCCTTCTCGCGTGCTTTCGCTGTTCATCACCGGATGCAGGTTGCAGGACTCGAGTTCAAGCGCCGCTTTCAGCGAGAGATTCCAGCCGACCAGGGCCGAATGAAGGTCGGCGAACATCGCGTCGTGCGGCTGTTGGCAGATCTGCCGCGCCATCGACATCGCCCGCTCCGCACCGCCGCCGGTTGGCACCAGCTCCCAGACCAAGCCGACCTGG
>DASRXU010000508.1:0-4877 GCA_035687365.1 Planctomycetaceae bacterium | reverse complement strand
ATCCGGCCGACACCACCCGCGACGATACTCTTCGCCTGTACCTCGACGAGGACCGCCGCGAGCCCGATCGCAATCGATGCCAAATACCACGCTCGCCTTCGAAACCAGCGCATTCAGCCCGCTCCGTTATTGCGATTGCATGCGTGCGACGAGGTCGAGCAACTGGCGATGCATCTCGGCGGCAGGCAGGTGAACGCGTTGACCGTGCCCGGGAAGCACCCAATCGAAACGATAGCTCGCCAAGCGTCGCATCGATTCTGCCTGTCGACTCCAAGAGCACCAACAGTAGTCTTCCGAAGCAGCCAGTCGCTGGGAATCCCGGTCGAAATCGAGATGATCGCCCGTGAATAGAAATCGGTCGCGAAAGAGCAGGCAGCAATGGCCCGACGTGTGGCCGGGAGTCGGGATGGCGACTAGCCCGGGTGCCAATTCTGTCGGATCATCCCCTTCGAGCACGACTTCAGCTCCCGGCTGCGACGAAAGCTCGGCGCGGTGGATCACCCGCCGGCTCCCGAAATGGACGGCATAGCGGTCGGCGTCGGCCACGTCGTCGCGGTGCGTCAAGAAGATGCGGGCAATTCCGCCCCGTGCTTCAAATTGTCCAACTAGTTGCGGCAAAAACTTGGGGGAGTCGACGAGCCAGTTTCCTGCCGGGTGCTCGATGAAGTAGCTGTTGCCGCCGAAGGATTTGGGCGAGTTGAAGCCGCAGTAATAAACCGGGTCCTCGACGACCAAGGGAAAATCGGCCATCACCGCTTTCCGATCGTCATCGCCTTGATCGCCGATGGAACCGGTGGGACACGCGAGCAGGGCCCGCAGCGCTTCACGACGCGCAACCGGTGATGCGGGCTGACGATGCACGTACGCGGTGCCCGGCCCTTCCGCGAAGACTTGCGGCGCAATCTGGCGACAGGTGTCGCAATCGATGCACGTCGTATCGACGAAGAAGTCGCCGGGCACGTTGTCGCGAACGCTTTTGCCGGGATTGGCCATGTGGCAATTGTACGAGCGCGCGGCCCGAAAGTGAGGGGGTCTCAGTCCTGCGCCGGACGGGACGGGTTCGCCCAATGGCCCGACGGGTCGCTGCCGCTCACGATCACGCCCTTTTCGTTCCAATCGAGGCCGGCCCGCACTTCGGCCGAGCAATAACGGAGCGTCAGGCCGCAACGGCGGCGGTCGGAATCGTTGGCCTCGGAGCCGTGCAACAGCAGATCGTTGTGTATCGAGATTTCCCCCGCCTTGAGTTCATCATCGATCGGCTCGCCGAACTGTTCGGCGTTTTCGACGGTTTGATTGAGCGTGTTGCGTTCATCCTCCTCGCTCAGCCGCCACGTGAGGTGGCCGTGATGATGCGAGCCGGGGATGAACCGCATACAGGCGTTACTGTGGTCGGCATCATCGATCGCGAGCCACACGGTCGCCGTCTTGGAAGGAGAGAGCGGCCAATAGCTGGCGTCCTGGTGCCAGGAGACACGCTTGCCGTCGTGGGGCATCTTGCAAAAGAAGTGCGAACCCCAGGCGATCACGTTCTCGCCTAACAGGTCGCGAACGCAGGCCACGATTCGCGAATCGGTCAGCAGATCGTAAACGCGCCCGTGCTTGAGGTGGGCCGTGCTGATCGAATAGCTCGTTCCCCCCTCGGCCAACACGCGGGCCAACAGCTCGTCGAAGTAGCGGCGGTTTTCGCGGCTCTCGGCTTCGCTAAAAATGCGCAGCCCTCTGAGGTATCCATCGCGGTTAAAGGCCGCGATCTGATCGCGAGACAACGTTCGCGGCTCAGGATTGTTGACTGGGTGGAACTTCAAATCGCGGGCAAGGCGGTCGATCTCGGCTTGATCGGGAACGGTTTGAAAATTAGCCGGACTGGGCATGTGGGCTTCCTCGACTGGTCCGAGCGCCAACTCAGAGTTGGTAGCGCCTGGAAGCCGTCATACCAACGATCCCGCGCGCGGCCTAGTGACTGACCCCGTGTTGGACCTCAAGCAGGCCTTTGGCGCTGGCCGCGACGATTTCCATTCGACTCGCTTCGGAATCGCGAGTGTCTTCAAGCAGGCGGGCGCCCCGCTTGGGCAGTCGCACCTCGAATCGACTGCCCCCTTCGGCATTGCTCGTCACCATGATTTGGCCGCCATGCGCTTCCACGATCGACTTGCAGATGGCCAATCCGAGCCCGATGCCGCCGTCCCTGCGCGAACGGGCTTTGTCGACGCGATAGAAACGCTCAAAGATGTGAGGCAGATGCTCGAGTTCAATCCCGATTCCCGTATCCGAAATACTCAGGATCACTTCGCTCTTGGAGGAACGGGTCGTCACCATGACGCGCCCGTCATCGTGGTTGTATCGGATGGCATTGGTCAGCAGATTCATCACGACTTGCGACACGCGATCGGAATCGGCGATCAGGCCGGCCGATTCGAGATCGAGCTCGATCACGATACGCCGCTTCTCGGCTAAAGACCTGACCAGCGCGACGCAATCTCCCACAATCCGCGCCAGGTCGACAGGCCGACACTCGAGCTGCAACTCTCCCGAGTCGAATCGCGCCAAGGTGAGCAGCGATTCGACGACCGATTTCATTCGCAAGGCCGAGCGTCGGCAGGTTTCGATCGTCTCGCGAAGCTCATTCGCGGGACGGGCCTTGTCGAGAGCCAATTCCGCGTGCGAGAGAATGACGGCCAGCGGCGTCCGCAGCTCATGCGAAGCGTCGGCCGTGAAACGAACCTGCTGCGAAAAGGCCGATTCCAGTCGATCGATCATCTGATTGAGCGTACGGGCCAACCCGGTCAGCTCAGTCTCGGTGCCGGAGACGTCGATGCGGCGCGACAAATTCGAGAGCGAGATCTCGGCCGCCGCAGCGCTGATCGCTTCGATCGGCTTGATCGCCCGCCGGGAAAACCAAAATCCGCCAATCAAGCCGGCGGCGAGCACGCCCAAGCCGACTCCCCCCAGCATCCAACCTTCTTTGTGC
The DNA here is from genome assembly GCA_035687365.1 of Planctomycetaceae bacterium. Classification (GTDB taxonomy): domain Bacteria; phylum Planctomycetota; class Planctomycetia; order Planctomycetales; family Planctomycetaceae; genus DASPSM01. Next base: position 1,909 of record DASRXU010000508.1, on the reverse strand, counting down.
AGGGAAGCAACGTCGCTCTCGATGGACCGGCCGACGAGAATGTAGAGGATCGAGCTGTCCCGCCGCCCCTGGTGAATCTGATGGACGACTTCGCGGAAGGCACCACGCTGTCGAACGAGTCGCACCGCGGGTGAATGAGGTTCCGGGTGCAGTTCGGGCAGAGGGACGTCGGTTGCCGATTGCGAACTCAGCCGGACATGACCGTCGCCCCGCCAGACGACGAAGTACGCCGTCGAGCCAAGTTCTTCTTCGAAGAACCGTGGAAACTCTTCGTTAAGTTCCCACCGCGGCTCTACCCGCGGGCCGCGGCGGCCTCCAAAACCGGGAGGGAAAACCGGGTCTGTCTGAGCGGCTTGCGGCCGGCTTTTGGAATCAGCGGTGTCGGGGCGCGCCTCGGCCGTCCTTTCTGGGTCGACCTTCTTGGACGCGTCGACAACCGCGGGCGTTCTGTCTGAGGCTGCCCTTCCACCGCCCGGTCGGCCACCCGGCCCTCTGTCGTTCGGGCCCCGGGCGAAGACGGGCCTCAAGCCGGCAGCGACCAGGTCAGCCATACGGTGCAGGCCGTCATCGATGTGCTGGTAAGTCGTCACCCGCACCAGGTAGAAGACCACCCAACCAAAGACGATCAGCACGGTGGCCAAAATGGCCGCGTGCCACATCTGCAAAGTCCAGCGGATCGAGCGGAACATGGTGCGACCCGGCCCCTTCAAATCCGTACCAGATAACCGTGGCCACGCCGCGTGGTGATGAATTCGCGGCCTAGCTTCTTGCGGACGTTCGAGACGTGAACTTCAACGAGGTTCGACAGGCTGTTGTCGTCCTCACCATATAAATGTTCGTAAATCATGGTGCGTGTGACTAGTCGGCCTGCGTGCAGGGCCAACAGCTCTACTAAAGCATACTCCCGGGCGGTCAGTTCGACCTCATTTCCGTTACGAGTCACCGAGCGGGAGCGGGTATCGATTACCACGCCCTTGACGTCAATGACGGGGTGCGACTTTCCGGCCGCCCGGCGAATCAGTGCCCGCAATCGGGCCCGTAACTCGGTCAGTTCGAACGGTTTGACGAGATAATCGTCCGCGCCGCCGTCGAGTCCTCGGACGCGATCGTTGACCCGATCCTTGGCAGTCAAAATGAGCACGGGGACCGTTTTCGAGCGTCGCAGACGCTCTAACAATGTCCAACCATCGATCTTGGGCAACATAATGTCGAGCACGATGGCGTCATAATCCCAGCTCGTGGCTTTGAACAAGCCTTCGTCGCCGTCCTCGGCCGTGTCGACCGCATAGCCCTCCTCTCGCAACGTGCAGGCGACGACGAATAACAAATCGGGGTCATCTTCGACGACCAGAACTCTCATGACGGATCGATCCCTGCGCAGCGAATCGCGGTCGTCGCCGTAAAGCGAAAACCGCGCCTCGACGCGTTGTGTTCATCGTGACAATTACGGCAGCCCGGCCGCAAGGGGAAAGCGGCCGGGCTGCACGAAAGGATCGGTCCGTCAACGACGCTTCAGAGCAATGTCAGCGGCGTGCCGCGAACAAAGCCGCTTTCACATCTCCTGACGTCGTCAACGTCCCGATCTTAGGTCCAGTAATTTTCGGCGCCGGTGCGGGTGAAGACCCCGCCTCGGCTTTGGAAACTCCTGCGGGCTTATTGGTGGGTGCATTCACCGAGACTGGCTTTGACGCGACTGGCTGCGTCGGAGCCGCCGGCTTTACCGCCGCCTTTACAGGTGCCGAGGTTTGCGTGGTCGCCGTTCCGGTCGCCGCAGCCGGTTTCGCCGCGGCCTTCGGTTCGGCTTTGGGCTGCGGCTTCGGTTGCGCCGCTCCCGGTTTCGTCTCGGGTTTTGCCGGACCGGAATGCGCCCTATGTCGTCGTCCCATCGGTCGCTCCGCGCGAAGTGCCG
>DASRXU010000507.1:0-2198 GCA_035687365.1 Planctomycetaceae bacterium | reverse complement strand
GACCAGCACTCTGTCCGGGCCGGCAATGAAGAGAAGCCGCCCGTCCTGCTGCTGAGACACCCACGGCACGATGGCGCCGTAGTCGAATCGGACGACGAGTTCGGTCCGCATGGAGACCTCGCCCTGAAGGCCCCTGACGATGCGCACCAACTCAGACGACCCGTTGCGTCTGTACATGAAATCGGTGAGCGAGACCGAACCGTTCGTTGTGGTGAAAACCGTTTCGAGGATCAGAGTGTTGCTCAGATAGCGTCGTGTGATCTCGACATCATTTTGCGTAGGCGCGATCAGCCACCGCCCATGCTCAGGGCCGCCGAGGAGGGCGGAAAAGCAAGCGCTACTGTCGAAGCGGGGCAGGCACATCCAGTCGATCGAGCCGTCGCGCCCGACCAACGCCGCCGTCTCGCAGTTTCCGATGACGGCGTAATCCTCAATTCGAAGCGGCATCGCGAGTCTCTCAACGAGGGAAGCTACGGGTGACAGGCCGTTTCTATAGCTCTCAATTCAAGATTTGGCATGAGTGCGATCGAGCATCTGAAGGCTGCGCAACCGCGCAACAGAAAACTTCCGTTGCTAGACGAGCCTTTTCAGCGAAGCAATCGTCACGAGAGCGACATGGCCTCGACTAGCGCTTCTTCCATCGCCTGGAACAGATAAGGTTTGGGGCAATTCTTAACTTGGGAATATCGTTCTCGAAGCACGTTGTCGTCATAGCCCGAGGTAAAGACGAATGGTATTTTCCGGGCGATCAGCATGTCGGCGACGGGGTAGGCAAGCAGGCCGCCGAGATTGACGTCGACAACCGCTGCGTCGATGTCGGGCTCCGACTCAATTTTTTGAATCGCCTTATCGACGGATGGAACCGGGCCCACGACGACTGATCCCGCGTTTTCCAGCGCGTCCTGCAGGCTCATGGCGATAAGGTATTCGTCCTCGACGACGAGAATGCGGCGATCACGAAGCGGCGAGCTGGCCATCCTTGACCTCCTCAGTTTGAGGTCCGGAGAGCGGAAGCGTGATCGTGCAGTGGACGCCGTCCGGTTCGATCACGAAAGTTGTCCGAGCTCCGAACTGATAGGGCAAAGCGTCCCCGATGAGGCGCCGGCCATTGCCGGCTCCCCTTGGCTTATCGCGAAGTTGAGCGGTCTCGACGCCGCTTTCCTTCCAGTCGACAATGATCCAGGGCGACCCTTTTTCGGGTTGCACGCGCCAATGAACGTGGAGACGCCCACTCTCCTGACCTAAGGCTCCATATTTTACACCGTTGGTAATCAGCTCATGCAAGGCCATCGCCAACGCTTGGACGGAGATGAACCTGAGTACGACGCGTCTGGGTCCATCGAGTGTTATCTCTGCATCATTCTCGGCCGATAGAGCCGACAGTTCGGACGCGAGAAGCTCATCAAAAGTGACGCTATCGCCGGAGGGCGCGCGCGACAACAGGCCTTGCACGCGCGCGAGGGCCATGAGGCGATCCCGGAGGCTCGTCCTGAATGCATCAAGGCTCGGGGCGCCGACCGCCGTCCTGTCGGCCAGCGCCATCACCACGCCGATGAGATTGCGCGTGCGATGCTGCAATTCACTAACCAGGACCATCCGCGATTCGCTTTCTCTCAGCGCATCCTCCGTGCGGCGCCGCTCGCCAATATCGACGAAAGTGACGACGACGCCGTCGAGCTTGTCCTCGACAGTGCGGTATGGCTTGAGGCGCGCCAGATACCAGCTGCCGTCCCTACCACGCACCTCGCGCGCTCTGGACTTCAAATCGCGCACGACGATGTGTGCATCCCCCGCCAGGGCGTCGTAATCGAGGCGATGGGTGAAATCTGTTATCGAGCGGCCTTCATCGCCCTCGACGATATTAAACAGCTTGGAGATGGGCGGCGTAAAGCGATTGATTCGCAGCTGTGCGTCAAGAAACAGGATACCCACGTCGGTCGCGGCCATCAAATTTTGGATATCACCGTTGGCGCGCGAGACACTCTCCAGCTTCGTCTTGAGTTCGCTGTTGACCGTCTGCAGTTCCTCGTTGATCGACTGCAGCTCCTCCTTGCTGGTCTCCAGCTCTTCCGCGGTCGAACGATGTTCCTCATTGACCGACTGCAGTTCTTCGTTGGCCGCGCGCAGCTCCTCGTTCGCCCCTTCATATTCCTCTCGTGAGGCCAGAAGCTGCGATTGACTGAACTGTAATTCCTGCA
>DASRXU010000506.1:0-9013 GCA_035687365.1 Planctomycetaceae bacterium | reverse complement strand
GCCCGTCTGCACGAGCCGGGTGACATCCAGCACGCAGACTTTGGACGACATCGCCCCGAGCCGGCGCACGTCTCGGCCGCTCAGGCCCCGCTCGCCCAATGCGCGCTTCGAGAAAGGTCGGCGCAGGGGATAGAACGTCAGCACAATGTCGTGATCGTTGCGCAGGACGAGCAGACTCTCGGTGCGGCACAAGGCCATATCAAATCGCTGACCTGGATCGAGCCAGTGGTGGTCCAACGCACCGGCGACCAGGACGCCGCGAACGCGCAAATCGGGAGGCGCCGGCCAATTCAGCCGCACGTTGTCCACTTCGCCGCCCCCCAACACGTGCAACGCGGACGCGACCAGTCGGGCTCCGTGACTGTGACCGATTAAACACACCGGATGTCCGGGGGGAATGCGTGCGACCAACTCGGCAAGGTACACGCCGTTAAAGCTCGCACGACAGCCGAGGATGCCAACGTCGATGTGCGGCTCGTACGTGATGCCACCCTGACTGGGCCAGGTGTAAAAGAGGACGTGCAACGGCCGCCCAGGAGCACCACTACGAATCCAGCGCAGCACCGGCGCGCAATCGTCGCAGAGCCCCTTCCAGTTGGTAAAGCTGCCGTGCACGACAATGCAAACCGGCACACCGGGAGTCAGTGAAGCGGCGAAGGACTCGCGATTGAGTAACTGAGAACCGCCACCGCCGACATGGTAAAAGTCGAGGTCGCCGCACGCGCAGCCGTGAGGCGCGGTCTGTCGACAACGCCAACTGCTGGCGATCCAGTATTCATCGTCGCAAGGCATCACCACCGGCGACTGCGGCGCGATCGAGAGATCGGGCGTCGGAACCGGAGCCGGCTGGAAAGTTCGACGCTCCTCGGCGAGCGGCTGGGCGGGCGCGGCAGGAACCGTCATGCCACCGGGTGGCGTGAGCTGGGGATCGACGGGCCGCATCATCTCGCCGGGCACGAAAGGCCGGGTCCCTTCGCCAGGCACAATCGGCGTCGTCACCTCCCCAGGCAAAGCGGGGCCGGACATCTCGGCGGGCGGAGCCGGCTCCGCGGCTCGCGTTAAGGCACCGGTCAGCGCGAGCCACCCCGCAGCGACCAGCGCAGGCAACAGCGTGCGCGCAAAGCTGGCGGTCAGTCGCGTTGGTTTGGCTACCGGCAACGGCTCGGTCCTGCTTCGAGTTCGGATGCCTAGGCTCCCGGGCTGACGATCACTAGGTGTCTATTTTCGCGCGGTTGGCTGGCTCGGCAAGAGGCCGGTCGGTGGAGAGGGCGGCCCGAATGTGTTGGGACACAACACTCGCGCCGCGGCTCTCTTATCGGCCGATCCTCGATCCAAAACTGTGCGAGGAAACGAACTTTCGCCCCGACTCCCCAAGCACGTTCCCAAGGGCTTCGGAAAATCTACCTCAGTCGGGATTGATAGAACTGTCTGGCGTCGTCGTCCTTGGCAAGAGGGACCGATCGTCGTGAACCGGGGGGATCCCTGCCGCAAATGGCGATCCAGCCGCTGTTGCTGCCGGCACCGCGGCTAAGGAACACGCCGATTGGCCAATTGTGTGGGTGAGTCCGGTTCGCCCGAACGAGCCGGCGTCCGGAATGCGGAAGCGCGCGCAACGTCGTTCGCGACAGGGCGTACGGTCCATACGCCTGTTACATTGAGAATTGGCACTCTGCGTGCTCCAAACCGGCGCCCGCGACCTACGCCGTCTATGGCAATTTGTCGGGTGCCATGCCCACAGCTTTGGGTGGGCACGTCCGGCAATGCATGGCCCACGCCGAGCCGTGGGCATGGCACCCATTCGTGACATTTGGCGGCAGACGGGCCGAAGCGACCTAGGCTTCATGAGTCACCCCAGCAGATTCTCAACGGGAAGCAATCGACCATGTCGGTCTGGGCCGCTATCGCCCTGACGATGACCGCCAGCGCCTGCATGAATTTGGGCCTGGTTTTGCAAAAAAGGGGCATCGTCTCGCGCGTTCAACTGGTGCCGCACGGCGCGCCGAAATTTCGCCGCTCGCGTCACACGCCGATCTGGTATCTCGGCCTGGGTCTGATGATCGGCGGCTACGGGCTGTATGCGGCCGCCGTCAGTGCGCGAGTGGCGCCCATCTCGCTTTTACAACCGCTCTCCGCCTCGGGACTGCTCGTCGTCGCGCTCTTGGCGGTGGTCTACTTGAAGGAACGGTTCGACGCGGGCGAATGGCTGGGAGTCGGAATTCTCTTGGCGGGCGTGGTCCTCTTGGGACTGAGTGCTCGCGGTCCGCAGCAAGTCTCTACCGGAATTGAGACGGCCCGCTATCTGGGATTCTTCGCGGTGGCTGTCGCGCTGGCGATCGGCGTCGCGTTCGCGGCCCGCGCGATTCCGGGTCGCTCGGAATTGCTGTTCGGAATTCTGTCGGGCGTGTTATTCGGCACGGGCTACCTCAATACGAAGGCCCTGGCCTTGGCCATCCAGGATCATCGAACGGCTTTGATCGTCGTCGCGGCCTGCCTGATGGCGTTCGGACTCTTGGGCGGTTTGGTCGCGCTGCAACTGGGATTGCGATCGGGTCGCGCCTTGATCGTCACCGCGGTGAATCTCGTCACCAACCAGGTTCTGGTCGTAGTCGGCGGACTGGTCTGCCTGGGCGAGACCTTCCCCCAAGAGACTCTGCCCTTCAGCGCGCGGATCATCGGCTTCGGCGGAATCCTGGGCGGGATTCTGCTCCTAGCCCGTGTCGGCACCGGCAACACGCAAATCGCCTCCGCAGACGACAGCGTCTGGACGGCCGAGTCGAAGCCAGTCTCGCTCTGACACCCACCCGTCTGGTCGCACTTTGGACGGTCGTCCGTCGGCCAGTCGCTGGTGAAACTTGCTAGAGAGCGGCGACGCGAGCTGTCATGTCGCCCAGTAAGCGGGCTCGAACAGGCAACTTGCGCCCATTCTCGCTAGTGGTCGTCGGTTTAGTGCGGTCTGGCACGCATGTTGTTACCCCGCGAGCAGGCGCTTTCTGCAAGGCGACGATTCGCCTCCCCACCTGCAGCCGTTTTCGCGCCCGTGTCAGACATCCTGAACGGAGAACGTGATGAGAACCTTGCTGACGGTCGCTGCCATCCTGTGCTTCGCTGCACTGCCCGCGTATTCGGCTGACGGACAGATTTCCCAATCGTCGCTCGCACGGTTGGGCCTTGCCGGGATGGCGTCGCTCTCAGACGCTCAGGGACTCGAGGTTCGCGGACTCGGTGTGATGGACGCCATGCAGATGCAAGGCGGATACGGCGATTTCGACGACCAGGACCATCACAAATATGGCGATCACAATCGGGACGATGACAAGGATCGCGACCATAAGAATCGGGACGACAAGCATCACGAACACGGGCACCCCGAACACAAGCATCACGAACAACACCACCACAATCACCACGACCACGTCTTCAAGTGCGATTTTCACATGAAGCCGCATTGCCCGTTCGGCAGCCTGTGTCACATTAACGGCGGAAAAGTGAAGTAGAGGCAGTCTGAAAACCCTCTCCCAATCCGATGGGAGAGGGCTCTTTTTTTCGCCAGCAGTCACTCGCAACATTCCAAGGCAGCCCTCACCCCGGCCCTCTCCCGGAGTACCGGGAGAGGGTGGTCAGGTGGCGGAGCCCCCAATCTCTTGAAGCGGAACGCGCGGCTCAAGTCCGTCAGGCGGGCGGAAATTTCAGTCGCGCGCAGCCTGCCGCGCCGATGTAGCCGGCGTCGCCGCCGAGCGTGGCGAAATCGATGGTCGTCCGTTCGAACGGGACGTGGAACGCTCGCTTCTTGACCTCGTCCTTGATCGCCTGCAGGAATCGGCGGCCCAGCGCTGTTTCGTTCCGGCCGAAGGTCATCGCGCCGCCGAACAGGAACATCGACGGATTAATCGTGTGCATCAAAGTCGTCGTGCCGATTCCCATGTAGCGTGCGGTGTCCATCACGACTTCGTCGGCCACTCGATCTCCGCCTTCAGCCGCCTCGGCGATCATCAGAGGGGTCAGCTCGGCCCCGGCTCTGAGCTGGGCGTGTAAACTCGATTCGCGGCCGCTCGCCAACGCCTCCGCGCAGCGATTGACGACGGCCTTCGCCCCGCAGAAGGCTTCGAGCGTTCCGTATTGTTCAGCCGGCGACATCCGCGGGCTATCCATATCGATGATGATGTGGCCGCACTCGGACCCGTGCGAATGTTCGCCCTCGATGATCACGTGGTCGACGATGATGCCGCAGCCGATGCCCGTGCCGAGCGTCCAGAACACGAGACTATGCGCGTCACGTGCCGCACCGGTCCAAAACTCGCCATAGGCGGCCGCGTTCGCGTCGTTCTGCAACACAGTCGGCTTTTTGAATTGAGCGGCGACCTTGTCACGAATGGGGACGTGCCACCAGCCGGGGAGGTTGGGTGGCTCGAGCAGCCAGCCGCCGGGGATATCCATCGTTCCAGGAGTTGCCAGGCCGATGGCCTCGATCTGCGACAGTTCGAGCTTGGCATTCGCCAAGGCAGCCTCGACCGTCCGCTGGATCACGTCGAGGCCGTAGTCGACTCCGCGATCGGCGTGGGTCGGCAAACTGGCCTTCGCGAGGGGTTTGCCCGAACCCGTGACAATGCCCGCCTTGATATTCGTCCCGCCGACGTCGATGCCGACATACAAGGCTTCCGAACTCGGGTTGTCGCTCTTCGGCATTGCGCGATGGAGCCTATCAACGAGGATGCGATCGGGGGGTGAGCCAATTCAAAGGCCCCAAATCATAGGCTGACGGTCGCTCAAAAGTCGAACGCGGCCCCGCCCCGGCCCCGGATCGCCCAACCGCGGCCAGCCGGTCGAAAACTGGCCGTATTCAATGGAATCGGAACGTGGGAACAGGTCCTTTGCGCGCCGATCGACGGCGACGCTCCCGGAAACCACGCCTGCCCCCCGAACCGCCCCAGTTTACCGTCCAAATTCTCTGCAAATTTTGTTATCCGCAAAGTTTGACGCAAGTTCTTCGATCGTGTGGTCGATAAGGGAGGTAGCCTCATTCCACGCCTGGGATCCGTCCGGGATCCGTCCCATCGCCTGCTCACCTCATCTTGCCTCCTCTCGGTTCACTGCCCGGTTCGCCAAGTCCTCCTTGCTCATCCTTCCAGCCGACTTCGGTTCCCACTGTCTTCTCGTTCTCGCCTCAACATTTCACCCTTCCAAATCAGCTGCGGCTGAACTGATCAGCCTTCCGGCCGACGCGTAGGACACATTCACCGATGTGGTCTCTTCGCAATGCACTGCCTCGAATGGCGGCGATCTTGATCGCCGTCTTGGGGGGATGCTCCGCCTCGCCGAAGCCGCTGACGTACGTGGGGCACGCGGACTTGGAGTACTACAAAGGGCTCGCGACCAAGATCGATTACCCGGACAAAGCCGGGCGGGACAGCTGCGCGGCCATCGCATCTCAAGAGCCGCCCCTGGTTCGCCATCCGCGCAAGGAACAGTTGTGGGACATGTCGCTGGGGCAGGCGATCCGCATCGCGCTACAGAACAACAAAATCATCCGCACGCGCGATCAGTTCTTGTTGCCGCGAAATCCACTCGTCGCCAACCCCGATCAGGTCCCCTCGGTCTTCGACCCCGCCGTTCAAGACACCGGGGTGCTCTTCGGTCAACGCGGCGTCGAGGCGGCCCTCTCGGACTTCGACACCACGTTCACCAGCAACCTGACTTACAACTGGAATACCGTCGCCGAAAACAACGGCGGGCTGTCTGGCGTTCCGACGATCAACGGCTTGCCGACTCTCGTGGAAGACACGGCCCAGTATCGCGCGCGGTTGGACAAGACGTTTGCCGACTCGAGCCAATTGTCGTTCATCAACGAATGGGACTACACGCACAACAACGTGCAAGGAAATCTGTTCGGCTCGGTTTACACAGGCTTCGCCCGGGCCGAATTCCGCCGGCCCCTGTTGGCCGGAGGCGGAGCCGAATACACGCGAATCGCCGGACCGATCAGCAAGAATCCCGCGGGCGTGGGGCAGGGAGTGCTGATCTCGCGGATCAACAGCGACATTGCCATCGCCGATTTCGAGGCGGCCGTCCATCAACTGATTCGTGACGTCCAAACCAGCTACTGGGACCTGACGCTGGCGTATCAGACGTACCATGCGCAAGTCACTTACTGGCACAGCGCGCTTAAGACGTGGGAGCAGATCAAGGCGAAGGCCGACACCGGCGTCCCCGGGGGAACGACGCCCGACGAGTCTCAGGCACGCGAGAACTATTTCGACGCGAAGGGTCAGGCCGAGCAATCTCTCTCGAACCTCTACATTACCGAGGGGCAGCTGCGGCGGTTGCTCGGCCTGCCGGTCAACGACGGTCGGATCATCCGACCGTGCGACGAACCGTCGGTGGCAGAATTCATTCCCGATTGGCACGTGGCCGTCGCCGAGGGCATCACGCGACGACCGGAAATCCGCCGGCAGAAGTGGAACATCAAGAGCATCGAACTGCAGTTGACCGCCTCGCGCAGCCTCTTGGAGCCGCGGTTGGACTTCGTGACCGGAGCCCAAGTCAACGCGTTCGGCAACAAACTGATCAGCCAGCAATCGACATTGAACCAGCCGGGCTCGAGTGCCTTCGCTTCGCTGGCCGAGTTCGGGCAAACGGGTTGGGACATCGGCTTCGAAGCCACGATCCCCATCGGTTTTCGCAACGCCCATTCTCAGGAGCGCAACTTCGAGTTGCGGCTCTCGCGGGCCCGGGCCGCCCTGGCAACACAAGAGGAAGACATCAGTCACGAAATCCGCAATGCGTTTCAGTCGCTCGACCGCGCATACGCCGTCGCCCAGTCGGCCCTCAACCGCCGCGTGGCGGCGGGACAACGAGTTACCGCCTACCAGGCCCAGTACGAGCTGAAAGGGACGACCGCCGACCCGCTGTTGCGAGCCCAACAGAGCCTTGTGCAAGCGGAAGTCGCCTACGATCAGGCTCTGATTCAGTACAACCAGGCGATCACCGACTTCTACTACCGCACGGGCACGATCCTGGCCGAAAGCAACATCAACATCGCCGAGGATATGTGGGACTCGCCGAAGGCTTACTCCGACGCGCTGCGTGAAGCGTGGGCTCGCAGCCACGCCACTCCCAATCCGTTTGTCAGAACCGAGCCGGCCGAATTTGTGGTGCCGCCGGGACGCGCAACGTCAACCTTGCCTGCAGTGCCCATGAGTGTCGGGGCGCCGATGAGCGCACCGACAGCCGCTCCGTCAAACTCAGATTCGACAACGCCGACGACGCCACTCAAACCTGTACCGGACCAACCGCCGCCGCGATCGCCCGCGCACAGTGCCTCCCTTTCTCCGACGACGGCGGAGCCGGCTGAGTGGCCTCAATCTTGGAGCACCGGTGTGCCCAGCATTCGGCCGGCCTCGGGATTCGTGGCTCCGGCCAGTTCGATCGACCCGACCTCGTTCTTCGCACCGGAATTGGGAGCCGGCTCGGCGATCCGATCGGGCGACGCGAAAAACCGGATCGCTGCCGCCGCAGCGGCGCCCGCTCTGTTTGAGTCACCGGCCCCCGCACCAACGGCGAGCATCGTCCTGCCGACTTCGCAAAATCAATCAGAGGCCTGGAGCATGCCGCAGCAAGTCGGCCATGTCGCTCCTCGCACGGTTTCGCCGCAAGTCGAAATCGTGGTGCCGCTGCCCACCTCCGACAGCTTCGAGATGCCGGTGAATCAGCAGCCGGGCAAGTAGCCGATGATCTTGTTCCGACTACTTGGGCGCACTGCCTCCGCCGTGTGATCGGGCTCCTCCGATGGTGGCACGGCTCGCCGCGGACGACTTGCCGACCTCTTTGGCTGACGCTGACGATGGGGGTTGCCAAGTGCCCGTGAGCGGAATTTCAAAGAGACGCGTCTCAGAGCCCCGACGGACGAGGGCAAACAGCGTTGCTTTCTGCGCAACACGGGGGACATCGGCCGGCGTGTTGGGAATGGGAACGACCGAAGGCATGCGGGGACGATCCGCGCGGGAGGCCCAGCCGAGCTCTCGGTCGTCGTTGACATTCCACCCCTCGATTCCGACCAACAGGTCGCCCACTCGTACACCGGCCTGACCAGCGGGGAAATCGTGCCGAATTGATTTGAGCCGCAGGCCGCTCAGACCTTCGGCCGTGTGATCCGAAGTGGTCGCGTCGATCCCCAGCGTCTTCCGCAGCTCAGCGCCGGCCGTCGCGTCCGTTTTCGCCTCGGCTTCGTTTTTAGGCGCAGGAATCAGGCTCGCCGAAGCCACCAGCATTTCATCCACGCGTTGGGCAAGGTCCGCTTGTAGCTGCAGCTTCCAGACGTTCCTTTGACCTGCGATTGGCTGGAAAGGCGCTAAGTTCCTGACGGCGCCAGCCCGCTGTTCAAAAGCAACCGGCGTCCAACCCGAATTCCACGTTAGGAACGTGCGCGGCAGCCGCGCCTGCTCGAGCGACTGTCCCGCCAGACGGCGAATGTCGGAAGCCAAGACGACCGCCATCCATTGGAATTCGTATTTTCGATCGTGGAAGTCCGCTGGAAGTGGGCTCTTCAGATTGTCGGCCAACCAAGAGAGCTGTTCTGTGCCGGCCAGCCGCTGGACGCACTGGCCGGAGTAGCCTTTCCAGCATACCTGCAAGCCGCTCCTGAAGTTGCCAGATTGCTGTGGATTCCCGGCGACGCCCGGAGCGAAGTCGATGATTCGGCCCGTCGAATCCAGCACCACGTCGAATTCGTCGGACGGACTCTTGCTGGGTTCATGATTCCACGCGAATTCACCATTCCCGACTCGCCGAGTCATCGACGCCGCAATGTGGCAAATGATCAGGGCGTCCCGGTCCTTGAGCGAAGGCAGCCCGGCAAATTCAAACGCGACGTCGGCTGGCTGCCAATCGCGCGCCGGGCACACGATGGGAGAAGTAATCGGGAAACCCGGCGAAAGGTTGAAAGGAATGCGAGTCGTCTCCTCCCACGGTGTGAAAATCGTCAGAAAATACGATCCGGCCGGCAGTTCTCCAAAACGCA
>DASRXU010000505.1:0-12899 GCA_035687365.1 Planctomycetaceae bacterium | reverse complement strand
CAAGCGGACAAGTTCCGCTGGCGGCGTGTCGACGTGCACGAGCACTGGCGATGCACCAACGCTGAGCACCGCGATGAACGCCGAAATGAAACCCGGCCCGTTTCCAACCGCCAACAAGACCCGGTCACCGGGGACAACTCTTTGCCGCTCGAAGCCTGCGGTCAGGAGGTCGCGGGCCGCGCGGAGTTGCCCTCCCTCGAGCTTCAGATTGCGGTCAAGATCGTGAAATGAGCCGGCGTGGTTCTCGAACAGATCGAGCAAGGGTGTTGGGGCAAGATCCGGGCCTTTTTTCGCGGTTTTTTTCGGGAATTGACCCATGCAGCATTTTGTCCACACGACGGCAGCGACCGCGCACACGCCCCAATCTGCCGGCCTTCGAACCGAATTGGCGACGCAGGCTCTTTATCTTTGCAAAGCCGGTCGGCATTCACCAGAATGGAACTCAGCCAGCCTTTTTAGATCGCCGGAGACGGAACGAGAAGTGCAATCTTTCCGGCGGAAAAAGGATGACCGGATCGAGGAAACCGATCCGAGGTCGCTCGGTCAGCCGGGCCTTTTTTGTCGAGATGGAGGTCACAAGAAGCAACCGCCTCTCAGTCAGCCGAGTTTGATCCGGGATGTCCGTGGTCGGGTGGAAATGGACGTCAGAGCTCGCCAAGATCGCATGTGTGGCTCGACTCTCACATGAGGCCGCACTCAGAAGAAGCTCACCGGGGGATCGACCCGAACTCTCACAGATTGGCATCAATGCGATTCGCTTTTCTGGTTCATCCAGTCGCTGACAGTACGGAATCGTTCATCAAGTTGGATGAGGGGGGAGTGCTCCGCAGGCTTTGGGGCACGGATCCACTGCGACTGACCGGCGCTCTGCACCAGGTCGTCCAACAGGTGATGGCGGGAGCGAACGAACCGCAGGTGCCGGAAGTGCGGGTCGTCGACGAGCTGCCGAATCTCGTCACCCCCAGCGGCGCGACGGCTCACGGCCGCCTCTATGAAATTCCCATGGGGGCCATGGCCATCCTAGAAGATCCTGATCGCGCCTTGGGATACATCCAGCAAGCGGTCCAGCAAGCCACCGATTGGGGCGCGCGAATCGTCGGCCTCGGCTCAATGACAGGCATTGTCGGCGGGCGCGGCACGGTCGTCGCCGAGCAAAGCTCCGTCGCGGTGACCACCGGCAATAGTTTGACCGCATACACAGCTTTGCAGAACGTCTTTGAGACCGCTGCCGAACTCAACATCGACTTGGCGCACGAGACGGTTGCTGTCGTCGGTATCCCCGGCAGCATCGCGTCGGTGGTTGCGACATTGATCGCTCCGCACTGTGGTCGGCTGATCTTGGTCGGACGCCGCGCGTCGGGACCGGCTCAACGGTTGGCCCGCCAGCTGTCGGCTGAATTCATTACCGATGTTCCCGAAGCGTTGAGTCAGGCTTCGATCGTCGTTTCGGCGACCTCGTCAGGCAGCTGCATCGAGCAAGCTTGGCTGAAGCCGGGAACGCTGGTGGTCGACGTCGGCGTTCCGACGGATGTCCGGGGGACGTCTGCCGAACGGGACGACGTCCTGATTCTTACCGGCGGCCTGATCCGCGTTCCCGAACCGATGGCCCAAGCATCGCGACTGTTGTGGTTTCAGCATGGTATGATCCCCAGCTGCCTCGGCGAAACGATGCTCTTGGCGCTGGAGAAGCGTGAGGAATGTCTGTCCCTCGGCCGCGAGCTGTTGCCCGAAACCGTGCAAGAAATCGGTTCGGTCGCTCGCAGTCAGGGCTTCGACTTCTCACGGCTGTGTTCGTTCGGCTGTCCGCTCGGTGACGACGCCCTCGTGCGGTTCCAGAAGACCCGCGCGAAAATGGCGTCAAAGTCGAAGCGTGCCACGGTCGATCGCTCGCAGCAAACGTCGCCGCCGACTCCCCGACAACTGGCCGACCGAGCCGCCAAGCTCTATGCCCGCTACATCAATCCCGTTTTGATGGCCATGAACGGAAGTAGCGGTTTGCTGGAAACGTTCGTCCGTGGCGAAGGGGAATACCTTTACGACGCGGCCGGCAAAAAATACCTCGATTTCGTCGCCGGCTTTGGTTCCTTGAACCTGGGACACAATCATCCGGCTGTCGCCGCTGCCGTGAGCACGGCGATTCACGAACAAGCTCCCGGCTTCACGCCGACTTCCGTCAATCCTTACGCGGCGGCGCTCGCCGAAAAACTTGTCTCGAAGGCCCCGAGCGGCCTGGAAATGGTTTTTTTCTGTAATAGCGGCACCGAGGCCGTCGAAGCGTCGATCAAGCTGGCCCGCGCGGCAACCGGCCGAACCGGGCTTTTGTCCTGCGACGGAGCCTTCCACGGCAAATCGATGGGTTCGCTGTCGGTTACCGGAAATCCGAATTACCAGCGCACATTCCAACCGCTGGTCGGCGACTGCCATCGCATCCCCTACGGAGATTTCGAGGCACTCGAGCGAACGCTCGCCACGCGGAAGTTCGCGGCATTCATCGTCGAGCCGATTCAGGCCGAGGGCGGCGTTCGCATGCCGCCGAGCGGCTACCTCCGCGAGGCTCAGGCGATTTGCCGCGCGACAGACACGCTCTTGATTATCGATGAAGTTCAAACAGGCATGGGCCGCACCGGAATGACCTTCGCCGTCGAGCATGACGACGTGCATCCCGACGTGATGACACTTGCCAAATCGCTTGGCGGCGGACTCATGCCGATCGGAGCAATGCTCGCCCGCCGCGATTTGTGGATGAAAGCCTACGGCACCGTCGCCAACTGCACGCTGCACACGAGCACGTTCGGTGGTGGAAGCCTGGCGGCAGCAGCGGGCCTTGCGTCGCTCGAAGTGCTCGAGAACGAGGGGCTGGCCGAGAACGCTGCCAGCCGTGGCGAGCAACTGCTCGAGGGTTTGACCGACATCGCCAAGCGTTTTCGCTGCGTCAAAACGGTGCGCGGCCGAGGACTTTTGCTGGGCGTCGAATTCCACCCGCTACAAGCCAACGTCAAGGCTCACTGGCAAGCCATCGATCCGACCGGCATGGCACGGTACATCGCCGCCGAAGTCGGTCAGATGATCGATGCGTTCCATGTGCTGCACGCCATGCAGACCTTGATGCAAGGGCACTCGATTTACACGCAGTTCACGCGTTCTAATCCCTTGGTCCTGCGGATCGAGCCGCCGCTGACAGTGTCGGAAGCTCAAACGCAGGAGTTCTTGACCGCCTTTGAAAAAACCTGCGAGGAAATCGACTTCGTCGTTTCGATCATTGGCGAGATGATCGCCAAGACGAGTGTTGGTAAGCACGACGCAACCGAGCGCGCCGGGTTCACACCGGCAGATGCGGCTCAATAGGCACGGCGGCGCTTCTTCAACGCTTTGAGACGGCGACGGCACCATGACGATGGTCCTTTCCAGAGGTCCCTCAACCACACGGCTCGCATACACGGTGTCGGTCTACGACACGATTCGTGACGTCGATCCGTATGAATGGAACCGTGTCCGCGATCCGGACGCCGATCCCTTCATGGATCCCGGGTTCGTGGCGGCCGTTGAGAATTCGCTCGGAAGCACCTGTCGGTTCCGTCAGCTGCTCGTCCGCGACGAACAGGGCCAGGTGGTGGCTGCAGCCTGTCTTTGCTACTTCCCCGTCGACGCGGCCGTGTTGGCCAATGGATTTGCCCGCCGCATCGCAAACGCGATCAACGGAGTGGCCCCCTTCCTGTTGCGGGTGCCGCTGTTGCTGGTCGGTTTGCCGATTTCATGCGGGGCGAGCCATTTGCGATTTGGCCCCGAGGCAGACCGGGCAGCCGCCTTGCGGCTCATCGACGAGCAGGCCCAGCTGTTTGCCCGCGAAACGAAGGCTAAGTGCATCGTCTTCAAGGAATTCGAGTCTCACGAATGCCACGACCTCGAGTCGCTCGTGTCGCTGGGATACCGCCACGCCGACAGCCTGCCGATGAATTGCGTCCCGGCCACGCACGCCAGCTTTGACAAATACTTGGCGAGCATTCCGTCGGCGAAGCGACGCACAATCCGCAAATCGCGCGAGAAATTTGCGAAGGCGGGGTTCAAGGTCGTCCATCTGCGCGGGGGCGACGGCGCCGATCGCCTCTACAGCGACGAAGTGCATCGCCTGTATGACGGCGTGCTCGACCGAGCCAAGGTACGCTTCGAACGATTGCCGGCTGAGTTCTTCCGCGAGATCGCCCGGCAGATGCCCGACGGCTCGCTGTTCACCTACGTCTTTCAGGGCGAGCGGATCGTGGCTTTCGCGGCAACTCTGACGGTCGAAGGGGTCTTCGACCAGATGTTCGTTGGCTACGATTACGATCTCAACCCCGAGTGCGATTTGTATTTCAACTTATTCTTCGAGGCGGTTTCCGCCGCCTTCGAGCGCGCTCCCCAAAGAATCTACGTCGGCCAGACGAGCGACGAGTTCAAGCACCAAAAACTCAGCAGCTTTCAAGTCCCCCTTTCGATTTACGTCAAGGGGACGCATCCGCTGGTCAACACGCTGCTAAAAACCGCCTTCGGCTTGTTCTTTCCGCCGCGGCCGATGCAGTTCCCGCCGCAATGAAACTGGCCTGTCAGGCGGCCATGTTTATCCGTCCCGCTCGCCCGAGTTGTATCGCGGCTGTGTGCCCCAGTGGAGCTTTCGACGCAAGGTCGCGTAGTAGCTCAAACCGCTGACGCGGGCCAACTGAAACGTCACGGGTGCGCGGCGGACTTCGACGACGTCCCCTTCGCTCAAGGGGCGATGCATTTGTCCGTCGATGACCACGGCCGCCCCGTCGAGACCACGCTGCAGAGTCAGCGTGTAAACACAGTCGGCTCGATCGACCAAGGGTCTGTTCGTCAGCGCGTGCGGACAATTGGGCGTCACGACGAACGCTTCGAGATCCTGCCGCAGGATGGGTCCGCCCGCTGCGAGACTATAGGCCGTGGAGCCGACCGGCGTGCTCACGATCAGGCCGTCGCAGCTGTACGTAGCGACCGATTCCCCGTCGATCGCCAAATGCACATCGACCATATGCAATGAGCCGCCGCACGAGACCACCACTTCGTTGAGCCCCAGCAACGTTTCCGCAGGGCGCCCGGCTGCCCTGACCGTGCACTCAAACATCAGGTGCTCGATGATCCGATAGTCACGAGCTTGCAGCTTGGGAAACTGCTGGCGGAATTCGGCTGGTGACAGGTCGGCCAAGAATCCAAGGCGGCCCAGATTGACTCCCACGATCGGGAGCTGTCGCATCCCCATTTGCCGACACGCGCGTAAGATAGCCCCATCCCCGCCCAGCACGGCCACGAGGTCGGCCTCGAGATCATCGAGCACGAGATCCTCGGTCACCGCGGCGGCAACCACCTTCGCTCCCGGCTCGTGCTCGAGAAACTCCGACAATTCGCGCCACGCATCCTGCACGCGCGCAGTCTGGTCCCGCGCCAACACGATTAGTCGGAGGGGCGTCTTGGCCATCGGATCTCTTTCGAGCGGAATTCTTGTGGGGCGCGCTTCGGATTGTGCACAATGAGGCCACGTATGACAACATCACGCGACCAGGGATCACTCGTGAAAAGATCCGAGGACCGATGAATTATTTCGCCCACGGAATTCGATTTCTCGACCGTCCGTGGTTTCTCGCCGGGACCGCCCTGCCCGATTGGCTCTCGGTGATCGATCGCCGTGTTCGTTTACGCCATAAGGACGTGTCGGAGCGGACCAACGGTTCCGGCTCGATCGACGCCGAATTGGCGGCCGGCGCTTGGCAGCATTTTGAGGATGACCACTGGTTCCACAAGACGCGTGCATTTGCCGAGGCGACGGCGCATCTCGCAAAGCTGTTTCGCGACTTTCTGGGGCCGGGCGACAACTTTCGCTGCGGATTCTTGGGCCATATTACCTGTGAGCTGCTCCTGGACTCCGTGCTGATCGAGCGGCATCCGGGATTGATCGATCGCTACTACGCAGCATTTGCACAGCTCGATGGGGAGCGTCTGTCGGCGGCCGTGCGCGATCTGGCGGGACAACCGGTCGACGTCGCGCATTGGCTGCCGCTCTTTTGTCGTGAGCAATTCTTGCGCGATTATGCCGACAGTGCGCGGCTGGCGTATCGCTTGAATCAAGTTCTGCGGCGGGTCAAACTGGATCCGCTCCCGGCCGGCATTGAGGAGCCCCTGTCGGCCGGTCGCAGCATCGTCCGGTCGTACGCGGACGGTTTGCTCCCCGCGTCCCACTTTGCCGTTTCCCTTCCTCCCTCTGCCGAGGCTGGCTGACATGAAATATGGCATGAACATGCTGTTGTGGACGACGAACGTCGATCCATCGCACGATTCGGTTTTCGAGATGCTGAAGGAAACTGGCTACGACGGCGTCGAGATCCCCATCTTTCAACTCGAAGAGCCGAGCTTCCAACGGATCGGCAAGAAACTCGATTCGCTCAAACTCGACCGCACCACGGTCGCGTGCGTGGGAGCTGCGGTGAACCCGATCTCAGCCGACGCGGGTATTCGCAAGGCATCGCTCGAGCACCTGAAAAAGTGCGTCGATCTCAGTCGCGTGTGCGGCTCGAAATTGATGGCCGGCCCGTTTCACTCGGCCATCGGGGAGTTTACCGGCAAAGGCCCGACGTCCGACGAGTGGCAGCGGGGCAAGGAATTCTTCGCCAACCTGGCCGATTACGCGAAGCAAGCCGGCGTAACGCTTGTCTTGGAGTATCTCAACCGGTTCGAGTGTTACTTCCTCAACACGGCCGCCGACACGGCCCGCTTCTGCCGCGAGGTCAATCATCCGAACCTGCGGATGATGTACGACTCGTTCCACGCGAACATTGAAGAGAAGGATATCGCGAAGGCAATCCGCGACTGTGCACCCTACACCGTGCACGTCCACATTTCGGAGAACGATCGTGGCACCCCTGGCGAAGGCCACGTCGATTGGGACACCACCTTCGCAACGCTCAAAGAAACCAAGTACGACGGGTGGATGGTCGTCGAAGCCTTCGGTTTGGCCCTACCCGATTTGGCGGCGGCAACCAAGATCTGGCGCCGCATGTTCCCGAGCGAAGAACATCTCTCGCGAGAAGCGTTGCGGTTCATGAAATCTCGCTGGGCGGGCTGACGTTCCTCGAGGCTCTGCAGCCGCCCCTGCAACAGGTCGCTCGGTTCCACCGGCTTTTCGTGGCGTTCCTGTTGGGGCGGCGAAGGTTCCGAGACCGAGATCGGAATTGGCGTGAAGCCGACGATCACAAACGCCAGAGTCAGCCAACCGAGCGCAATTCTCCCGGGACCCAGCTCAACGTCGTCATTGGCCGTTGGCGGATGGCGCGGGCCGGAGAGAAACAGTAAGGCCACCATCAGTCCGTACCCAAATTGGCCACGAGCGATCATGAAGGCGATCGCAGCGGCGAGGAGCAAGATCGCGACGCCATGCGCCCTGCGCCTGATGAGCGTGTACAGAATGTGCCCGCCGTCCAGCTGTCCGATCGGCATCAGGTTGAGCGCCGTCACGAAGATTCCGACCCAACCGGCAAACAACCAAGCGTTCTGGATAACGATGTAATGCTCGGGGATGGGTCCAAAGTAAAGGCGCTCAAGCCACTTGATGATCAATGGGAGGCCATAGCTCTGGCTTCCCAGAGCTGGATCGAGATAGCCGACTTGGGCCCGGGACAGCCCGATTAACGTGACGGGTATTGCAAAGACGAGGCCCGCAAGTGGTCCGCTGATGGCAATATCGAACAGGCTCTTGCGATCCGCTACACCCGCCCCTTGAACGATGACGGCCCCCATCGTTCCCCACGGTACGATCGGGAGCGGTATGAAAAATGGCAACGTTGCGGGCACCTTGTAGCGAAGGGCCTGCAGATAATGCCCCATTTCATGCGCGACGAGAATTGCCATCACTGCGCCGAAGAAAATCGCCCCATCCTTGAGCATCCCGGGCAAGATCAGGGGCAACTCTCCGACCAGAAAGGCCCGCAACAATCTCGGCCCCGCTGACAAAAATCCATCGCCGGGTGCCATTCCCGCTGCGAACACGCTGAGACAGGTGGCGGAAAAAAGTGCGATCGCCAGCGCTCGATAGTCCTGAGGGGTGCGACTCGATAAGGCGCGTCTGGGAATCTGTTGCCTAGAGACAGAGCTAGTCGCTGTCGGCGAATAGAACGTCGTGATCTCGAGCGGCCGGGCGGCATCAGCGTGCTCCCCCGCTACGGGCGTTGGTTCGTTCATGCTGAGAGTATTTTAGGGAAGGTCCCTACGAACGCGAAGGGGGTAAGGCAGAGGGAAATGCTCCGCGCCGACTAATCGGCCATTTCCTCGAGCACTCGTGCGAAGGCGCCGAAAGTCCCAGCGTCGAAGAGCACAAAGCGGACTTCGAGCGGCTGGCCCAGTTCGAGCAGGAAGTCTCGCACGGTTTTCAACGAGCACTCGGCCGCGAGATCCTTGGGGTAGCCGTAGACCCCTGTGCTGATCGCCGGAAAGGCGATGCTGCGGCACTGATGCTCGACCGCCAGTTCGAGGCAGCGCCGATAGGCCGACGCCAAGAGCTTGGACTCTTGCTGCATCCCTCCGCGCCAAACCGGTCCAACGGCGTGAAAAACGTGTTGCGCCCGTAGGTTGCCTGCCGACGTTGGCACGGCGTCACCCGTGCGGCAGCCTTGGGGATAGCGGCGGCGGGTCTCCTCCATCAACGAGGCACCCGCTGCGCGGTGGATCGCTCCGTCCACGCCGCCACCGCCGGCAAGGCCCGAGTTGGCCGCGTTGACGATGGCGTCAGCGTCCTGCTCGGTGATATCGCCCTGGACGAGAGCGATCTGGGCCGGACCAAAATGAACCCGCATCCGTTGCCTCTTGGAGGGCGAAGCTCCCGGTCGCCACCCAGTCCCCTACGGTTTGTGCATCGCGGCCGTTTTGAGTCGACGGGCCGCTGACGTGGCCGCCTCTTGCAGCAACTGGACCTCATTGGAGTACGAGATGAACCTCATTCCCTTTTGAACCCAGTGCACCAACATCTCGAGTTGCAACCCGATGGCCCCGGCCGCCACTCCATGCCGCTGCGAGATCGACAAGACCCGCTCCGCGATGGCCACCATCCGCGGATGATCGATCTGACCCGGGATTCCCAAATCGATCGAGAGATCCGTGAAGCCCAGGCAGGCGACGTCGACGCCGGGGAACGACATGATTTCGTCGAGATCCTCGAGCGCCTCTTTTCGTTCAATCTGAATCGCGCAGAGAGTCTGGTGGTTATTCGCCTCCATCAGCGTTTCGATCGAGATGTCTTCAAAATCGGTTTGAGCCATCGTCGCAGCGAAGCCCCGCGCGCCGTCGGGCGGATACTTCATCCAGGAGATGATGTCGCGCACCTGCTCGGGTGTGTTAACTCGCGGCACCATGATCCCCAGCGCTCCCTGATCGAGAACGCGGCTGATCAGCGTGTAATCGGCTTGGGGGACGCGGACAATCGGGACGATGCCGCCGGTACGGGCCGCGGCGATCATATCGGCAACGCTCTCCATGCTGTACGCGGAGTGCTCCATGTCGATGAACACGAAATCGAAGCCGGCCAGAGCATACAAACGGGCGACATCGGGACTGCGAAACCGCGAGATTTCGCTGCCGATGACCGTCTGTCCTGTTTTGATCGCGCGCTTAACCGGATTGCTTCGCATGGGATCAACCAGAATTGACTAAATGTTGGGTTCCGGGGGTTGAATCCCGGCTTTGCAAAACTCGGGCCACCGGACCGTCCAGGCGAGGGGTTAGTCGCCAGAATATCCGAATTTCGCCCCCCGGTGATGCCGATTTCTAAATAGCGGTTCTTCAAGTCGCCAAACCCGCTCCGGAGGCACCGTAAACTCGACTTGCCCGAACGCGCCACAATCACGAAACTTCGCTCCCTTCAGCGGAATTCCGAGTGGTGGCAATGGAGGTCGATGAGCGGGAGAAAGGCTTGGCCGAGTACAGCGACCGCGAGCAGTTCATTCCGATCCGCAAGACCGATTTGGTCGAGCTGCTGTGTCGGGATTGGCCACTTACGCCGCATGATAGGGACCATTTCCGACGCTTTTGCCGCCGCCTGGACGCCACGTTGCATTGCGAGTATCACGCTCGGCTGGAACAACTCAAGGACGCCTACGCGGCATTCGATCCCGACTCCGACACGCAACCGCTCGACCTGCACGCTACGGGCGCGCGTGACCTCGAGATTGAACAGCTCTTCGCCCAGTTCATTGCCCTCTTGGAACGGGCCAACTTCAAGCGTTTGTCGTCCGACGAGATCAACGCCGCCCTCGAGCGGGCCAGCGATTGGGGCATCAACCTCGAAGTCGATTTCGACGTGTTCGACCGGCTGGAGATCTTCGCTCGCGGCGATGTCATCGGGCAGCGAAGCCGGCGCCGCTGGCGAAAGTTGATGCGGGTCGAACAGGTAGATCTACCCGTTTATCAGCGCCTCGTTGTCATGCTCAAGCTGCGCGACCGGTCCGAACAATCGGCGCCCATCGACACAGACTCGGTCTACATCAAGATCTTCAAAGACATTCCCAAGGTCGATCTCGAGATGCTGCTACCCGGCACTCGGGTGAAGCTGACCCTCACCGATCGCGGCAAGATTGTCTTGCCGACCTTGAGCGGCATCGCGATCACCGGCTGGAAACTGCTGCAGGGAGCGTTGACGCTGGCCCTCACGAGCGCGTACCACTCGGTCGCTCTGTTGAGCCTCGTCGGCGGCACGGTCGGTTACGGCCTGCGTTCGTTCTACGGCTACATGCAGACGAAGCAAAAGTACCAGCTCAATCTGGCGCAGAGCCTCTACTATCAAAACCTCGACAACAATGCCGGGGCGCTCTTTCGCCTGCTCAACGAAGCCGAAGAGCAAGAATTTCGCGAGGCAGTGCTCGGCTATTTCTTTCTGCTGACACGGGCCGGCGAGGACGGTTGGAAACGCGAACACCTGGACGATGCGATCGAAGAATTCCTCGAGGAATCGATGGGCATCAAAGTCGATTTCGAGATTGGTGACGCCGTCGACAAGCTGGTTCGCTTCCAATTGGTGCGACATTGCGACGACGGCTTGCTGCGTGCTGTCTCTCTCCGGGAAGCACTGATGGCTCTCGACCGGGCTTGGAACCACGCCGGCCATGAATTCAGTGCCGGGCACGTGACAGAAACCTTCCCGGCGCGCCGCAGCGCCTGATGGGGGCGAGGGATCAGCAACCGCTCGGGGCTGTTCTGCGAGACAGCCTCACCTTACAAATGCAGCATTGTCAGTACCGCTCCCTCTTCGACCTACGCCCCGAATATGATTCCCACCCAAAGCAGCCGAATGGCGGAATTGGTCGCCCTGCATCGGGCCGCACATCAGTTGCTCGACCTGCCAACGATTCTGTCGGATCCGTTGGCAATCGACGTCTTGGGGGCCGAAGTTGCAGCCGCAATTCGGGCCAATCCGCAGCGGTATGAAACAGAGCGCCACGCGAGTTACCTGCGAGCCTTCGTGGCGGTTCGCGCTCGTTTCACCGAGGAACAGCTAGCCCAACTGCGTGCAGGTGGCCTAGGGCAGTATGTCGTTCTCGGGGCGGGCCTCGATACGTCAGCCTATCGAATTCCTCAGCCAAAAATGCCGCTTCGCGTTTGGGAGGTCGATCATCCGGCGACCCAAGCTTGGAAGCAAGAACTCCTGCGGCAAGCGGACATCACGATTCCGGCGCAAGTCACATTTGTCCCGATAGATTTCGAGCATCAAACGCTGCCTGAGGTTTTGGCAGCGGCCGGATTTGACGCATCGGCGGGAGCCCTGTTTTCCTGGCTGGGAGTTGTGCCCTATCTCACTCGGCCGGCGATTTTCTCGACGCTCGGCTTTGTCGCCGCAGCCACACGAGCTCGGGGTGGCGTGGTCTTTGATTATTCGCTGGCGCCCGAGGTGCTCACCCCGAGGCAGCTCGCCGTCTATCACGGGCTGAGCGAGCGCGTCCGATCGAAAGGGGAACCATTTCAGAGTTCGTTTGCTCCCATTGAGTTGATCGACCGGCTCAAAGAACTCGGCTTTCAATTCGCGCAGGATTTTTCCACCGACGCGCTCAATGCCCGATATACGGCTGAGCGGGCTGACGGACTCCGAGTGGGCCAGCTCGCTCACATCATGTGGGCCGGGGCGACGCCTGCCGTTTGACTGAGAACTCCGCTCGCCGCGACGAAGCACTGGTTGGCTGCTGAACCGGTGAGTTCATCGCCAAGAGTTCAATGAGCGCCTGGGCCGAGGACCCGTCAGCCGGACTCATTTCGGCGCCGTCGGACCGAGCCGGACGTTCACGTAGACAAAAGGCCGACAAGGGCGCGTCTGTTGGGTAAGGTCGCTCAGAACCAGGTTCCGGTTCAGGTTGCCAGAGCCCTTAAGGTCTTCCCACGCTGGGATTTCCTTGAATCGGACGGGGCCGCCTTCTATGTTGAAATCAGCGGAGGGATCGCTTTTGTCGTCCGGGAGCTCGTCGATGCCGATTCCCACTCAGGCCGCTGGCCGGCCCAGGGCAGTAACGCACTGGCGGCGACTCTTGGATCGAGTGCTCTGGCGTCTGCGATGGGCCGTCGTCGCCCGACGCGGGCTGTTTGCCTTCCTCGGTCTGGCGGCGATCTATTGCGCTCTCGTTCTGGTCTCACGGCTCACGGGGCTTGTTCCTGTCGTCACACAGCCCTGGCTTCCTGCGTCACTTCCGGTGGCTGCCCTGCTGATCGGTGCCGTCTGGCCACGGAAGCCGAGCCCTCGCGACGCCGCCCGTACAGTCGATCGGGGAGCCGCCACGAACGATTTGTACCTCACGATGGTGCTTCTCGAGGGCAGTGCCGGAGAGTACCAGCCCCTCGTTGCCGCGAAGGCCGAAGCTCGTGCCGCGACGATCCGGCCCCGTGAA